>CAYNGB010000002.1:0-69101 GCA_964396795.1 uncultured Occallatibacter sp. | reverse complement strand
TTCCCATGTCTCAAAAGCGAGACATGGGGCACCCAAGCTCGCGGACTGAGGTAGGTGGCTTCCCATGTCTCAAAAGCGAGACATGGGGCACCAGGTTTATGGCGCTTGACGATGCCGGAGAGGGCGTTCGGTTGCGATGCGCCTTAAAACGGCTTGTAACTGCCCTTGCCCCACGGGATCTCGACTGAGGCAGAGCAATCCTTGGTTGTGATGGCCACTTTGAGGTTGCCGGAGTCTTTGCCCGTGACATAGGGAAGGTCGATCCTGACCGCGTGGCCGTGGGCGTTGGTATGCAAAGTGCCGGTATGCGATTGGCCCTCAGAAAAGGTCTGATAAGGAATGTCGGAGTTGGGCGACAGACCGTCGGCGTAGATGAGCACGGCCGCTGCTTCAGGCAGAGCCAACCGGGCTTCAAGCTTGCATTGTCTATCCCGGCCCTGAATCGGAAAGGGCACGATGGTGCCTGGTATCACCAGCTTTCCATCGGGCGTGGTGAAAAGGACTCGAACCGGTTCGCCGCGCGCCGCCTGAAAGGAAAACTCGACCTCATCGTCGGCGTCAACGATGGCCTTGTATTCCTGATCGGGGCGAGGCGCCTTGGTCATCATCAGCCCCTGCGAATTGAGATAGACATCGCCGGGCATGAATTCGGGATCGGCGCCGACCTTCCAGATAGCCCGCACGTACGTCTGGTCCTTAGGAGCGCCGGGCACATAGGCCCGGTAGATGGCGAAGTGGCCCGCCTCCTCGTTGCTCTCGCCTATTTTGGAGAACTGGATGTGCAGCCCTGAAGGGTTCTTGTCGTTGGGCAAGTGGTCATCCATGCCCACCTGCCGCTGCAGCATGGTGAGAACCTTGGGCGACATGCCCTGCGGGGAAGATTGAGCATGGCCAGATGTCGCGAGAACCGCGGAGCAAAGCAATAACGGGATACCAAAGTGAGTTATGCGGGCGGCGGGCATGGAGAAAGTTTGCTCCCCGCTGCCGTCCACCCGCAAGTGTCGAGAGCTAAAAGTTCAGCGTAATTTTCGCGGTCAGAGCACGCGGAGTTACATAGTGCGTTCCGCTGAACGTCGACAGGAAGTTATAGAGCGCGTACTTGTCTGTCAGATTGATCGCCGTGAGATCGAAGTTCACCTTGTAGCGATCCGCGTGAAAGATGTTGTCCTTGCCGAGCGAAGCGTCAAAGAGACTGCGCGGCGCGATGCGCTGGGGGTTGTGGTCGTTGTCGCCAGCGTTGGGGGCAGGGATCCGAATAAGGCTCGAGGTGAACTCCGAGGCCGGGCAAACCGATTGCAAGGCGTGCGTAGGCGTTGCCTTGTCTGCGCCACAGGCGAATCCCGCCTGAAACTCTTCGTCGGCAGTCAGGGAGAGTGGGACACCGTTTGTTACCGGGCTGGGCGGGATGTTAGTGTCCACCATTGCGATTGCGGGCTGGCCGTTAAGCGTTGTGGTGCTGTTTCCGCAGGGAGTGTTGGGATCGGTGGCGCCGTAGCAGGGCGTGGAACCAGCGACCAAGCCGCTGTCGTAGCGCCAATTGAACCCGCCCCACAGGCCACTGATGAAATTGTGGCCCGGAAGCGTGTACTGGAGATGCGAGGTCTGGTTGAATTTCTCGTCGTGATCGATTCGGAACGGGAGCCCGGTTTGGCCCACCGTGGCACCTGCGCCAGCAACTTGCGGCGGATAGAAGCGGGCGGCCACAGAAGACATGACAATGTAAGCGCTCATGTTGTGGTACTGCGGAACTTCAACATGAAGCGCATAGCCCGGAATCTTCGAATTGTGCCAGTCGATAGGGAAGGTGATGGGCGTATTGCCGAGGATGCTGAAGTCGAATGCATTGTGCGTGTATTTCCAGATGTATTCGCCACTCACGACTACCTTCTTGCCGAAGGCTTGCTGGAAGCCGGCGTGGAACTCATTGCGGAAACCAGGGGCCAAAGTCCCAGAGACGCCTTGCGTGCAAGCGAGGAGCGGCGCCAGCACGGCATTCAGACATCCGCTGCTGGATAGGACCAGGTTCTCATTAAACGGCGTTTCCAAGGTGCGAGCGTAAGAAAGGCTTAGCACCGTGCTGCTGGGCTGGATGTGGTAGCCGATCCCCACACGGGGCTCTGCCTGTTGCGTCGACGTGAGGCCGTTGTAGATGTCTCCGCGAATGCCCAGGTTGAAGAGCCAATTGCCAGCCTTGATCTGGTCCTCGATATACATGGCCATCTCTTTGACGTCGGTGTGGCCGATGAAATTGTATTCACCACCGTCACGGGTTAGATCGTATGGCGCCAGGACCGGGTTGTAATTGGGGTTTTTGAGCGCCACGATGCCGTCGCATGCTGTGGGATCGGAGTAACCCGGCAAAGGGTCGCCGTTGACATCCACACATGGAGCACTAAGGGGATAGGTCGAATCCACGATGCCCAGATTGTCGTTCTCGCGGAGGAAGGTCTGGCCGTAAACTACTCCGGCCTTGAAGGTGTGCATTCCCCTGGAGTAATCGAAGTCAGAGTGGACTGCGGCATTGGTGAGCGTACGGGTCTGAGAGATCGAGGAGGTCTGCAGTGTCGCCGGTCCCAGATCGGCCAGTGCATTGCCGCTCGGGTAGTAGTTGTAGAAGTCCTTGCGGACATAGGCGCCAAAATTGAGTACGGAGTTCCCGCCCACCACCCGCGTATAGGTTGGCGAGATATTGAATGTCTGGATCTTTGAATGCTGGTCGGTGTCGCCGACGCTGTCGAAGACCGGGTTGGTACTTGCGCCGCCGCTGACCACGTTCTGCACGTTGAGGTTTTGGAAAGCGTTGGGTGTCTGAAACCAGGATCGACTGTAGTTCAGGTCAAGGTGAATTGAGTTAACCGAGTTGAAGCTGTAATCGACACGATCGAAGACATTCTGCTCGTTGCCCTTGTCGTGGAAGACGGTGAACTCTGGAGGATCGAGAAAACGCCCGGAATTCAGTGCGTCAACCTCTCCGAAGTTTCCCCAGTTCTTGCCGCCGTAGGCCAGATCGAACCCGGCGGCGGCCGACCCAAAGGCGCCGTACGAGCTGTTAATGCTGCCCGTGGGTTTGGTGACACCCTGTCCTGACCGCGTCGTAGCCACAATCACCAGACTTGTCTTGCCGCCGTACTCTGCGGGCGGCGCGCCGGAGATGACCTCGATAGACTGAATCGAATCAGCGGGAAGCTGGTTGGAGAAGACCTTGCTTTGCTGGTCTGTAATGGACTGGCCATCCACAGAAAATGAGTTGGATGCGTGGTCCCCAAGGCCATGAAAGAGGCCATTCGAGTCGGCGGCTACACCTGGAGTAGACAGTGTAACCAGGGAACTGAGCGTCGAGGACTGGCTCTCCAGTGGCACCTTGATGAACAAATCGCGGTCCACGTCGGTATGGAAGGTTGGATCATCCTCAACCAGGTCACCACCGGCTTCGACGGTAACGGTCTGGCTGTTTCCGGCAACCTGCAGCGTCAGCTTTACGTTCGTCCCCACCGACGAACGAATTTCGACGGCATGGTTCAACGGAGCGAAGCCGTCGACGGTGGCGCTAATCCGATAAGGGTTGAAGGGCACGTTCGAAAACACGAATTGGCCCTGTGCGTTGGTGGTCTCAGCGCGGTCGAAGCCGCTGATGTCGTTGACCAGATGGACCACAGCGTTGGGAACAACGGCACCAGAGGGATCGGTGAGAGTTCCACGAACCGTGCCGGCATTGCCGCTTTGCGCCCGGGCCGCAGGGAAGACGAGAATAATGCCCACGAAGATAACGAGTGGAAGAATGAAAGGAACTGTGCCGCGATTGAGCGACATGGCATACCTCCGAGTAATGGCTGAACGATGCAGAAACCAAACCGCGCAATGAAACGCACGGCTGCGTCTTTTGCAGCGACGGCATCATTCCGTTTTCGATCAGCTCAAGGAGAATGCCAATTGACTCAACCGTCCCAAGGACGATGAGCCGTTCAACAATCAGGCCAGCCAGGAAACCGGAATAGTGCCCTGATGGCCGGTGGGCGGAGGACGGATGAAGAGGGTCGGGTGCCAGTGGCGGGTGAGCGGGCGGACTTCAAGGAGAGGCGCAGCATCAGCGAACGGCACCAGGAGAATGACGGCAGCCGCAGCAGCGATGGGCGCGGCCGTGTGCATGACGATACACAGCGGGCAATGATCCGCATCGCTGGTAGCAGCATGGACGTGCGCCACCTGGACAACCGCGAGAAGGGCCAGCAACGCCAGGCACACCAACATCATCCCCGCAAAAGCAACTGGCTTGCGGCGACGGCCTGAGTAACGCGCCTGGAATCCGGTGAACAGAATCCCCTCCTCTTTAAGAATACACAGGAATTAGATGCGCATTTGCGGTGAAGGTCACGCAGCGGGGCGAATTTCAGTGGGGCGAGCGGCCAACCATGGCAGAGCCGGCTCGTCTAAACTGTGGGGCAATGAACAATATCTTTCACTTGCGGCGCCTGTTCGGGGTGGGCCTGGCCAGCTTGCTGATGGCAACCGGGCCACTGATGGCACAGCAGAATGCTCCGGACCAGAAGCCGCTCCCGCTGCAGCCCGGCGTGCCAGGAATGGGCACCAACCACCGCCTCATTCTGAAGGACGGCACCTACCAACTGGTACGCAAGTACGAGATAGTGGGCGAACGGGTGCGCTACATCTCGCTGGAACGGGCCGGCGACTGGGAAGAGCTGCCCACCGACCTGGTGGACTGGGATGCGACGCGCAAGTGGGAGCGTGATCACAACACCCCTGCTACCAGCGAAGAGCCTTCCTCGGCCATGAAGGAGGCCGAAGAACTGGATAAGGAAGAGGCGACGGAGCGCACGGAGCGGAAAGACAGCATGCCCGAGGTGGCCAAGGGATTGGAATTACCCGATGAAGACGGTGTTTTTGCGCTCGACACCTTCCAGGGCACACCGGAACTGGTGGAACTGGTGTCATCTGACCTGAACATGAATGCCAAGGCCCGTCACGGCCTGAGTACGCTGAACCCGCTGGCAGTTTCAAAAGCCAACCTGGAGCTGGATGGGGCGCATGCAAAGGTGCATCTGCATGTCAACGATCCGGCCTTTTATCTCTCACTGGGAGTGCAGGAAAATGCGGAAAGTGTCCTCACCCACGGCATCACGGTGAATACGGGCGGCGCGAAAGAAGTGGCCAATCGCAAGCATGGAGCGCATTCGCCGACTTCGGGTTTCGCCATTGTGCACGTAGACGAGCGGCAGGCGGTGCGCATCGTGGGCGCAATCCAAGTAAGCCAGGGCGGGAAGGTCACCCAGAGCGAGGACGTGATTCCTACCAAAGTCGAAGTGCTGCCGGGTAAACGCTGGCTCAAGCTGACGCCCGAAAAACACTTACTCATCGGCGAATACGCGCTGGTGGAGATTCTCTCCGCCTCAGATATCAACCAATCGATCTGGGACTTCAGGGTAGACCCGGCAATGGGAGACAATCCTGGGTCGCTGGGCCCCATCGACAAGAAGTGAGCCGCTCTACGCTAAGAGGCACGCACTTAGACCTCAGGCGCTTTTGCCCTGGCCAGCTTCAGCCGCCGCTTCTCCCACTCTTCGCTGGAAAACAACCGCGGGCCTACGTCGATCAAGCGGGGCATCATGTTGAAGACAGCAATGCGGGTCCACATGCGGCCTTCGCGCGTCCGGTAGCCCTTTTCATTCAGGTCGCTGACGATGCTGGAGTAGGAAAAATCCTGGGCCAGCAGATCCATCATGGCGATCAGCACCTTGTTCTCCTGGGGCTCGATCTCAAGGCGCTTGCAGTCCTCGGAGATGCGGAGGCCGTAGGGGATTTCTTCGGCGAAGACGCCTTCAGCCGGCGCTTCCCTGTCTGGCAATTCCCGCCGCCACTCAATTGACACCATCTGCCAGCCCGCCGCCGTCCGCTGCCGGATCACTTCGGGACTGAACGGGCCCGAGATCACATCGCGCATTCGTTCGAAATAGGCCATCGCAGACCTCCGCGTAGTACGATCTTTACGGGCAATTTGCCTGCCAAAGCCGCGAGAGTGATGCACCGGCCAAGCCATTGATTCTATGGGGTACGGCGGGGAAGGGCGGATTGGGAATCCGGATGCGGCTGGCCGCTTTCGCGATTTTCTGTTCGTTTGCGGACAGGATACGGAGAAACTCCCTGCAAAGGTGAGTTGAAGTCGTGGGTGTGCCCGCCGCCAGTTGAGGCAGTCGGGGTGATTACAATTACCTGCAGTCGACTGGCTCGCGAGAATATGGGAACCTGCCCGCTGGGTTCGAGTCAACGCGTTTTGAGGTGCTTATGACGTCACAGGCTAATCTGCTTCATCCACGCGATGCACTGATGCAGATGATGGATCGCATCTATCGCTATCGAATGACGACCACCTCCGGCGGCAACCTTTCGATTCGAGACGCAAATGGAGACGTCTGGGTTACACCGGCGCGGGTGGACAAGGGCAGTCTGCGGCGGGACGATATTGTCTGCATCCGGGCAAACGGCACGGCGGAAGGCCTTCACCCTCCGTCGTCTGAGCTGCCCTTCCACCAGGCGATCTATGCGGTTCGGCCGGACATTCGAGCGATTGTGCATGCCCATCCGGTAGCCTTGGTCGCCTTCAGCATCGTTGGAGAGGTTCCGGATACGCGGCTCTTTCACCAGGCCAGCCGCATTTGCGGTGCAGGAGGTTTTGCCCCCTACGCGCTGCCGGGAAGCCCGGCCCTGGGCAAGGAGATTGCCGCGATCTTCAAGCAGAATTTCAATTGCGTGATTCTCGAAAACCACGGAGTTTGCGTGGGCGGCGCGAATTTGCAAGAGGCTTTCCAACGGTTTGAGATGTTTGAATTCACGGCCAAGACAATCATCAAGGCGAGCCTGCTCGGCAATGTCCATTATCTCGGCGAGGAGCAACTGGCGCTTTCGCAAAAGGAGCTTCCCAATTTTGCGGAGTTTGATCGAGACCCAGCCGACAGCCGCGAGAAAGAAGCCCGGCGTCAACTGGCCGAATTTATCCGCCGCGGATATCAGCAACGCTTGCTGATAAGCAGGGCGGGCAGCTTTTCTGCCCGGTTGGACGATGACTCGTTTCTAATTACGCCGCATGTCCTGGATCGGAGCGCGGTAGAACTTGACGATTTCGTTCTTATCTCAAAAGGCGCACGAGAGCGCGGCAAGATGCCGAGCCGCGCGACACAGACCCACCAGGCCGTCTACCGCCGTTATCCCCAGATTACCGCCATCGTGAATGCATCTCCTGTGAATGGAACGGCATTCAGCGTAACTGACAGCCCATGTGATTCTCGAACCATTCCTGAAAGCTATGTGTTTCTGCGCGAAGTGCAGAAGATTCCCTTTGGGATGCAGTTCGCAGATGGCGAGGAACTAGCGCGGCGCATGTCTCCGCGCAATCCCATTGCGCTTCTTGAGAACGATGGCGTCCTGGTTCTGGGCACCAGCATCCTGGATGCGTTCGATCGCCTGGAAGTGCTGGAGTCGACCGCCGAGGCACTCATCAACAGCCGTCCTTTAGGCAAAGTCGCGCCCATGTCCGAGAGCGTGATCAAGGAACTGGCTGTAGCTTTTTCTTTGGACTGAAATTTCAGTGATCGGTGCGGCCTGCCCGGCGGGCTCTGTGCCGGTCGCATATCCCCGGTCCGAGAATCCGGACCTGAGGCGCCCCTTTTATCGAGCGTCAGGCAATTAGCCGGGGACGGCGAGGACTTTGCGGCGAAGATCGGGCTCGTTGTGAATGAACAGAACCTGCAGGGTGCACTGAATGGGACCGGTGGCCATCTCCGGCCCCAGGGTGTAGAGAATTGACTCGCTGCGGGTGCTGAATTTCACCCCCGCGTCTAACAGCGACTCGGCGAGCAGGGGCAGATGCTCTATGGGAATTTCGAATTGCAGGCAGATGGAAAGATTTGAGAACTCGTAGAAGTCCGTGACCCAGCCGTGGCTGCCGACGATGGCCTCGCGCAGGGCGGCGACACTTTTGAGCCGCTCGACACGGGTGAAGCCATTCAAGTGGAGCAGGTTGGGGCGGTTGAGGATGACGGGCATGAGAATCCCTTCAACACTCTATTTTAGTGCGGAACCTGAGTGATCCGAGTTCCATTGCATAAGTGAGTACTGAGGTTTCCCATGTTTGAGAATCCAGACATGGGCACCCGATTATTCGCGGACGCTGATGGCGAGGGCCTTCATCTTGCGATAGAGGTGACTGCGCTCCAAGCCCAGCAACTCGGCGGCGCGGCTTACGTTGTTGCGCGCTTCCTCAAGCTTTTTGAGGATGTATTCGCGCTCGTAGGCGTCGCGGGCCTGCTGGAGGCTTGAAAACTCCTCAGTGGAGCGGGTTCCGGCTTTGTGGGTGAGCGGCGGCAGATGCTTGCGCTCAATGCGCAGGGTGCGGGGATTGAGGATGAGCACGCGCTCGATGACATTCTTCAACTCGCGCACATTGCCGGGCCAGTGATACTGGGCCAGCACTTCAAGGGCGTCTTCGCCGATCTCCATGCGCGGGCGGCCGTACTGGCGGCCAAACTCGGCAAGAAACTCGCGCGCGAGGAGGGGGATATCCTGCTTGCGCTCGCGCAGCGGCGGAACGAAGAATGGAACGACGTTGAGGCGGTAGAAAAGATCCTCGCGGAAGTTGCCCTTGCCGATCTCTTCTTCGAGATCCTTATTGGTGGAAGCGATGAGGCGCACATCCACGCGCAAGGGCTGCGTGCCGCCGACGGGCGTGAAGAGCTGATCGTCGAGGGCGGACAGCACCTTGGCCTGCGTCTTGAGGCTCATGTCGCCCACTTCGTCGAGGAAGAGCGAACCGCCGTCGGCGCGTTCGAGGGTGCCTCGCTGCTCGGGCGGACCGCCGGGCTGGGCTCCGTGGCGATAGCCGAACAGCTCCGCCTCAATGTGTGCTTCGGGAATGGCGGCGCAGTTGAGCTCAATAAATACGCGGTCCTTGCGCTGGCTCTCAGCATGAATGGCGCGCGCAATCAATTCCTTGCCGGTGCCCGATTCGCCGTAGATGAGCACGCGGCCGTTGCTGGGCGCCATGAGGCGGATCTGCTGGCGCAACGCCTTGACCGGCACGCTTTCACCGGTGAGCACGGAACCCACGTTGAACTGGCGCTTGAACTCGAGATTCTCAGCACGGAGGCGGCGCGCTTCGACAGCATTCTTGAGCACGATCAAGGTGCGGTCAAGCGAGAGCGGCTTCTCAAGGAAGTCGTATGCGCCGAGCTTGGTGGCCTTTACCGCGGCTTCAATGGTTCCGTGACCGGAGATGATGACGACCTCAGGCCGCGTCTCCGGCGCAAGCACGTGAATGTCGGCCAGCACATCGAGCCCGTCGCGGTCGGGAAGCCAGATATCGAGCAGCACGGCGTCATAAGGCGCGTCTTCGATGAGGACCATGGCTTCAGCCGCTGTAGCCGCGGTGGCCACTCCGTAGCCTTCTTCACGCAAAATCTCTTCAAGCGAGGTGCGAATGTCCGCCTCGTCGTCCACCACCAGAACGTGATTCATGAGCGCACCCCGCTGGCCGGCTCAGCCGCGCCGGCCACCGCCTCAGACTGTGCGGCAGGCTCCATCAATGGCAGGCTCACCAGGAAACACGCGCCCTTGGGGCTGTTGCTTTCAGCGCGGATGGAGCCGCCATGCTCCTGCACGATCTTGGCGGCGATGGAAAGGCCGAGGCCTGTGCCGCGATGCTTGGTGGAGTAGAAAGGCAGAAACAGACGCTCGCGAATTTCATCCGTGAGGCCGTGACCGGTGTCGGAGATGGTGAGTTCCACGGCCGCACCGTCTTCACTGAGGCAACTACTGATGCCCAACACGCGCAACAGGCTGCCCTGCATGGCCTCGGCGGCGTTGTCGATGAGGTTGGCGATGGCGCGGCGAATGGACTCAGGATCGGCCAGAACCATGGGCAAACCAGGCTCCAGGTCGCGCCGGACGGTGATACCGTTGAGACGGCCGGCAAACAGCGCCAACGCCTCCTCTGCCACCTGGTTCATATCGCAGGCGCGCGGTTGCGGCGCGGGAAACTGCGCCAGCGCCGAGAACTGATCGACCAGCGTGCGCAGAGTGCCGACGCAGCCCAGAATCACTTCGCTGCACTTGCGGATAATGGCGGGCGAATCAGGCTGGCTGCGGTCAAGATGGCGGCCGATGCGCTCCGCCGAAAGTGCAATCGGGGTGAGCGGGTTCTTGATTTCGTGGGCCACGCGCTGCGCCACTTCCTTCCATGCCAGTTGGCGCTGGGCGCGCAGCAGCTCGGTGGTGTCTTCCACCACCAACACAGTTCCCGTCTGGCCATGGGCGAGCTCAAGCCGGGCACTGGTTACGGCCAGGTGCATGGGACGGTTGCGGGCATGGAACTCAATCTCAGTGGAAGCCGCGCCCATACGCTGGCCGCGGCGGATGACTGCGGCCAGATCGTCCACGCACTCGGGAGGCAACAGCGCATCGAGCTTCTGCCCGCGCAAATCCGCGTCTTCGCGCTGGCCCATCAGGACGGCAAAGGCGCGATTGGCCTGGAGAACGGCTCCTGCACCGTCGAGCGTGACCACGCCGCTGGGAATGGTTTCGACGATGGTTTCGAGCTCACGGCGGCGCTCTTCAATGGCCAAGTTGGCGGCGGTCAACTGCGCCGACGAGCTCTCGGCCAATTGGCGGCTGGCATCAAGATCGGCGGCCATGTGGTTGAACGAGCGCACCAGTTCCGCCATTTCTCCGGTAGAAATGAGGGCAACGCGGTAGTCGTATTTGCCCGCGGCAATCTCGTCCATAGCATCGGCCAGCGCCTCGACCGGACGCGTAATCTGCTTGGATAAAAACAAGGCAAGCCACACGCTGGAAAAGAAGACCACCACGGTAATGAGCAACAACATGAGGAAGAAGGTGGAGCGGATGCGGTGACGCGTACGGAACAGCTCCCAGTAGGCGGCGGCCCCAATGCGGATGCGCGCGGTGGTCTGGCTGAGACCTTCGGGCATGGGCAATGCCGCGATCACCACCTTGCCCGATGCGGTGGCCGCCATGCCCAGAGCGTAGTCCCGACCCGCAATACGGATGACGGGCTCGTCGTTGCGCTGCGCAGAAGTGAAGAGGCTTTGAGAAAGCGGGCCATGAAGCGGAACGGCAACTCCCTGCTCGCCTTCATCGGTCTTTTCCGGCAGCCAGGGAATCAGGCTGGCTGGACTGGACTCCGGCGGGGCCTGAAAGGTGGCGAGTATCTGCCTGTCTTTGCCGTAGACCACAACAAAGCCGCCGTCCAGCGTAATGCGGTGAGTGCCAAGCACATCCTGCAGATCGGGCATTCCGCGGTCGGGCGCACCGGAGGTTGCAATGGACTCCGCCTCGCCGCGCGCATTGCTGGTGACGTACTGCGCCAGTTCCAGCACGACGCGGGTGGAGTCCTCGCGCAATTCGGAGGTGTTGGGAGAGAACCAGCGGTCTATGGAGTTGTTCATCAGCAGGTAGCTGAAAAAGAACATGAAGACGGCTGGGGCCAGGGCAATCAGCACCGCGCCAAGCACCATGCGTGTGCGCAGACGCGCGCCCAGAGCACTGCTGCTCTGGTCCGCATAGAGCTTGAGGATATTTCTGAGCAGGAGGAGCAACAGCACCAGCAGGGCCAGAAACACCACTACGGTGAGGCCGGTAAAGGCCAGCGTTTCTCCGGCAGTCTCTGGACTCAGAAAGCGGACGCTGGAGAAGTTGAAGGCCTGCAGTGCGCCCAGGAGCGCGAAAAACAGCAACACGCCGGCTCCCATAAGAACCACCGCGCGCCGCCGCGAATCGGTCGGAACTGGCATGCGGCGATTATAGAGCGAGCTGTGAAAAGGAGGCAGAAATTGAACGGTGGCGCGGCTGCACAGACCCCGGATCCGTGACTGGCTGACTCCTTGGTTTCCCACCCTTGCGGCAAGAACAAGTACGCCGCAAGGATTGGTACAACATCGAGAGGTCAGGGGCCTAGAGTTGCGACGACGCCATCGGGCTTAGAACCAGGTTGGTGATGTTGGTGACAAGCTGGTCGGAGGCGTAGCGGGGGTTGGTCGAGAGCTTCTTCCATGCCGGATCGTTGCGGAAGACGTCCCATTTGGCGTTCAGTTCGTCGATATCCGCGAAGGTAAGCATGTACGTCAGGTTTGGCAGCCGAGGGCCAATCAACGAATCCGCGAAGAAGACCGGGTGGCAGCCGGCATTGACGAAGATATCAAATTCGCCGGCATGAAACATCTCCACTTTGCGTACGTGGTCGCCTTCGCTGGGGCTCTCGTAGGTGCGCAGTTGAAAGATGCGCTTGGCCTTGGTTGCCGAGGAAGCCGGGGGTGTCAGCTTCGGCCAGCCTTCAAACGCCGCGAGCAGGGAAATCTCTACGCGCTGGTATGCCGGAGCTGCCGCGGTTGCGTTCCAGTACGGGGCGGCCGACTTGAGGAAATCCTCATCCTTACCAAGGCGGAGATCCAACTCCGCCAGCGTCTCGACGGAGGAGCCCGGAATCAGGAGGAAGAACACCGGCGTCTCCTGCCCGATTTCCTGCCGGAATGCGCCCACCGGACCCATGCCTATGCGGGTCAGCGCCGGGATAAGTGCATCGGCGAAGTAGCTTTCAGTCAGCTTGAGCTGCGGGCCGTTCTGCAGGCTGTAGCGACGCAACTGGTAGAACTCGCGCGTGCGCCCTGACGGCGCCTGAGCCACGGCGTCCCGTGTGACGGCTACGGCTGAAGCGGCAAGAGAAGCAGCGAGAAAATGACGGCGTTCCATGATGTCCTCCCAGTGAATCACCATTGTAGGGCAACCAACGGAGCATCAGAAGGCGATCAGGACAGTACGCTGGCGGCCGCTGTGCATACGCGGTGCTGGCTTTCGGCCACGCCGCGGTGGGTCAACGTGCCAAGCCACGTATTCAACCCCTCGGCCAGCCCCACATCCTGCTTGAGCGCTTCGCGCGCGCCCAAGTTCGCGATTCGCAACAAATAAGGGAATGTCGAGTTGGTCAGCGCAAGAGTGGAAGTATTGGGCACCGCGCCCGGCATATTCGTCACGCAGTAGTGCACCACACCATCCACGACAAAGCTGGGGTTGGAATGCGAAGTGGGCCGCGCCGTTTCCACACAGCCGCCCTGGTCGATGGCTACGTCCACGATTACAGCGCCCTTCTTCATCTGGGCGACCATGGCGCGAGTCACTACACGGGGCGCTGTCGCCCCCGGAATCAGCACGGCGCCGATCACCAGGTCGGCTTCGCGCGTGGCATGCGCCACGTTGTAGCTGTTGGAGGCCAGGGTATACACCCGTCCGCCAAAAATGTCGTCAATCTCGCGCAGGCGGTTCAGGTTCAGGTCAACCAGGGTGACTTTGGCTCCAAAACCCAGCGCCACGCGAGCCGCATTGGTACCCACTACGCCCCCGCCAAGGATGGTGACGTGGGCCGGCGGCACGCCCGGCACTCCACCCAGGAGGATGCCGCGTCCGCCGCGCTCTTTCTCAAGATATGTGGCGCCTACCTGCACGCTCATGCGCCCCGCAACCTCGCTCATGGGAGTGAGCAGCGGCAAAGTGCCCTGGCGGTCGCGCACCGTCTCATAGGCGATGCCGATAAGCTTCGATGCCAGCAGCTTGTCAGTCAGTTCCTTGAGCGGCGCCAGGTGCAGATAGGTGAACAGAACGAGCCCCTCGCGGAAAAAGACATACTCCTTCTCTATGGGCTCCTTGACCTTGACCACCACTTCGGACTTAGTCCAAACGTGGCCGGCCTCGCCCACAATCTCCGCGCCAGCACTCTGGTATTCCGCATCAGGGAAACCGGATTGCTCGCCGGCTTGCGTCTCCACCAGCACGGTGTGACCAGCCTCGGTAAGAGCCTTTACGCCCGCAGGAGTGACACCTACGCGGGCCTCGTTGTCCTTAATTTCCTTGGGAACGCCAATGATCATGGCGGGTACTCCTTTCCGGGTTTGATTTTCCGGGGAGAGCTGGATCAGGAGAGCTGGCGCGCCGGATATTTGGTGTTGGGGGAGGGCTGAATCCGGCGCGCGCCTTTCACTGGCTTCCAACTGCAACACATCCTACGGCGCAGACGGCTACGAATGTGTGCAAAGTTCGTGGTAAAACTGCACTATGGGAACGAAACGTGACAAAAATGGCCTTCCTGCGCAAGAAACAGCTGCACCCAGCCTTGATGGGCAACCTTCAGGAGAACTCGACGACTTGGACGCGGCAATTCTTCGCTTTCTGGAGCGCCAAGGCCGGGCCACAAACTATGAAGTGGGGGAGGCGGTGGGTCTCTCCGCCTCCGCGGCCTCGCGACGCATCCAGGCGCTGGAAGCATCGGGGGCCATCCGCGGTTACCACGCTCAAATCGACGACCGCCTGCTGGGCAAGCGCATGACGGTTTACATCCGTGTGACCCTGGAACGCCAGTCGGCAGCCGTTCTGGGCGCATTTGAAGCCGCCGTCCGACATTGCCGCGAGGTCGTGAGCTGCCACTTGATGGCGGGTCAGTACGACTACATGCTGGTGGCACGGGTGGCCGGAATTGATGACTACGGCCACCTGCACCAGAGCGAGCTATCCCGGCTTCCGGGGGTGATCCGTCTGGAGACCAGTTTCGCGCTGCGGGATGTGCTGAAGGGGGAGTGACCAAAGGGATGTGACTGATAGCAGCCCGAACCTGTATAGTCAAGACCACTTTCGAGGTATCGCGGGATTCGGGGTTACAGTGAACTTGTCCTGGTGGATGAGGTGGAGTGCCTCCCGGGACATCGATTTCCATGAGCATGCTCGGAGAAATCCAGAAGGGGTTTCGGCCAGATGGCGGACTCTGAACGACAAGATCCGAACGACGACGCAACCATTGGGGAACATCACGATCCATTTGGCGCCGAAAAGGAAGAGGATCAGCACGCGCTCTTAGGAGAGGCGGCGGAAGCGGATCAGCAGGATCTCGCAGGGGCAGCGGCGAATGAGGCTGAGCCTGACCGGACCGAAGCGGCGCCAGATGCCCTGCCGCAAGAGGCCGCCGGAGTTTCGCCCGTGCGCGCGCCACTCAAACTGCCCTTCATTCCCCTGGTAGCGGTGGGGTGTGCACTTCTCTTGCTGGTGATATTCTTTGTCTTCCAGAGCCGGCCTAAACAGAATCTGCAGTCGGACGATTTGGGACCGGGCATTGCGAATGGGCCTGGATTGAGAGGCCACCTGGTCACGAAATGGGAAGGAAGAGCCAAATATCAATTGCGGCTGGAACCCATTTACCCGATGCAGATCGAGGGGTTTACGCGTGTGGTTTCGAATCCACCGCAACCGTACTCAATCAACATCAGACTCTTGGATGCCACGGGCTTTGCATTGTGCGGCAAGGAGATCCTTTTCCCCTTCGATGCAGCAAAAGCCGCTCCAGGCGCGAAGGGGGCGAATCTGGAAAGCCAGGTTGCAGCAGAGGTCGAGCGGGAACACGGACAAGACATCTTTCACAGTCAGACCACGGATGAAGGACTGATCGAAGCCGTCAACGCGCAGGGCGACCTTCCGTGCTCAGTGAAGGACTACCAGCGGGCCGATTATTGGGACTTTACGACCAACTTTCCCAACCTCGACGACCAGAAGGCGCTGCTGAACGGGAAGAGAATCGGACAGGCACCCGTAGCGGAAACTAATTCCCAAACTCCGGCTCCGGGGCAGAGCCCAAGCCGCAAGGCTGCCGCGCGCCGCAAGGCCTTCAGCAAACCTATGGGGGATTTCTACATCGAAGGCGACGAAAGAGTCACCGATTACGACCCACCATCGGGAACGCTTGAAGCGGGCAGAAGCTTCTTTATCGACAAGAAAACCGAACAGGCTATTGCCGCCGACTGGGCAAACAATAGTTCGCTTATTCACTTCTCATGCGACCAGCATGAAACCTGCACGCTGACTCACCCCGGAAGCTCGGTAGTTCTCCATGCACGGCTAAGTCACTAAGTGGCGGATAACTTCTCGCGGCGGGTGGGTAACTCGCCTCAAAGGAGGCGACCCGGACTCACTCCGCGTTGTCAATCTGCGCACGTTGCAGCTTGTCGGAGTAATCCACGTAAACCGCTTTCCAAGTGGTGAAAAAGTCGATGGCGCCCAAACCTTCACGATGGCCGTTGCCGGTTTGCTTTACGCCGCCAAAGGGCAGATGAACCTCTGCGCCGATAGTGGGCGCATTGATATAAGTAATGCCCGACTCCAGGTCGCGAATAGCTGCAAAGGCGCGGTTTACGTCCTTTGTGTAAAGCGCCGTCGAGAGGCCGTAGTCGATGGAGTTGGCGATCTGGATGGCTTGCTCGAAGGTATCAAACTCAATGAGGCTCACCACCGGGCCAAAAACTTCTTCACGCGCGATGCGCATGGTGGGGGTGACGCCGGCGAACACCGTGGGCTCAAAGAAAGTGCCGTGAGCAAATATGCCACCGGTAAGCGCATGGCCGCCGGTGAGTAACTCCGCCCCTTCGGCCAGAGCTATTTCAACATATCTGGCCGAAGTTTCAACCTGGCTTGGATTTACTTGCGGACCTACTTCGACTGACTCGTCCAGGCCATTGCCGATCTTAAGTTTCTTCGCACGTGCGACAAACTCGGCTGTAAACCTGCTTGCAATTCCTTTTTGCAGCAGGATGCGGCTGGTGGCCGTGCAGCGCTGGCCGGTGGTGCCGAAGGAGCCCCACAGCGCGCCCTCCAGAGCCAGCTCCAGGTTGGCGTCGTCGAGTACGATTTGCGCATTCTTGCCGCCCATCTCCAGCGAAACGGGCTTGAAAGTGGCCGCGGCGCGCTGACCCACCAGAGAGCCCACTGCGCTGGAGCCTGTAAAGCTGATGGCGCGCACATCGGGGTGCTCCACCAGCGCGTTGCCAGTGGCCGAACCGCTGCCGCTGACGAGGTTCACCACCCCCGGCGGAAGGCCCGCATCCACCAGCGCGTTGACAAGGTTATAGGTGGAGAGCGGAGTATCCGTGGCCGGCTTGATGACGCAGGTGTTGCCTGAAACCAGCGCGGGAAACAGCTTCCAGCTCGGAATGGCCATGGGAAAATTCCAGGGTGTGATCAGGCCCACCACGCCGACGGGCATGCGCACGCTCATGGCGAACTTGTTTTGCAACTCGCTGGGGGTGGTCTGGCCAAACAGCCGACGGCCCTCACCGGCTACGTAAAAGGCTTCGTCGATCGCCTCCTGGACGTCACCGCGGGTCTCGGCAAGGACTTTGCCCATTTCGCGAGTCATGTCGCGTGCGAATTTTTCCTTATTTTGGACGAGGATGCCGCCTGCGCGAAGAAGAATCTCAGCCCGCTTGGGCGCGGGAACCAGCCGCCAAGTGGCGAATGCCTTCTTCGCAGCCGCTACAGCCAGGGCCACGTCCTCAGCATGCGAGGAGGGAAACGCGCCCACCACATCTGTGTGGTCGGCCGGATTCAGGTTCAGAACAGTCTTACCGCTTACGGCGGGCTTCCACTCGCCGCCGATTAGATTGTGATAGATAGGGTGGGTCATGAGAACCTCGGAAAAAGCAGTTGACAGCAGTCAGTTGCCAGTTTTCAGTTCCGGATGGTCAAGGACGAGATATGGTGCAGCCGGTCGCACCCGACCAATCAATGAGTGTATCGCAACCATTACCAGCGTGACCGGCGCCTCAGGCCTGCGCCAAGGCTGCACATACGGCCTCGGCCCACTGGCCGTACAATACGACTTGAGGTAGATTCGACTCTTTCATGTCATTGAACGGATATCCTTCGCGCTCCTCGCGATCGCACGGCCTGCGCTCTCTCTTCAGCATGTTTTCGAGCGATCTGGCTATTGATCTCGGCACCGCCAACACCCTGGTCTACGCGGCCGGCAAGGGCATTGTTGTCAACGAGCCCTCCATCGTGGCCATCAACAAGAACACCGGCGAGGTGGAAGCCGTGGGCAAGGAGGCCAAGGAGATGCTGGGCCGCACGCCCGGCAACATCGTGGCCATCAAGCCCATGAAGGACGGCGTGATCGCCGACTTCAAGGTCACCGAGAAGATGCTGAACTACTTCATCCAGAAGGCCCACAACCGCAAGATGCTGGTGCATCCGCGCATCGTAATTGGCGTGCCCTCAGAGATTACGCAGGTTGAAAAGCGAGCGGTCGAGGACTCGGCCTACCGCGCCAAGGCCAGCGAGGTCTACCTGGTAGAACAGGCCATGGTGGCGGCCATCGGCGCAGGACTGCCGATTACCGAACCGGGCGGCAACATGGTGGTCGACATCGGCGGCGGCACCACGGATATCGCGGTGATTTCGCTCTCGGGCATCGTCTATTCGCGCTCAGTGCGCATGGCCGGTAACCAGATGGACGAGGCTATCACCAACTACCTGAAGCGGAAATACAACCTGCTCATTGGGGAACGCACTGCCGAAGCCATCAAAATTGAAATCGGCTCGGCCTTTCCTCTGGACAAGCCGCTGACCATGGAAATCAAGGGGCGCAACCTGATTGAAGGAGTGCCCAAGACCATCACCATCGACGACAGCGAGATTCGCGAGGCGCTGGGCGAGTGCATCGCGGTGATTATGAACGCCATCCGCGTAGCCCTGGAGCGCACTCCACCCGAACTTTCGGCCGACATCAGCGATCGCGGCATTGTGCTCACCGGCGGCGGCGCCCTGATCAAGAACCTGGACAAACGTATCCGCGAGGAAACCGGCTTGCCCGTCTCGGTGGCCGACGATCCGCTGGCATCGGTGGTTCTGGGGACTGGCAAGATGCTCTCAGACTTCAGGCTGCTGCGGAAGATCAAGATTGACTAACCACCTGCGGTGGGGCCAACTGCCTTCGGCGGGCCCGCGCCACGCAAAGAGGCGCGGGAACTAACCACTTGCCCCGGGCAAACTGCTTTCGTTTCGGTGGAGAAAGGCGACCGGGAGCGGCATTCCGCCGTTTGTTGAATCCCGATCTCTGAATCCTGAAGCCTAAATCGCCATGGAACCCTTCTTCGTCCGCTATCGAAATCTCCTGGTGCTGCTGGCTCTGCTGTTGGCGCAAATGATTGGGCTTGCCATGCAGGTACGCCGGACCAGCACTGGATTGTCGAGCTTCGACACGCGCGACGACCGCAGCGTGAGGCTTATCCGGATGTGGGCCAATGGCCTGGTTTCACCTCCCGAGCGGTTTATCCACTCAATCAAATTAGGCGCCGCAGGCTTATGGCAAAACTATCTGGACCTGCGTCATGCCCGCCAGGAGAATCGCGACCTGCAGCAGACCATCGACCGGCTGCGCCTGGAACAGGCCGCGCTGCTTCAGGATGCGCTGCAGGGCCAGCGCTTGCAGGCTCTGAACCAATTCCAGGAGAAATACATTTACAAGACACTGGCTGCGCAGGTGATCGGCGCGAGCGGCAGCGACCACTCGCGGGTGTTCTACCTGGACAAAGGTTCGGCGGAAGGGCTGGGCCGCGACATGGCGGTGATTACCCCGGACGGAATCGTGGGCAAGGTACGCGACGTGTTTCCTCATTCCGCCCAGGTGTTGGTGATCGACGACCAGACGAGCGGCGCGGGCGTGATTCTTGAAACCACGCGGATCCGCGGCATCCTGCGCGGCAATGCGGACGGCCGAACGCAGATCGTGGACCTTCTTGCCGACCAGCGCATCAAGCCGGGGGAAAAAGTTCTGACTGCCGGGGGCGATCAGATTTTTCCGCGCGGCCTGCCCGTGGGGGTGGTGGAAAAGGTGGTGGGCGATCCCGAACGCGACTCCTTTATCAACGTGATCGTCAAGCCCGCGGCGCATCTTGACCGCCTTGACGAAGTGCTGGTCATTACTTCGACGGAGCCGCGTTTCCCACCAGACCAGCAGCAGGACATGGCCACCAGCGAAGCGCTGAAGGGCCCTGAAGTGGAAGCCGAGGAGCAGCGCAAGAAGGCTTCAGAGATTATGGCCGAGAGGCTGCCGGGGCTGATCGACCCCAACCTGCCGCCCGACCAGCAGCCGCTGAACGACAGCACTCCGCCAAACCCCGTGGGACACACAGCGCAACCTCTGCATCCCGACCGATTTACGCCGGGGGGCGCGGAGGGTCAAAGCACGGGCCAAGCCACCGGTCAGGCAGGGGACCAGCCAGCCAAGGCCACACAGAGCAAAGCCGCACCCGACGCCAGCCTGCCGAAGAAGAGCGCCGCGCCAAAAACGGGCATCGCCAAGGCGCCTAGCGCGGGAACTGCAACCAAGCCTCCGGCGGACCCCCAATCGCGGAGGAACCAGTAGCCATGTCGGTACTTACGGCAGACTCCCGCCGCGAATTTGAGATTCACCGTTACCCGTTTCTTGTCTACGCACTTGTGCCGCTGGCGGCGCTGGTGCTGCAGGCTTGGCTGCCACGCTTGCTCGGCCCCTATACCTGGTTCGACCTGCCCCTGGTGGTAACCGTGTATTTTTCCCTTGGACGGCGCAGCCCCATCCAGGGAACGCTGATGGGCGGTGTACTCGGCATCTTTCAGGACGCATTGACCCACCATGCCATCGGGATCAACGGCATCTCCAAGACCATCGTCGGCTACCTGGCGGCATCCGTAGGGGTGCGCATCGATGTGGATAATTACACGATCCGCGTGGCCCTGAACTTTCTTCTCTCCCTGCTGGGAAGCGCGGTCTATTTCTTCGTCTATCACATTCTGTTGGGACTCACGGTGGACTGGAGCTGGCTGATGGAGTTCCTGAAAGCGCTTGGTAATTCGGCCATCGCCCTGCTGCTGTTTCCGGTGCTGGACCGGTTCCGGATGCAGGACTGAGTCTCCCGGCCAGATCGGAAAAGGCGGTATTCTGAAAGCGCAGGCAGATGGGATTTGAAAAGGTCATTCGCGGCGAAAAGCTTCCCGACTTCAAGCTGGTGGCCGTGCAGTACGGCATTCTCTTGATGATGCTGGCGCTGGCCGCAGGATTGTGGCGGCTGCAAGTATTGCGAGCCGATGACTTCCGCCAACAGGCAGAGCAAAACCGCATCCGGAAAGTGCCGGTGCTGGCCGCGCGAGGCAAGCTCTTCGACCGTGAGAACCGCCTGATCGTCGACAACTACCCGTCGGTCTCCTGCTTCCTGGTGCGCGAGCAGGGCCATAACGTGGATGACGACCTGCCGCTGATTGCGCGCGGCCTGAACCTGGACCTGGACCAGTTGCGCGCCACTTTGCGCCGCTTTCGCGCCGCGCCGGGGTATCAGCCCATCCCGATCAAGCAGGACGTGACCGCCGACGAGCAAGCGTTTATCGAGGCTCATCGCAACGAGTTGCCGGAACTTGAGACGGTTGACGAGGAACGGCGGCTCTATCCCCGCGACGGGTACGCCTCACATCTGATCGGTTATGTGGGTGAGGTGAGCGAAGAGATGCTCAACGACACGCGCTATGCGGCCTATGAGCCCGGCGACGTGGTGGGAATCGCGGGCATCGAGCAGACCTACGATCAACTGCTGCGCGGGCAGGATGGCTCCCGCGATGTGATCGTAGACAGCCACGGCCGCGAAGTTGGCTATTTGCGCACCCAGCATGCCATCCCCGGGCAGGATCTGCGCTTGACCATCGACAACGACCTGCAACGCGCCGCCGAGCTGGCCCTGGGCGATCGCAACGGCGCGATCGTCGCCATGGACCCTCGCAACGGAGAGATTCTGGCCATGGTGTCCCGGCCGAGTTTCGATCCCAACGCCTTCGCCGTCCACATCGGCCGGTCCGATTGGAACAAGCTGATCACCGACCCCGCGCATCCGTTGATGAACAAGTCCATCCAGGCGCAGCTTGCGCCGGGATCCACTTTCAAAATCCTCATGTCGGTGGCCGGGCTTGAGGAAGGAATAGCGCAGAACATGCGCGTGGAGTGCAACGGCGGGGCCAATTTCTATGGCCACTACTACCATTGCGACGAGCGTCACGGCCTGGTAGATATTCACAACGCCATTCCCATGTCGTGCGACACGTTCTATTACACGCTGGCCGACCGACTCGGGATCGACCGCATCGCCAAATATGCCACCGAATTCGGCTTCGGCCAAAAAACGGGCATCGACCTGCCGGGCGAGCAGTCGGGCGTGATGCCCTCTGCACAGTGGGCGATGAAGAACTACCACCGCAAGTGGTACGCGGGTGAGACCATTTCCGTGGGCATCGGCCAGGGTGCGGTTGCGGCCACCCCGCTGCAACTGGCGCGCATCATCGGCGGCATCGCCTCACGCGGACACATGGTGCGTCCTCACACCGTCTTTCCCGATCAACTCCCTGGAGATTTTCGCAAGGCGATTCTGGATACCTTTCCCGGCAGCGGGGAGACGGATATCCCCCTCGACCCGGATGCCTGGATAACCATTACGGACGGCATGTACGAGGTGACGCAGCCTGGCTTGTATCACACCGCCGGCGGGGAACACCTGGACGGCATCGACTTTGCGGGCAAGACTGGAACCGCCCAAGTGGTGGGCCACGATACTCTGAGCCGGATGGCCAAAACCAGAACCACCTTCCCCAATGTATGGTTTGTGGGCCTGACGCCGCGGCGCAACCCCGAACTTGTGGTTGCTGTGCTCTGGCAGAATGGCGACAAGAGTTGGTTTCCCGCACGGATTGGTGCCCGGGTTGTGGCTGCTTACGTTGAAAAGCAGCGCAGGCTGGCGCACAATCTGCAGCCAGAGAAGCCCGTCGCTCCACCGCCGGTCGAGGTGGGAGCGGTGTGGTCGCTTCCAGACCCCGCGCCCGGCGCAAAGGGCGGCCGGCGCCAGGAAGATACGCCTCACATTGCTGCGGGGCACTTTTTCATCGATGGGAATGGAAATGTTGTGAGCGGTGGACAAGCACCGCATCCTGCCCATTCTCCAAACTCCGCAACCGGCCCGGCACAGCTGGGGCTTGCCCTGCCTGCGCAACGCTGGAAGAGACCATAGCCCCCATGCGCCGATTTCTCAGCTTTCGCGATTTCGACTGGACTCTGTTGGGCGTGGTGTTGGCGCTTTGCACCGTCTCGGTGCTTGAGATCTACTCGGCCACCCTGCATACGAAGTACGCCGACATGCATGTGAATACCAAGCAGATCTTCTGGATCGCGGGCGGCATGGTGGCGATGTTCATCTTCGCCAAGATCGATTACCATCGCCTGCTCGACTGGGCTCCGTGGGCATATGGGGTCTGTCTTCTGGCCCTGATCGCGGTCCGGGTGGTGGGACACAAAGTGTTGGGCGCACGCCGCTGGGTGAGCATTGGACCGATGCACTTTCAGCCTTCGGAGTGGGTCAAGTTGGTGCTCGTCCTGGCGGTGGCGCGGTACTTTGCCAACCTGGATGCCCGCAGACTGACCTGGCCCGACATCTTCAAGGCCTTCGCGCTGGTTGGAATTCCCACCCTGATGGTGCTGATCCAGCCGGATATGGGAACCGCGCTCACCTACATGCCCATCCTGATCGCGGGCCTGTTCCTTGGGGGCATCAACTTGCGCCAGTCGCTGATTCTGATCACCGCCGGAGCAGTGCTGGCGGTGGGAGCGTGGTCCAGCGGAAAGGTGCTGAAGCCCTATCAGAAGGCGCGGCTAACGAGCTTTATCAATCCCGACAATGACCCACGAGGAACGGGCTACCAGATCCGTCAGTCGCTGATTGCCGTCGGTTCCGGCGGTATCTGGGGTAAAGGCGCGGCCAAGGGCACCCAGACCCAGGGTGATTTTCTGCCTATTCCCCACGCGGACTTCATTTTTGCCGCCTTCGGCGAAGAGCACGGCTTCGTGGGCGCGCTATTCGTGCTGCTGCTATACTTTTTCATATTGATGCGTTTGATTCAAAACGCTCAAACAGCCGCTGACCTGCCCGGTTCCCTCATTATTATGGGGATTGTGGCTGTGTTGACCTTTCAGATCGCGGTCAACGTGGGCATGGTCATCGGGTTTATGCCCGTCACCGGAATCCCTTTACCGTTAATGAGTTACGGTGGATCTTCGGTGTTATTTACCTTCCTGGCGCTGGGCGTTGCGATGAACGTGCGCATGCGCAGGTTTGTAAACTAGGGCGTCCAGGCCGGAGGGCCGCGACGCATCACGACAGGTTTACCTCGTGCGATTCCCCGGAATGGTCCGGAGTCCATGAGGAATGATTTTCATGCATTTCGCCGGCCAGGTCGCGATGGACTGCGAAGCCCGGCAGGACAAAGGTTCATGAGCACGCAGAGACGGTTCACCCGTTGGCAGCGTAAAGGTTGCACGGAACGCGAAGGAGCACCGGGGTATACATACCCTGCTTCAGTTACGCGGTCAGGCCGTGCAGACGCCCGCGGGGTAACGGCACCGGAGTTGCCAATTGTCACGTTGGCCACAAGCTCTCTGCAGACGGATCGCCCCAACGATCAGCTAGTTTGGCAGGATAACCGCCGTGGCTCGCCGCCCCCAGGGGCAGGCCGCCGCGCGGCAACCGGCACACCAGCGACTCCCAGGTCATCCCTTCCTCACGTCCTCATCCTCGCCAGTTTCGCGTGTCTCCATCCAACCTTGCCGCAGGCCCCGGGTGGCAGACGCTACCGGGCGGAAAGGTACGATGGCAAAAGAGATTTGCATATCCTCTACGCCGCATGAGACGCGGCTAGCGATTCTTGAAGACGATCAACTCGCGGAGATCTATTACGAACGCGAAAATGAATACACACTTGCGGGCTCAATTTACAACGGCCGCGTCACCCGCGTTCTTCCCGGCATGCAGTCGGCTTTTGTCGACGTAGGGCTGGAGAGGGATGCGTTTCTATATGTAACTGACTTTCTTGAGCTCGAAGACCAGGAAGAGACCGACGAACTGGAAAAGGCCGCGGCCAGCGGCAGCAATCAGCCGCCCCGCGAAGTGCATCACAGCGCGGACCGCAAGGAAGGGCGCGGAGACGACCGCGGCCAGCGGTCCAGCCAAAAGCCCGAACAGCGCCAGGATCAGCCGGGCAGGGACCGGCGGCCAACGGTTGAGATCACCTCGGAAACCGGCGAGACAGAATTCGCCGCACCGGCATCCTTTGAAACCGGAGAGCAGGCCAGCGGCGACCAGGAATCGACGGGCGAGCCGGGCGCCAAGCGCTGGCGCGGACGCCGCCGCCGCCGTGGCGGACGAAGCGCCACCGATGCGCCCGACAGCCGGCCGGAGACTGCTGAGTCCGCGGAAACTCATCCCGCTGCTTCACCACAACCCGAAGTGGAGCAGACGCACGAGATTCGCGCCTCGGCATCTATGCCGCCTGCACCTCGCGGAAGCAGCGTACCTGCTCCATTTGTCCTTCCGGGTGAGTCGCTCTCAAAATATGGCGGCAGCCCGGCAGAGGATGCGCAAAAACCCGCCGTGGAATCGACCGCACGGGCTCGTCAATCCTCGACCTTCAAACCTTCCACGCTCATTGAAGCTCCACTAGCCTGGGACGGGACCGGGTTGCTGCCGGGCGAGTCGATTTCAAAGCATCGCGGCCGCCAGCCCGAGCCGGAAGTGGAAGCAGAAGCCGAGACCCAGGAAGTCACCCCATATCCCGCCGAACCCGGCAGCACTGCCGCGGATGCCGTGGAAGAAGAAGAGTTTGTGGTGGAGATGGCCGCATCGGGCACGGAAGCGGCAGCGACGCCGACCGTCGGTGCGCCATGGGGTGAGTCCGCGAATGTACCAGAAGAGACGGACATCTTTGAAGAGACCACTGAGACTGCACCTAAGGCGCATCAAGACGAGGTAGCCTCCGAACCCGGGCCGGACGTGACTGCCGATCACCCTTCCGACGCCACCGGGACATCCGAGCCGGAAGCCGATGCGGACGCCTCACACCACGTCGATCCGCTGCCGCCCAGCGGCTTTAGACTGTTCGGCCTCGGCGGCAAGAAAAAGAAGACCGACGAGTCCGCCCCCGAGCCGCCAAAGGAGGAAGAGCGCCCTGCCGTAGCCACGGTTTCGGCATTTGCACCGGGCAAAGGCCTGGTGGAGGAAGAGGTGATTGAGGAAGCGGAATTCGACACTCCCCGTCACCATCATCACAAGGCTGAAGAGCACGAATTCGAGGACTTTGAGGTAGAGGAGAAGCTGCAAACCCAGATTCGCTCTGGCGAACTGGGCGAGATGCTGCAGGAGGCCCACCTCGACCACCGCATCCAACTCAACTTCGACGACAAGAACGGCGAGGAAGAGGGCGAGGAAGTTCTGGAAGAAGAGGACGAGGGAGACGAGCCCGCAGTGGCAGAAGGCCAGCCGGCCGGGGATGCCCAGGCACGCCGCGATCGCGGAAGCCGTGGACGCCGCGGACGCAGCAGCGTGCCAGGCGGGCATGGCAATCGCCGTGGTCCATCGCGCCGCTCCGCACAGACATCAGACCTGCCCATCATCAGCGACTTGCTGAAACCCGGCCAGGAGATCCTGGTTCAGATCGCCAAGGAGCCCATCGCCAAGAAGGGCGCCCGCATCACGAGCCACATCGCACTGCCGGGCCGCTTCCTGGTTTACATGCCCACGGTTTCGCAGATCGGGGTCAGCCGCAAGATCGCTTCCGACGAGGAGCGCCAGCGGTTGAAGCGGATCCTGGTCCACGAACGCGGTGAGGCCTCTGGCGGCTTCATCGTCCGCACAGCCGCCGAAGGTGCGTCAGAGGAAAATCTGCGCGCCGATCTTCGCTTCCTGATTCATCTGTGGAGCGAAATCAAGGAGCGTTCCGACAGCTCGAAGTCACCGGCGCTTATCTATCACGATCTGTCACTGATTGAGCGCATTTTGCGCGACCAGGTCAGCGCCAACTTCTCTTCGATCTGGGTCGACTCCGAGGCCGACTACGAGCGCATTGTGCGTTTCCTCAACCGCTTTTCGCCCACGCTGGTGCGGCGCGTCAAGCTCTACACCAAGGAGACTCCGCTCTTTGAACAATTCGGCATCCAGGACGAGATTTCCAAAGCTCTGCGCTCGAAGGTGTGGCTCAAGAGCGGCGGATCCATCGTTATCAACCAGACCGAAGCCCTGGTCGCCATCGACATCAACACCGGCAAGTATGTGGGCAAAACGGCGCGGCTCGAGGACACCATCGTCAAGACCAACCTCGACGCCATTCCTGAGATTGTGCGCCAGATTCGCCTCCGCGACCTGGGCGGCATCATCATCATCGACTTCATCGATATGGATGAGCGCAAAAACCGCTTCAAGGTAATGGCCGCTTTGGAAGAAGCGCTGAAGAATGACCGTGCACCCACCAAGGTGCTTCAGTTCAACGACTTCGGCCTGGTTGCCATCACACGCAAGCGGGTGAAGCAATCCTTGGAACGCACCCTGAGCGTGCCCTGCCCCACTTGCCAGGCCACCGGCATGGTGAAGAGCCCAACCACCGTCTGCAACGAGATATACACCGAGTTGCGGAAGATGAAGAAGCACTTCGAAGGTGAGGACGTTTTGCTTCGTGTGCACCCGGAAACGGTCAAGGTTCTCAAGGCCAACAACGCCAGTTGGCTGACCGAATTCGAGGAGTTGGTGGGGAAGAACATCCTGGTGAAGAGTGACGCCACGCTCCACCCCGAACAATTCGATATCCAGGGCTGAGAATCCGGGGCTGAAAAGGCCCAACCACAACCTATTTGCCAGCAAGGGCCGGAGTGATCCTCCGGCCCTTGCTGCTTCTGACCCGTCCAGAGCAACCTCCGCGCCGCAATCGTGTCTAAGTGGTTATGGGGGATAGGGAAAGACCCCCGAAGCTGCAAGTACAACTCGACATATATGAGGTATAACCATGTCACCTGCTTATTTCGTGTCGCGGATGCGGCATGTCTTGATTCTTTCCGCCGCAATGATATTCACCGCTGCCGCGAACGCACAGTTTGCGTCCTCGCCCAACCCTTCCAGTTCAGCAATTCCTTCACTCACAGAGTCCAGTTCGCTGGCATCGCAGCCGCTGCTTGATATCGAAGCGGGCAACGGAGCGGCCGTGCCTTCTGCGCCCGCTGCGTCCGCGTCCGGCGCCGGTCAGACTGGCGGGTATCAGTCCCACAGCCTGCTGCACCGCCTCACATTCGAGGCTGGGGGCGGATTCAACGGACCCACCGGAGACTCGTCGCGCGACATTACCTGGGGCGGGCAACTCAATTTGGGCGCGGGACTGAACTTCTCGCCGCACCTCGCGGTTCTGGCCGAGTACCAGTTTCTGGACGATAAGCTGCCCGGCAATCTGATCGCTGAAACCGGAGCCAACGGAGGACACGCGCATATCTGGTCAGCAACCCTCGACCCGGTGATCGATCTCTTTCCCAAGGCTTCAAACGATCTCTATGTCACCGGAGGCGGCGGATTTTACCGCAAGGTGACCAGCTTTACCGATCCTGAGGCGGCGGAGTACTGCACCTACTACTACTGCGGTGTGGTCAGCCAGAATGTGGTGGTGGGCCACTTCTCAAGCAATCAGGGCGGCTGGAACATAGGCGCGGGCTACCTGCACAGGATGGGCGGCATGTATGGAGAGAGCCGGATGAAGCTGTTCGGCGAGGTCCGTTATCTTGACGTGATGAGCCCTGCGTCGGCAATCTCTCCGAATGGTCTGGGAGTAGCGGCGGTTTCAAGCGGGACCAAGCTGGTGCCAGTGACCTTTGGCGTGCGCTGGTAGGCATGGAGTCGACCCTGTTTACGGTCGAGATGGACGTCTGTAGCGCCCCACTCTTTCAGCAAAACATCGCAGAAAGAGTGAGGCGTGCGGAGTTTTGTTCACGCTCGAAGCAAAAATGCTCTAAAGAATTCCCAGGACCCGCAACCGGGCGAGGCCGCCCGCTAGTACGCCGAGCGGTGACAAAGCCAGCAATGCCAACTGATACGGAATAGGCTGCTGGCCGCGGCTTTGCAGGGCGCTCAGCGCCGACAGCGCCAGCACCACGATTCCCAACGCGAGCACGTGGACAAGAGGATTGGCGGCAGCGGCGCACGCGGTAACATACCCTCCGGCGGCAGCGGCCAGGAACGAATAGCCCAGGTTGACGAACATGTAGCCAAGGCTAGGTTTGCCGCGGTCCCCGACCCAGCTCGGCGTCAGTTTAGACAGCAGCGCGGTCATTACGATTACCAGCAGAGCCATGGTGGCAAAACCCGCCAGCAGAGCCAGAAATGCACGCAGAATCACCACGGTTTTCGCTCCGATTGTGTCGGCGATCCCACTTCGCCGCGCTCGATGCGGGCCAGAAATGTACGCGCCAGCCGAGGCTCGCCGGGATGGCTCTCGCCGTGGATGGTGCACAGATCGAGAAACTCGTCGCAGAGCGCGTTGCGCTCGCCCGCCTGATTCAAAACCGCCTGCAAGGCGAAGGCCAGCTCGCGCAGCCGCGCCGCCTCAGGCCAGGGATGGTCCTCATCCTCATTGGCTACCGATTCGAAATCTGAAAACAGCCCCCTGCGTCCTTGAGCGCACTCCTCCAGGCAGGCCAGAAGCTGGTCCGCGAGGACCTTCGCCAGCAACTCCAACTGGCCGGGTTCGATTTCGTCGCGCGGGTCCATGCTTTTCCCCCCGGTCACTTCGCCCGCATCGCCGCTTCCACATCGTCGGCGGTGTGCGGAAGGTCTCCGTCCAAATCAATCAGCTTGCCGTCGGCGCCAACGAGGAAGTCGCACTCAATGCGCACGCCCAGTTTCTCTTCCGGAATGTAGACGCCCGGCTCAATGGTAAACACCATGCCCGGCTTGAGCACCGCGGGATAATCCGCCGGGTCGTGCACATCGATGCCTACCATGTGGCCCAGGCCGTGCAGCCAGTACTTTCCTAATGGCTCGCCGTGCAGCCCCTTGCCGTGGGTGTTGATGTAGTTGTAGGCCGCGTTGTCCAGCGAATCCGGGTCCTTGCGGTCGCGGTCGTTGATCTTCGACTTACCGGCGACAAAGGCGTCTATGGCCGCCTGCTGCGCGCCCAGCACCACATTGTAGATTTCGCGCTGACGCGCGGTGAAGTGGCCGTTCGCGGGCACAGTGCGCGTAATGTCCGAGGCGTACATCGAATACTCGCAGGCCGCATCCACGACCACAATGTCGCCATCTTCGATGGTGCGCGAGTTCTCAGCGTAATGCAGCGTTGTGGAGTTGATGCCCGAGCCGACGATAGGCGAGTAGGAAGGGCGCTCACAGCCGCCTGCAAGCCAGGCGGCCATCATCTCTCCAGCCACGGCGCGCTCGGTTGCACCTGGCTTCACGGCCTTCATCATCACATTCTGCGCAGTGATGGAGGCGACGCTGGCCTTCTTCAGCAGATCAATTTCGCCTGCATCCTTCACCTCTCGGAGCGGCATGGTCAGCATCGTCACGTCGTGGGTTGCAGACGGCGCGTCCATACCCAGCGTGGTCGCGGTAAAGCTCACCAGCGCCTTGGCAGGCGGCGCATCGGGCTGCGTCCAGAGGTTGCGTGTGAGGCGACGGTTAGCGGCGATCAGAGCATTCAGGGCCGCAGGCAGCTCCGTCATCGGCTCCACGGCGTCCACGCCAGTGGCTGAGGCCACACCCGGCGAAGACGCGTCCATCTTGGCCCCGGTATAGGTTTCAAGGCGCAGGTCGCGGGTGGGCAGGAACAGGATTTCCTTGTAGCCCTGCGACTCGACGCCCGTGCCGACGACGAGCAGCGCAGCCCCCGGTTCGTTCCAGCCAGTCAAATAATAGAAATCGCTGTCCTGGCGGTAGGGCATGAAGTCCAGCACCGGCTCCGGGGCTGCAAAGAGGATCGCAACGCCACCCTGCAGTTTGGCCCCCAGCGCCACGCGCCGTGCGTGGTAGATGGATGTGGGCTGCTTTTCGAGGGGGTGTGCGAATGGAGAAAGAAGGACTGCCAGAACGACCGTGATCCAACCTATTCGAATGAATTTACACATGGCTTCCAGCCTCGGCGAGCGGGCAGCCGATGTCAAGCGAACAGAATGCATTGGACATCGCTGGCCCTATTCCTCCGCAGCCTTGAGCATTGCCGCCAGACCGCGATCCACATCCTCTTTGGTCGTCGCCCAGGACGACACGCTGATGCGCATGGCGGTATGCCCCTGCCACACGGTCGAGCCGCACCAGCAGGTTCCCTCGGCTTGCAGGCGGGCAATGGTGCGCATTGTCTTTTCCGGGCTGCCGAACGACACCAGTACCTGGTTAATGACCACATCATTCAGAATCTGATATCCAGCCGCCTTCAATCCGGCGGCGAAGCGCCGAGCGTGACTCGAGGTCCGCTCGACGATTTCCGCTAGTCCCGAATGGCCCAGCGAACGCAGCCCGGCCCATAACTCCACGCCGCGCGCCCGGCGCGAAAGCTCGGGGTTGTAGTCGGAAGGCTCGCGGTGTTCGCCAAGCGCCAGATAGGATGCGTGAACAGACATGGCGGCCCGCAAATGCTCAGGGTCGCGTACCATGGCAATGCCGCAGTCGTAGCCGACGTTGGGCCACTTATGTGCGTCGGTGGCCCAGGAGTCAGCTTGCTCGAAGCCCTTCGTCCAGCGGTGGTACTCAGGCGAAACCGCAGCCCAGAGGCCGAAAGCCCCGTCCACGTGAATCCATGCGCCGGCAGCGCGCGCAGCCGGGCAAATGGCCGCGGCCGGGTCGAAGGCCCCGGTGTTCACATTGCCGGCCTGGAGGCAGAAGATGGTATGGGCATCCAGATGGGGCAGAGCGTCGGCGCGCATTCGTCCCTGGCCGTCAACTGGAACGCGGACCACCCGATCGCGGCCCAGTCCCAGCAGAACCAGGGCTTTCATCACCGATGCATGCGCCTCTTCGCCCACTACAACTGTGATCGGCGGAGCGCCAAACAGCCCATCCGCTTCCACATCCCAGCCGACGCGCGCCAACAGGGCGTGACGAGCCGCAGCCAGCGCCGAGAAATTGGCCATGGTGGCCCCGGTCACCACCGCCCCGCCGGTTCCCTCGGGGAGCCCCAGCAGTTCCCGCACCCACTCCAGTGCAATCTCCTCCAGCGTGATAGCCGTGGGCGACTGCACAAAAAACGCTGCATTCTGATCCCATGCACTCACCAGCCACGACGCCGCCAGCGCCGCCGGCAGACAGCCCCCGTTTACAAATCCGAAGAATCGGCCGTTGTTCTTGGCGACTGTTGCCGGTGAACCAAAATCATGTAACAGGTGGAGCACCGCCTCCGGGTTGGTCGGCCCTGGCGGCAGTGGCCCGCGCAGGGCGCTCAGCGCGGCGACGGCCTTCGGAGTGGGCGCGACCGAACGCGTGTCCACGCTTTCCAAGTAGTCGATCGCGTCTCGGGCCGCACGCTTGAGTAGAGCTGTCCTGGTCTCAGCGACGGAAGTGGAAGGTGCAGGTGAATGGGAGGCTGCCATAGATAATGCTGAGTCTAGCATTGGCATTGAATTTCGCCTTGTTTCGACGTATGCTAGGAAGTGCAGACGAGTTTGTCCGCCTGAGTTGCTGTGGGTATGCCGGCTGGCGGAGAGATGAGTGGGCTTATGGCCCACTTTTTATTTGTGGCAAATTTCACCGCGCGAGCTGAGCGTTTTGCGGGAGCCCCGGACGACGGGTGTATGTCGTTGAAGTGACTGCGATAAAGGAACGATGGCGGTAAAGCTGGACGAAATCCGGTCGGCGGCGCAGAGAGTGGCTGCCTCTCATGGGTTGGACGTGGTGGACCTTGAGTTTGCCGGACCGTCTAAGGAACGGATTTTGCGCGTTTTCCTGGAAAAGAACGCGGAAGGGCGCGCACGGCTGAAAGCGGAGGTTGAAGCCGGGGCCGAGGGGCTTCCGGAGCGACTGGTAGAGGGCAAGTTGAGCGTTGATCAGCTTTCCGGCGTGACTCACGAGGATTGCGCCGCGTTCAGCAGGGACTTTGGAGTCCTGCTGGATGTGGAAGACTTGGTACCGGGAGCGGAATACACGCTGGAAGCCAGTTCGCCGGGGTTGGAAAGGAAGTTGAGCCGCCCTGAAGAGTTTCAACGATTTACCGGCTGTCTGGTGAAGGTGCAAACCTTTGAGCCGATCCGCAACAACCGCCACTGGCAGGGCCGGCTGGCGACTGCGGCAACTGGAAGCCAAGGCACGATCACGCTGGATCTTTCGGCCGTGAAGCAGAACAGCAAGAGCCGGAAGGCCGGTGTGGACACCGTGGAGATTGCGCTGGCAAACATAGAGAAGGCGCAGTTGATTGCGGAAATTTAGGGGTTCCCCAGGTTTCAGGTGAGAGAGTGGGCGCCCGGTAAGACAATGCACCGGGGACGGGCTGGAGCCCGCGCCTCAAAAGTTACGATTCAACTCGGCGGCAAGGGCTTTGTAACGGCTCCGCCGCCAGAACAACCCGAGAGAGCAAGCAAAGTATGGCCAGCATGTTGTACCAGAGTATCGAGCTCCTGAGCCGCGAGAAGGGCATCGAGCCCGAGATTGTCGTCGGAGCCGTGGAAGAGGCCATCGCACTGGCCACGCGCAAGTACTACAAGACCCAGGAGAACATGCGCGGAGAGCTGAACAAGGAGACCGGCGAAATCACGGCCTACATCTTCAAGACCGTGGTTGCCGACGAGGACCCGGTCGAGGATCCGGTGAATCAAATTACGCTGACCGAGGCCAGCGCCTTGGCGCCGGGTGTCGAGGTGGGCAGCGAAATCCGCCTCTATCGGGACACCAGTCCGCTGGGCCGCATCGCCGCGCAACTAGCCAAGCAGGTGATCTTCCAGAAGGTGCGCGAGGCGGAGCGCGACACCGTTTTCAACGAATATGCCCACCGCGAGAAGGAAGTTCTGACCGCGACGGTGAAGCGTATCGAAGGCCAGGACATCATCTTCGACCTGGGTAAGGCCGAGGCCCGTTGCCCACGGCGCGAGCAGTCGCGTCTGGAGCAATTCACGATCGGCGAGCGCCTGCGGGTGGTGTTGCTCAAGGTGGATCGCGCGGCCAAGGGACCGCAGGTGATTGTCTCCCGCGCCGCACCGGAGCTGGTGCAGAACCTGTTCCAGTCCGAGGTGCCGGAGATCTACGACAACACGGTAGTGATTCGCGCCATTGCGCGCGAAGCCGGGGAGCGCACCAAGATCGCCGTGATGAGCCGCGACAAGGACGTGGACCCGGTGGGCGCCTGCGTGGGCATGAAGGGCATGCGCGTGCAGTCCATCATTCGCGAGTTGCGCGGAGAAAAGATCGACATTATCGAGTTCAGCGAAGAGATCACCACATTTGCGGAGAAGGCGCTGCAACCGGCCAAGGTGAGCCGCGTGTCTATCTCCGACCTGACCGACAAGCAGCTCGAAGTGATCGTCGACGACACGCAACTCTCGCTGGCCATTGGCAAGAAAGGCCAGAATGTGCGCCTGGCGGCTAAGCTGCTGGGCTGGAAGATCGACATCAAGAGTGAAGAGGAGAAGCGCCAGGAAGTGGAGCAGCAGATGCAGGCTCTTAGTGGCGGACCCTCTACACCCATCGAGCAGGTTACCGAACTGGGCGAAGGCATCATCCAAAAGCTGGTAGCGGCCGGCATCACCACGGTGGAAGGCCTGGCCGACATGACACCAGAGCAACTCGAGGAGATCCCGGGCATTGGGGAGAAGACGCTGGAACGGATCAGCGTCGCCGTGCGCCACTATTTCGGCCACTTTGAAGAGGGCGAAGAAGGTCACGTACCCGAAACTGCGGAAGCTGGCGAGGCGGAAGTGGAGAACGCAACCGCTGTGGAAGACGAAGCTGAAGCCGAGGCGGAAAACGCTGCCGACGTTCTTGAGGATGCCGAAAGCGTGCCTGCCGAGGTCGAGACCAGCGAGACCGAGACCAGCACCGAAGCTCTGGCCGAGGCTGAGGCCACGGTAGAGGGCGAAAGCGTTACCGCGGAAGAACTAGCCGTGGAGAACGTGCCCCCGGCCGACGAAACTGAAACTGCGAAATTGGAAGCGGAAGAAGCAAGCGAGATTGACGAAGATACGACGGACAAAGAGGACGGCGCGTAAGATGCGCCGCAATCTTTTTTCCCGTTCAGGCGATAATGTAAGTTCGAATTGCAGCCAATGCCATGAGGTAGCTATGAGCGACTAAGGGCTTTGGGTAGCACATTTTGAAAAGAGGCGGATGAGTAAGGTTCGAATCAACGATCTCGCGCGCGAGATGGAAGTCAAGAGCCGACAGATTCTTGACGTATTGGCGGAGCTCGGCCTGGGCGCCGGCAAAACCCACTCCAGTTCAATTGAAGACCACGAGGCCGAAAAGGTTCGCGCGCACTTTGAGCGTGGATCGCGGTCCGCGGGCCATGCCGGTTCACAAGCGTCTCGCGGCCCCCAGCCGATTGCGCCAAAATTCGATTTCTCGCATATATCCAAGCCCGGCGACGCAGCCAAGGCCATTCTGGCCAAGAAGATGGAAGAAGAGGCTGAGGCACACAAAAGTCATGCCCCGGCGCGCCCCGCGGTTGTTCCGGCCAAGCCTGTAGCCAAACCCGTGCCGCCACCGGTCGTGGCCGTCGCGCATCCGGCCGCTGCACCAACTCACCCGGAACCACGCAGGATTGTTCCGCAGCCGCGCCCCGCGCCGCCTGTAATTGCGCCGCCACCCGCGCCGCCAGCCATCGCTTCCCGCCCCCCGGTCGGCCCAGTGGTTGCCAAGGCTCCGGCTGGGACGGTTACACAGCGCCCCGCAGTAGCGGTTGCTCCTCCGCCGATTGCCGTGGTGGTAAAGCCACCGGTGGCTTCTCCCGCACGCGAGACCCAGCCTCAACCGGTCGAGCACGAGGTGGTCGCAGCGAAAGCGCAGGTCGCGCCCCAAGTGCCCGCCGCCGCCGCTCCGGCCGCACCTGTAGCCGTGACACCCTCTGCCCCCGCGGTGAGCGTGGAAGCTGCAGCTGCGCCCATTCCCGCACCACAGGCACAGGCCGCGCCTACTGTTGACGCTCCGCCGCCTGAGCTAAAGAAGGAACCACTCGCGGCTGCGCCGACAGTTGATGTGCCGGCAAACCCGCCCGCGGCCGTACCCGTGCAGCGTCAGGCTCATCATCGCGCAGCAGAGCAGACTACGCCTCCGGCAGTCCCGGCACGGCGCGTCGTGATGCCTCAGACGGGGCCACGTCCGGTGTACAAGGCACCCATTGTGGCGGCTCCGGCGCCTGGCTCTCAACCCACCGGCATCCAGCGCGGCAAGCCCATCTTCGATCGCAGGCCATCCAGCGGCCCGGGCAGCTACTCTCAGCGCACACCTGGAGGCCCCCAAGGCCAGGGTCAGTTAGCCGGCGGCCCACGCCCCAAGCATCCTACTCGCACTACGGCGGGGGGCTATGCAGGACCTGGAGCTCCGGGAGCACGTCCGGGCTTTGGCGCGCGTCCTGGCTTTGGCGCACCTCGTCCGGGCTTTGGTGCACGCCCCGGTGCGGGCGGCGCTCCGTCCACCGGGGAGGCTCCTCCTCGCCCGCAGCGTGCGGCTCCCAGAGGCCGAGGCGGACGTCCGCAGTATCCGAAGACCAAGGAAGGCCCTATGAAGGGCTTTGTGCCGCCGCCACGCTTTGGCGGAGCGGCAAATTTCAGCACGGACCCACTGCCCATCACCCGCGAGATCACCGTCACGGAGGGCATCAGCGTCAAGGATCTGGCTGAGAAGCTCGAAATTCGCGCCAAGGATTTGATCGCCATCCTGCTCATGCGTGGCGTTTTTGTCACTGTGAACCAGTCTCTGGATGCAGAGATGGTGAAGGATGTCGCCGCCAAGTTCGGCGCCGGCGCCACGGTGATCAGCTATGAAGAGGAGATCGCCAACGAGTCCATCGAAGAGGTTCTGGAAGCCGAGAACACCGGCGAGCTGGAGGTTCCCCGCTCTCCTGTGGTCACGGTCATGGGCCACGTGGATCACGGCAAGACCTCGCTGCTCGACGCCATCCGCGAAACCGACGTGGCGGCGGGCGAGGCCGGTGGCATTACGCAGCACATCGGCGCCTACAAGGTGCGCTTCAGCAAGGAAGGCTCTCCGGCTTCAGGCCGCGAGATCGTCTTCCTCGATACCCCGGGCCACGAAGCCTTCACGCGCATGAGAGCCCGCGGCGCAAAGGTGACGGATATTGTCGTCATCGTGGTGGCCGCCGACGACGGTGTGATGCCGCAAACCCTGGAAGCCATTGACCACGCCAGGGCCGCCGACGTGCCGATCATCGTAGCAGTCAACAAGATCGATAAACCCGACGCTAACCCGGACCGGGTGAAGAAGCAGTTGGCAGACCGTGGCCTCATCCCCGAGGAGTGGGCTGCCGGTGGCGAGGGCACGGTCTTTGTGGAAGTCTCGGCCAAGAAGCGCATTCATCTCGACCTTTTGCTTGAGATGATCTGCCTGGTCTCTGACATCAAGGCTCCCAAGGCCACCCCGGGCCGCAAAGCCGTGGGCTCGGTGCTGGAGGCCAAGCTAGACCGCGGCCGCGGCGCTGTGGCCACCGTGCTGGTGCAAGACGGAACCCTGCACCTCAACGACAGCTACATTGTGGGCAACACTTTCGGCAAGGTCCGCGCGATGTTCGACGATCGCGGGCGCCCGCTGGAAGAAGCCGGCCCTTCGACCCCTGTCGAAGTTCTGGGTTTGGAGGCTATGCCGGACTCGGGCGACACGTTCCTCGTCGTGGCCGACCGTGACAAGGCCAAGGGCATCGCCCAGTTCCGCAGGATGAAGGAACGCGACGCACAACTCGCCAAGAGCTCGCGCGTGTCCCTCGAAGGACTGGCCGAGCAGATTCGACAGGCTGGCGTGAAAGACCTGGCCCTGATCATCAAGGGCGACGTCACCGGCTCGGTCGAAGTACTGGCCGATTCGCTGGTCCGCATGTCCACAGAGAAGGTGCGCGTCAAGGTCATCCACTCCGGTGTGGGTTCCATCACCGAGAGCGATGTGCTGCTCGCCACTGCCTCCAACGCCATCATCATCGGCTTCAACGTGCGCCCCGAGCGCAAGGCCGCCGAATTGGCGCAACAAGAGGCGGTCGAGATTCGGCTGCACTCCATCATCTACGAGTTGCAGGATGAGATGCGACTGGCGATGATGGGCCTGCTGGATCCCACCTTCAAGGAGAACTATGCAGGGCGCGCCGAGGTGCTCAACATCTTCCACATTCCAAAGGTGGGCACCATTGCCGGTTGCCGCGTGCAGGACGGCGCGATCCGCCGCGACTCGGAAGTCAAGGTCATGCGTGACGGCGTGCAGGTGTTCAAGGGCAAGATCGGCTCTCTCAAGCGATTCAAGGACGACGCCCGCGAAGTGACCAACGGCATGGAATGCGGCATCGGACTCTCCGGCTTCAGCGACCTGAAGGAAGGCGACCTGATTGAAGCCTTCTCGACAGAGAGGCTGGCCGCCGACCTCGGCGCGCTGACCTCGGCCAAAGCGTAAAAGCCGCAACAAGAACCAACCAGAAGTCGGCCCGCTCCTCGTATCGAGAAGCGGGCCGAGCTGTTTTGTGCCATGCCACCCCAAGATATCCGAACACTGGTTGCCTGCGCGCCGTCTTAGCGTGTGACAGGGGAGCACAGCAGCATTGACCACAGACAACGAGGCGGAGTTCACGGCACTTGTTCTGCGCCAATCGCGCTTCGTCTTTCGCGTGGCCTATGCCGTGCTGCTGAACTCCCATGACGCGGAAGATGCGGTGCAGGAGACCTTCTTGAAGCTCTATCGCAATCGCGGATGGCGGCACCTCGACAATGAACGCGCCTTCCTGGCCCGCGTCGCCTGGCGAGTGGCTGTAGACAGGCGTCCAAACATGCAGCAGTTCATTGCCGCTGATTCGGCTGTTGCCGCAGCGGACGATCCACCTTCGCCGCGCCCGGGGCCTGAGCAGGCTCTAGTCTCCGCGAATCAACACGCCGTGATTCACTCGCTTATCGATCGGTTGCCCGAGGATCTTCGCCTACCCCTGGTGCTCTCCGCCTTTGAAGAACTCAACTCCCGCGAGATCGGCTGCATCCTCGGGGTCCCTGAGGGCACGGTTCGCACGCGTCTGCTGCGGGCTCGTGAAGTGCTCCGCCAGAAACTCATTCGCCTGCAGAAATCTCGAAATCAGGAGACTCGCTGTGCGCAATAGCGACGAACTCGACCTTCTGCTCGAGTCGGCCCTCACCACCTACGCAGACCCTGGACCTGACTCCGGTCTGGAACAGCGCATTCTGACTCGCGTCTCCGCTGGAGCCGCAACTAGGCCACGGCGACACTGGCTGTTGTGGGCCATCGCTCTGCCAGCAGCGGCCTGCCTGCTTCTTCTCTTCCTCTCGACGCCGAAGCATCGTTATCCGCCATCCGGCCACGCAGCACCGGCACACCCCGCGCAGGTGGCTCCTCTTGTTGCAGCGCACACTGGAGCGCAGCCGGCTTACCACCTCGAAGCGCCGCAAAGACTCGCAAAGCCAGCTCGCCAAACGCAAGCGCAACCCATCACTCTCGCGGCCAAACCTGCTCCATATCCGAAGCTCGATGTATTCCCTACTCCTCGTCCACTTACTCACGCCGAGCAGGCGCTTGCCGTCTTCGCCGTGCGGGCTCCAGAACCTGAACGTGAATCGCTTGTCAAGGCTCAAGAACAACTCGAGGAACCTCTCCACATTGCCGCCATCCACATTCCGCTACTTGAACTGCCCGATGAGGGCAACAACTAAGGAGACCACCATGCGCAAGATCGCAATTTACTGCTGCCTGTTGCTTTTCGTCCCGATATCTGGAGGCTTCGCATTTGCACAAGATGCCTCAAAAGGCACCGACGCGGCCAAGGCTGCGGAAGCCGCCAAGACGCCTGCGCATTACTACCACCTTGAAGTTGTGGTGCAGGAGCTGGGCGCCGACGGCAAACCTGTCAACAGCCGATCGTATGGGACAACGGTTAGTACAGACCGCAGCGGCTGCTGCGCGTCCATACGCACAGGATCAAGGGTTCCCATCATCACTGGAGCCAACGCAACTACGGCAGGAATCGAGAAGCAGACTCTTCAGTACCAATACCTAGATGTCGGGATCAATGTGGATGCGCGTCATCCGCAAGAGGTCGGCAACCAGTTGGCCATGAACCTCACCGCGGAGGTAAGCAGCCTGGCAGAGCCGCAGGGTTCCTCCAATCCAGCAGACCCCGTGATCCGCCAGAACAAGTGGGACGCCCTAGTCATCATTCCCATCGGCAAACCCACCGTTGCCTTCAAGTCAGACGATCTGGACACCAAGGGCAGCATGCAAGTGGTGGTGACGGCGACCCTCCTGCTATAGAGCGCGACTGGCAACACTGCCTAAACAAAGAGGGCGCGCAGGCAGGATCGGCGATGCGCGCACTCTGGTTGATTCGCTCGCCGCGCTGTTTGACGCATCCTGCGCGGCGAGCATATAACGGTCGCCATGGTACCCCTTGATCGCCGGGATTTTCTCGGTGGCGTGCTGGCCACCGGCGCGACTCTCGCTGCCTCTGCTCTTCCTGCATCTGAAGCTGCTAAAAGCATCGCGGCCCCGGCTGCTTCTCTGCAAGCTGCGCCGGAAGCCGCCCGCGACATCGCTGGCTCCCGCGTGGACTTTCGCTATGCGCCGGTCGAGTACCAGACTGCATTTTGTTTCCCTGACGATCCGCACAAAAGTCTCGTGGGCCAGTCGGGTTCCCTGCTCTATGGGTACGACGGCGCCGCCGGAGTCCACTATTTCCCGTTGAAGGTTGGATTCGGGCTTCATGGCATGAGGCCCCCGAAAGTGCACAGCCAGAAGCTCGAGAGCCCCACCATCCCCATCGTCACCACAACGCTTGGGTATCCCGGAGCATCGGTAGTGCTGACCACATTTGCAACCAACGTGACCGGCGAGGGCCGTGTCGACAATGTGATCTTCGAAGTGACCTCAGACTCCGACACCAAGGTCGACTTCGAGCCGGTGGTGGACTTCGACTGCAACGAGGACATTGAGATCGATGAAAAGGATGGCGTTGTCAGCGTTTTCAACCACAGGTCGCACCAACTGCTTTGTGCCGGCAAAGCTCTGTTGAGCTCTCCATTGGCCGGTGCGCCTGCAGGCGTCCTGGCCCGCGACGATGATCGCCACCAAAGGTTGACGCTGCACCGCGGACAAGCCTCCCGAGCCACTCCCTATCGCACATTCTTTCGGTTTCCGCAGGCCAGGCAGGACGCGGCCACTCTCGCTGCGGGGCTCGCCGATCCTCAGCGGCTTCTTGAAAGTTGTCGCGAGTTTTGGAACTCGTGGTCTCCATTCCACGCTCCCGTCGACTGGGTTGTGCCGGACCGGCCGGGGGAGTTTGTGCGGGCCTGCGGACGCAACATCCTGCAGGCCCGCGAAGTCCGCGACGGGAAGCTGACCTTTCAGGTGGGGCCGACCTGCTACCGGGGCCTGTGGGTTGTGGACGGCAATTTCATTCTGGAGGCCGCACGCTACCTCGGTTTCGAAAAAGAAGCTCACGAAGGCCTGCGCACTACATGGGCGGGCCAACTGCCCAGCGGCCAGGTTGTTGCCCTCGGCGGCAATGAACATTGGAAAGACACAGCCATCGCCATGTTCACCATTGTTCGCCAATGCGAGTTGAGCCAGGACTGGTCGTTGCTGCACGAACTCGAAGCAGAAGCTGTGCACGCCATCCAATTCCTGCGCTCCTTGCAGGCAGCGGCGGTGGCTCAGGGCAGCGCACTGGGCCACTATGGGCTGCTGGCCAAGGGCTTCGCCGATGGCGGCATCGACGGAGTCCGCGACGAGCTGACCAACACAGTGTGGGTGCTGGCCGGCCTGAAGGCCCTGGCCGCAGCCGCCGAGCAGCAGAAGATGGACAGCCTGAAAGATGCTCGCGTGCTTTACACCGAGTTGCAGGCTGCCTTCACCAAAGCTGCGCCGCAGGAAATGCGCCGTTATGAAACGGGCTTCGATTATCTTCCCATGCTCTTGAAAAGCGACCCGGCGTGGCAGTTGCCGGATTCCTGGGACCGCCCCCGTCCCCAGGCCGCGCAGTGGGCGCTATCGCACGCCATCTTCCCCGGCTGCATCTTCGATCCGCACGATCCCATCGTGCGCGGCCATGTCCAGCTTATGCAGGCCGTCACCCGCGAAGATATTCCCGCGGAGACCGGCTGGAATCAGCACCAATCGGTGTGGAACTACAACGCCGGTTTTGTGGCCGAAGTCTACCTGTGGCTGGGCATGCGCCAGGCCGCACACGATACCTTTATCGGATTCCTGAATCACGCCAGTTCCCAATATTGCTGGCGTGAGGAGCAGCCCCTGCAGAATGCGCTGGTACGCGGCTATATCGGGGACATGCCCCACAACTGGGCCAGCGCGGAGTGCATTCGCTACGCCCGCCACATGCTGGCGCTTGAAGACGGCGGCCACCTGCGCCTGCTCGCAGGCATCACGGCCGCGGAGCTCGACGCCGGCGAAGAGTACGCTCTTTCCGCGACGCCCACGCGTTTCGGCACGCTCAACCTGAAGTTCGAGCCGCTTGACCGCAGGCAGGGATGGCGTCTCAGCTATGAGCGTGCCCATGGTCCGGCGCCGGAGAAAATTTCTCTGCCGGCCGCCCTGGGTGACCGCTTCCACTTCACGCGGACCGAGGGTGCTCCGTCGAAAGCCGAGGGCGATGCAGTAGAGATTGACGGCACGGCCACGCGCTGGACTGCATCGTGGAAAAGCTAAACCCAAAACTGCCCTGAGATCACAATCCGCCGCATTTTCCCGCTGCTCTTTCCTCGCGGAAAGAGCACATGAAAACATGCGCTCCGCAGGAGTTGGAGGCTCCTCAGGAATGAGCTGTCGCGGTTCTGTTTTCTGTCGTCGAGGTCTTCCGCATTTTTCGATTCATGCGAGATTCACAGTTGAGACAGCGCCGCAAATCATTGAAACTAAAACTGTGCAAATAATTAGTTGACAATCGTCTTTTGTTTAGTTCATAGTGGTGATGGTTACTGTCAAATCCAAGGAGGCAATACATGCGTCATAACCTTGCAGCAAGCATCCTGCTTTCCCCCCTGCTCTTCTCCGCAGCGGCAGTCGCCAGCTCGCCCGCGACCGACGCCCCTGCCTCAACCCATCTCCGGCCGGTTAGCACCGGAGTGGTTTATCCCCAGCTCGTTTCTTCCACCGACATCAACCTCCCCAGCAACACATTCAACGCATGGAGCCCTGCCAGCTCGGAAGTCGTCCTGCAGCTGAAGGTCGACGCGACGGGCGCTGTTCAGGATGCCCAGGTTGTAAAATCCCTCAATCCACAATTGAACGCGCCGGTACTCTCGGCGGTCCGCAACTTCCGCTTCCGCCCCGCGACGCTCGACAAGCAGGCGGTTCCCGTCGACATGAATCTTGTCATCCAGGTACAGCGGTAGGCTCTGGAGTGGCTCCACAACCCAGGCGCCCTCGGCAGCACTCACGCATCCACCCCCAACCTCCTCCATCCTGGCGAAGAAACAGTCGTCAGGGTGGAGGATTTTTCGTAGGGATTGATTGCTAAAGAATTGGCAAACAGGCCGGAGGGTTGAGACTCTGCCCTGCAGACACTCCCCGCCTAGTCAGAGCGGATACTTTTCTGCTTCAATGCAGTGGCGGGCTACGGTGTGGCTCAGGCTCACTGTGTCGGCCGGAGTGAATCGCGCCAGCCGGCGCAGAATGACCAGTTGCGTGCGCAGCATATCGCCCTCTCCGCAGGCCGCCAGCACCCGGCGTGCCGCCTGCTCGGCCAGGGCCAGGCTCTCATCGGCCAGCAGACCGGTCATGGCCGCTGCGACTTTGGCGGTCGCCTTACCCCCCGCCGCAAGCTTCTGCGCCCGCAGCAGTGCCGACTCCAAGACAAAAACCTGCATGATGATGTCGGCGAGATCAGCCATCACCTCCTGCTGTTCCTGGAGCGCCGTCATGAAGCGCTGGCTAGCTACTCCAGCGGCAAAGAGTGCGATCTTTTTTACCCCCGCCAGTAGCTCGGCTTCGGCGGCCAGCGGCTCATCCTTGCCACTACCGGCATCGAAGCTGGGAGGCTGCGTCACCTCGTCCATCAGAGCCTTAATCGCCCCCAGCAGCGGCAATTTGCCGCTCATCGCCCGTTTCATCAACCATCCGGTGATAATCAGGCGATTGATTTCGTTGGTACCCTCAAAGATGCGGTTGATGCGCGCATCGCGGTAGAAGCGCTCTGCCGGGTACTCCTCAACATAGCCGTAGCCGCCCATGGTGGCGATCAGTTCGTCGGCCACAAGCGTCAACATCTCCGACCCATACACCTTTAGGATCGAGCACTCGACGGCGTACTCCTCGATGCGCCGCTGGATCTCACGCGGCTCCAGCCGCTGCTGTGGCCCGAGCTGTTGCTCCAGCGCTGCATCGATCAAGCCCGCCGTGCGGTAAGCCATGCTTTCCGCGGCATAAAGACGGGTTGCGCCCGCGGAGATTTTCCGCTGAATCAGGCCGAAGTCCGCAATCGGCTTGCCGAATGCATGCCGTTCCTTGGCGTATCGGATAGTGTGCGCCAACGCGTGCCGGGCTCCGCCTACGCAGGCCACGCCCAGCTTGAACCTGCCCACATTCAACACATTAAAGGCAATGTGGTGTCCCTTGCCAGGCTCGCCGAGCAGGTTTCCCGCTGGCACCTTGCACCCCTGGAGAACCAGCGGGCATGTGGATGAGCCTCGAATGCCGAGTTTGTGCTCCTCGGCGCCTACCGTGAGCCCCGGCGTATCCCGCTCCACGAGAAACGCAGAAAACTTTTCTCCGTCGATCTTGGCGAAGACGGTGTAGAGCCCCGCAATTCCGCAATTTGTGATCCACATCTTTTCGCCGTCGAGGGTGTAGGTGCTGCCGTCGGCGGAGAGGGTGGCGCGGGTGCGGATGTTCATGGCGTCGGAGCCGGAACTGGCCTCAGAGAGCCCGTAAGCACCAATGCATTCGCCACTTGCTAACCGGGGCAGGTAGCGCTGTTTCTGCTCGTCGGTGCCGTACCAGACCAGTGGCAGCGTGGCGATGCCCACGTGTGCACCGAAAGCCGTGGAGAAGCTGGCCAGCACGGCCAGATGGTCGGTGATCAGCGTGGAGCTCACCTTATCCATACCCATGCCGCCGAACTCCTCGGGAACGTCGACGGCGGTCAGGCCCAGTTCGCCCGCCTTACGCATCAACCCGGACAATACTCCAGGCTGCTTGGCCTCAATGGCCTCGGCGGCAGGCAATATGTCTTCGCGGGCAAATTGGGCAGCAGTGGCGGCAATCTGGCGCTGCTCCTCGGTCAGATCTTCGGGGGTAAATATGTCGACGGGGGTGCGGGATTCAACAAGAAAACTGCCGCCCGAGGCGGCAACGATCGACGAACCGGCAAACGTGGACATGGAATATATCTCCAATTGCCTGAGAACACTACGACAATTCGGTGGCGAAGAGCAAACGCGGGAAATCAAAACTTTGTGATTATTAGATGCAGTGCGTAGAACTCACAAAAAAAGGCTGTTGCATCTCGCCCCTCACTTCAATCGGCATCTGGCGTTTTCCGGATGCCTGGGAACCCAATAGACCAGGCAAGTCTGCGGCGGAGGTTCAAGCTCCTCTACCAACAAGCCGCGCTCCGTCATGGCTTCTGATGCCGTCAGCCACCGATCCTGTTCCTGGCCTTCGACCATGTAATGCACGCGTGCCTCGATTCGGTAATGGATCTGTCCTCCGTATTCGTTATCTACAGTGTGATCCACCACGATCCGGGCCTCCTGCACCGTTCCAGTCGCCGTGAAGTAGGTTCTCGCTCCTGACCGGTCTAATCTGCTCAAAACAAACAGAGCCATGAACACAATCATCATGACGCCAACGACAATTTCCAGCCAACGCCGGCGCCGTCGCGGTGCCTTCGCCGATCGGAGATGGTTGCGGCTCATCGGCCGAAGTCCTTTCTGCGGATCATTGTAGGCGTTGCTTGTTGCACCCGGTATCGATCTGCGGCCTGCGCTCGTGTTGGCTCCATCGCTTACAATTGCCGGTATCCCAGTCGTGGAGGCTTTGCCCTGTTCGCCGCGCTCGCTGCCAGTTTGAATCCTTTCGCCAACCTGCTTTGCGGGCTTCCGCCGAGGGTTGTTCCATTGCTGGCCTTTGCACCCCAGAACAGCCTGCGCCACCAGGTGAAGATGCTGTTCAACGACCCGTTTTCCACGGTGCACCACTACTGGAATTGGTTTGACGCGGCGCTCCTGATCCCCTATTTCGCAGTCATGATCATCCTGGCGCTTTACGGCGTGCACCGCTACACGCTGTGCTACCTCTATTTCAGGTACCGCAAAAACTACGACCCCAACCCGCCCCGGCATTTCGACGAGCTGCCCTGCGTCACCGTGCAATTGCCCATTTTCAACGAGCAATTTGTCATCGACCGGCTCGTCGAGGCAGTCTGCGCCATGGAATACCCGCGCGAAAAGCTCGACATCCAGGTGCTCGACGACTCGACCGACGAAACAACGGAGGTGGCTGCCGCCATTGTGGCCCGGTACGCGGCTCTGGGCCATCCCATCACCTACATCCACCGTACCAACCGCTACGGCTTTAAGGCGGGTGCGCTGGATGCCGGACTTAAAGTCGCCAAAGGCGAGTATGTAGCCATTTTCGATGCCGATTTCGTGCCTCCGCCCGACTGGTTGATGAAGGTGATCCATCACTTTGCCGAACCTGAAATCGGCATGACGCAGACTCGCTGGACCCACCTGAACCGCGAATACAGCATGTTGACACAGATTGAAGCCATTCTGCTGGACGGCCACTTTGTCATGGAACACGGTGCCCGCGTCAGAACCGGCGACTTCTTCAACTTCAACGGCACCGCCGGCATGTGGCGCATCAAGGCGATTGCCGACGGCGGCGGCTGGCAGCACGACACCCTCACGGAAGACACCGACCTCAGCTATCGCTCCCAGATGGCCGGCTGGAAATTCAAGTACCTGCCCGAAGTAGAATGCCCATCCGAGTTGCCCATTGAGATGACCGCGTTCAAAACACAGCAGGCGCGCTGGGCCAAGGGACTCATCCAGACCTCCATCAAAGTCCTGCCCATGATGTTCAAATCGAATGTCTCGCGCCGCATCAAGGTCGAGGCCGTCTACCATTTGACCGCCAACCTGAGCTATCCCTTGATGGTCGTCATGTCCGCTTTGCTCATTCCGGCCATGGTGGTGCGCTTCTACCAGGGGTGGTTTCAGATGCTGCTGATCGACTTTCCGTTGTTCACAGCCTCCACGTTCTCAATCGCCGTGTTTTACGTGGCCAGCGAGCGCGAACTCTTCCCGAAGAACTGGATGAAGACCTTTCTCTATTTGCCTTTTCTGATGGCCCTCGGTATCGGCCTCACGGTGACCAACACAAAGGCTGTAATGGAGGCGTTGTTGGGCATCAAGAGCGCTTTTGTACGCACTCCCAAATACCGCGTGGCAAAAAAAGGCGAGAAGTCCCAGGCTGCCAAGTATCGCAAGCGCCTGAAGCTAGCACCGTGGATCGAGCTGGCCTTCGGATTCTACTTCTTTCTGGCCATTCTCTACACCTTCTCCAATCGCAACTATTTCACCGCGCCGTTCCTGATTTTGTTTGTCATCGGTTATTGGTACACCGGCCTGATGAGCCTGCTGCAAGGGCGCTTCGAGCGCTGGCGCACGGGCGGAGCGAACACCAACGAAGAATCCAGTCCCAAGCCATTCCCGGTGGGGGTGTGAGGCAACCGGTTTTGTTTTTCCAATGCGAACCTCTGAACGCATGGCGCGCAGAACGGGAATCCTCGAGCAATCTCCAAACTGAGATATGAAGCCGCGGGACGCACACAGCGGTAGTGTGGACGTGTCGATTCAGAGCGTTCCCCGGCGCGCCCCTGCCCCCTCCGTTACAATAGTCAAAAGCGCCTGCCGCACCGGGGACTTGATTCCCTCGTCCGCCAGGCGCATCAGAGCATAATGCTAGCCAAATCTCTCCCGGAAGCCCTGACCTTCGACGATGTGTTGCTGGTGCCCGCCTACAGCGACGTGGCGCCTGCGCAAGTAACCACGCTAACCCAGCTGACTCGCGATATTACACTGAACACCCCGCTGCTGTCCGCCGCCATGGATACCGTAACCGAGTCGCGCATGGCCATCGCCATGGCGCAGCTGGGCGGTATCGGCATTGTGCATCGCAACCTGTCGATTACCGACCAGGCAGGCGAAATTGACAAGGTAAAACGCTCAGAGAGCGGCATGATCGTTGACCCGGTAACCATCGGGCCGGACCAGATGATCGGCGACGCCCTCGACGTGATGCGGCGTTACAAGATCTCGGGTGTTCCCGTTACCCAGGGCAAGCGACTGGTGGGCATCCTGACCAACCGCGATTTGCGCTTTGAAACGCGCACCGACGTGCCGGTGGGCGACGTGATGACCAAGAAAGACCTAATCACTGTTCCGGTGGGCACCACGCTCGAAGAGGCCGAACTGATCTTGCACGAGCATCGCGTGGAAAAGCTGCTGGTGGTCGACGATCAGTACAATTTGAAGGGCCTGATCACGGTCAAGGACATCCAGAAGAAGTTGAAGTATCCCAACGCCAGCAAGGACGAGAAAGGCCGACTGCGCGTGGGCGGGGCCATTGGAGCGACGGGAGACTTTCTGGAGCGGGCCGCGGAGTTGGTGCGGGCGCGAGCGGATGTGCTGGCTATCGACTCGGCGCACGGGCACTCGTCGCGCGTGTTGGAAGCAGTGAGCGCGGTCAAAAAGCAGTTTCCCCATGTGGGCCTGCTGGCCGGCAACGTAGCCACCTACGAAGGTGCGCTCGCGCTTATCGACGCCGGCGCTGACGCCATCAAGGTGGGTATCGGGCCTGGCTCTATCTGCACCACGCGCATGGTCACGGGAGCGGGCATGCCGCAGATCACAGCCATCGCGGAATCCGCGCGCGCCGCCTTCGAGCGTGGCGTGCCGGTAATTGCCGATGGCGGCATCAAATACTCGGGCGAAATCACCAAGGCCATCGCGGCCGGTGCCAGCTCGGTCATGATCGGCTCGCTCTTTGCCGGCGTGGATGAGAGCCCAGGTGAGACTATTCTCTACCAGGGGCGCAGTTTCAAGAGCTATCGCGGCATGGGTTCACTCACGGCCATGAGCCAAGGTTCGGGCGAGCGCTACTTCCAGAGCGCGGCCGACATGGCTGCCGCTGAAGCCGGGAGCGAGGGCGTAGTACAGCGCGAGCGCTCCGGCCAGAATCGCCTGGCCAAGTTTGTCCCTGAAGGCATCGAGGGCCGCGTTCCGTATCGCGGGCCGCTGGAGTCAATGATCTATCAATTAGTGGGAGGCCTGCGCTCCGGGATGGGCTACCTCGGCTGCTCGTCCATCGTCGATCTGCAGCAGAAGGCGCAGTTTGTACGCATCTCCGGTGCCGGTCTGCGCGAGAGCCACGTACACGACGTCATCATCACCCGTGAGGCGCCGAATTACCACGTGGAATAATGGCCGCTGCATTTCAGCGCGGCTTGTTTGAGCCTCTCACGGCTGTCATTAAGTTCCGCATTTTCGTGCGTCACACACAATCTGCCTCGGCGTGTGCACCGGGATCTGCTGTCTGACACATTTTCGAGAAAGGCTGCAGCACTTGGATTCTCACAACGACGATCGACGAGGACTCACCTTCTGGATCAGTGCCTGGCTACCCGTCGCGCTGGCCATCGTCATCATCGCTGTGGAATCGACCCCGTATTTTGGTGCCGATCGCACCGATCACCCTTTGCGCTGGATCTGGGAGGCAGTTTTTGGTCAGGTCAGCAATGCCCAATGGGGCCAAGTGCACATCCTTATCCGGAAGTCGGGACACTTTGTGGGCTACGGCCTGATCGGATTGATCTGGCTGCGCGCCTGGAGAATGACACTGCCGCGCTCTGGCTTCGCCCTGGACGCTGCGCTCGCTCTTATCGGCACAGCCATGGTTGCCAGCGCCGATGAGTATCACCAGACGTGGCTGCCCAACCGCACCGGCACGCCGTGGGACGTGCTGCTGGACTGCTGCGGAGCCATTGCGCTGCAACTCGTCTTCTACATCTTCTTCCGCCTGTCGTCGCGCAAAAGGCTGGCCGTGCTTTGAAGAAGGCGCGTCCGTGCTGCTGGACCGCATCAATTTCCCCACTGTAGCTGGAAATCAGATTCGAAGGGCCGGACCACAAACGACTCAGAGGCGCAGGACCGGTCCGGTCGAAAAACGCACGTTGTTGTTGACGATCTGCGAAACCTCCCTACCAAGCCTTAGAATCCACTCCATTCAAGCCTCAAAACGAGCACGGGCGCATCCCGTGTGGGGATGCGCCCATGCTCGCCTTCCAGGCGAAGGGGAGGGTCAGACCGAGAGCGTCGCTTTACGCGGCCGCTTCGCCGCCCTCTTCCTTCTTCTGCTCTTCCAACTGCTTCTCAAGTTCCGCTCTCTTCTTGGCCTTGACGTCTTCACGCTTCTGGCGCTTGACCTCGAGCTGCTTTTCGGCGCCCAGCAGTTCGATAAAGGCCGTCTCGGCGCCATCGCCCTTCTGGAAACCCGTGCGGACGATGCGCAGGTAGCCGCCCTGGCGGTCGCCGTAGCGCGGAGCCACGGTTTCGAACAGCCGGGTGACGGCTGCGTCGGTCATAAGGAAACTGAGCGCCTGGCGCCGTGAATGCACGTCGCCCTTCTTGCCCAGGGTAATCATCTTTTCAATGTGCGGGCGAACAGCCTTGGCCTTGGCCACCGTGGTCTCCACGCGGTCTTCCACGAGGACCGAGGTGACCAGGTTGCGCAACAGCGCGCGGCGGTGGCTGGTGTTGCGTCCGAGCTTGAATCCTGCATTGCGATGGCGCATGGTGCAAACTCTCTTTCAGTGAACAGTGGTCAGTGAGCAGTGGTCAGTGATCGGTGACCAGGGATCAGAGTTCGGGAGCAGCAAAAAGAGTATGCTCACCCGATTCATCCAAAACTGATCACTGACAACCGACCACTGACAACTGCATTAAAAGTTCTCGGTCTCGGTGGGCAACTGGAGATCAACTGAATCCAGCGGCTCATCCTCGTCATCGAAGCGGCTATAGTTGGCAGCCAGGGCAGTCGCCGGCGGAATGCTCGTCGGGCCCGGAACCGCGTTGCCGCTCTCGTCGATCCGCATGCCCAGCGAGAGGCCCATCTGGGCCAGAATCTCCTTGATCTCGTTGAGGCTCTTGCGGCCGAAGTTCTTGGTCTTGAGCATCTCGGCTTCGGTCTTCTGCACCAGCTCGCCAATGCTCTGGATATTGGCGTTCTTGAGGCAGTTATAGCTGCGGACCGAAAGCTCCAGCTCTTCCACAGAGCGATTCAGATTGTCGTTGCGCAACAGAACGCGGCCTTCTTCGCCACGCACTTCGGGATCGATCTCCTCCTCGAAGTTGATGAAGATGTTCATGTGGTCCTTCAGCAGCTTGGCGGCCAGGCCGACAGCGTCGGCGGGCAGCACAGCTCCGTTGGTCCACACTTCCAGCGTGAGCTTGTCGTAGTCCGTGATCTGACCAAGACGGGCTGCCTCAACCACGTAATTCACGCGGCGCACCGGCGAGTGCACGGAGTCCACGGGAATAAAGCCCAAACCCAGGTCGCTGTCGAAGTTCTTGTCCGCGGAGACATAGCCGCGCCCCCGCTTGAGGCGCATTTCCATTTCCAGCCTGCCACCCTCTGACACGGTGGCAATATAAACATTCTTGTCCAGGATCTCCACGTCGCCGTCGGCCTCAATCATGCCCGAGGTGACCACGCCGGGATGATCGGCGCGCAGATACAACGCCTTGGGACCGTCGCCGGCAAGCTTGAAGGGAACCTGCTTCAGATTCAGGATGATGTCGGTCGCATCTTCAACGACGCCGGTGATGGACTGGAACTCGTGCAGCACTTCTTCGATGCGGATTGCGGTGACCGCGGCGCCTTCGATGGAACTGAGCAAGGTGCGGCGCAGGGCGTTGCCAATGGTGGTGCCAAAACCGCGCTCAAAGGGTTGGGCGCTGAACTTGCCGAATGTATCGGTGAGCGTCTCGGCATCGACTGCCAGGCGCTTCGGCTTCTGAAATCCTCTCCAAAGCATATCTTGGTCTCGTTTCCCGCGCGGCATGTACGTCGCGATGCATTTTGCGGCGGCCGCGCAAGTTCTCCTTCGTGTGGTTTTTTTAGCTGGCAGTTAACAGCTTTCAGTCTTCAGTTCAAAACTGTCGACTGTTGGCTGTCAGCTGCCTGCTGACAACTTACTTCGAATACAGTTCGACGATGAGCTGCTCGTTGATGGGCAGGTTCACGTCCTTGCGCTTGGGCAGACTCAATATCCGGCCCGAAAGATTCTCGAAGTTGGCCTCAAGCCACGGCGGCACGGGGTTGGAAGCAGCATACTGCGCGCCTTGTTCCACAATGAGCAGCTTCTTGGCAGCGTCGCGGATGGCAATCTCGTCGCCTACGTTTACCTGGAACGAGGGAATGTTGACCTTGCGGCCGTTGACCTGAACGTGGCCGTGGCGGACTACCTGGCGGGCCTGGCGGCGCGAGATGGCGAATCCCAGCCGGAAGGCTACGTTGTCGAGCCGGCGCTCCAACTGCTGAATCAGCAATTCGCCGGTGACGCCCTGCGAACGGTTGGCCTTCTCATAGTAAGCGCGGAACTGACCTTCGAGCGTAAAGTACATGCGCTTGGCCTTCTGCTTTTCGTGCAATTGCAGGCCATAGCCAACAATCTTGGCCTTCCGGTCCTTGCCGTGCTGGCCGGGAGGAAAGTTGCGCTTCTCAAGCGGGCAACGGTCCGAGGTGCATTTGGTGCCCTTCAAAAAGAGCTTGGTGCCTTCGCGGCGGCAAAGGCGGCATACTGCTCCGGTATAACGAGCCATTTCTTCTCCTGACTTCGGATGTCGGCCGGTTTACGCATGCTCGTCAGAGCGGTGCTTCGTCCCGGCCCGGTTTAGCTTTCAGCTTGCAGATGACAGTTCTTAGCAATTGCTGTTAGCTGTCAGCTGGCGACTGTCAGCTTTTCTTACACTCTGCGCCGCTTGGGCGGACGGCAGCCATTGTGCGGCACCGGCGTTACGTCGCGGATGGAGCGCACTTCGATTCCGGCGGCAGCCAGGGCACGAATGGCAGACTCGCGCCCCGAACCGGGACCGGCGACACGCACATCCACCGCGCGCAGGCCGTGATCGCGAGCCATGCTGGCGGCATTTGAAGCCGCCTGCTGCGCCGCGAATGGCGTACCTTTGCGCGAACCCCTGAAGCCCAGCGAGCCCGAACTCTTCCAGCTGAGAGTATTGCCCACCTGGTCGGTAATGGTGACGATGGTGTTGTTGAACGAGGCTTGAATGTGCGCAATGCCGAACGGCACATTCTTGCGCTCGCGCTTCTTGAACTTCTTGTTCTTGCCCGCCTTGCCGGCTCCGGCTTTGGTCTCTGGTTTCGCCATTAGGTTTTACCCGTCGCTTTCTTCTTGCCGGCAACTGTGCCTTTGCGGGGACCCTTGCGGGTGCGGGCGTTGGTGTGGGTGCGCTGTCCGCGCACGGGCAGCGACCGCCGGTGACGGTTACCGCGGTAGCTCTGGATGTCGATCAGGCGCTTGATGTGCATGGAGACGTCTTTGCGCAGATCGCCCTCGACGTCACCCTGCTCCTCGATCACCTGACGGATACGGTTTACCTCGTCCTCGCCCAGGTCCTGGATCTTCTTGAAGGCGTCAACATTCGCCTTCTCCAGAATCTTGAGCGCACGCGGGTTGCCGATCCCGAAGATGTATGTGAGCGCGATCCGTGCCTGCTTGTTGCGGGGCAGATCGACGCCAGCAATACGTGCCATTCTGATTCCTTTGTCGCTTCGGTTGGTGTGCCTCCGGCCTTAACCGGCTCGCACGGGTGATGCGGTTCCTCCGGGGTTCATCGCTAGCCTTGGCTCAAGCTAACTAGCCCCGATGCCAGTGGTCAGTGGGCAGCAATCAGTGGTCAGTTCTTATCGCTGGTACAAGCGGCTTTTACTGTTCACTGCAAACTGTTCACTCTCCACTGCGTGGGAGGATCCCGCGAATACCAGGACTTTAGCCCTGGCGCTGCTTGTGTTTTGCGTTCTCGCAAATCACCCTTACCACTCCATGACGGGTGATGACCTTGCACTTGACGCAAATCTTTTTGACCGATGCACGGACCTTCATTGTTGCTGCCCTTCCTTGAAGCTCTCAGCTTCCAACTGCTAGCCAAATCCTTCGCTATCCACTTCATCAACCATTGCAAAGGCTGGAAGCCAGTAGCTAGAGGCTATTTATAGCGGTATACGATCCGCCCTCGGTTCAGGTCGTAGGGACTCAACTCTACGGCCACGCGGTCGCCGGGCAGAATGCGGATGAAGTTCTTGCGCATCCTTCCCGAGACATGGGTCAGCGCCTCGTGATTATTCTCGAGTTTGACCTTGAACATGGCATTGGGCAGCGTCTCGGTGACCACCGCCATGACCTCAATCGCGTCTTCCTTCGACAAACTGTATCCTGCTTCTGCCGGCCGCTTTTGGCGCTTCCGGCTTGGTGACCCGAGCAAACTACTCGGTTAAAACTCTCGCTCCGGTTGGCGTTACCGCTACCGTGTGCTCAAAATGAGCGCTCATGCTTCCGTCGTCAGTTACTGCCGTCCAGCCGTCTTTCAACACCCTTACATCCGGCTTGCCCGCGTTCACCATGGGCTCGATAGCGATGACCATCCCGGCACGCAGCTTCATGCCGTGACCGGCCTCGCCAAAGTTCGGCACCTGCGGATCCTCGTGCATGTGGACGCCGATGCCGTGCCCCACAAAATCCCTTACCACCGAAAACCCCTCGGCCTCCACTACACTCTGCACTGCGGCGCCGATGTCGCCCAGGGTCGCCCCCGGCTTAACCACCGCAATCGCCGATTGCAGCGACGCCTCGGTCACCCGAAGCAGCCGCTCGGTCTCCGGTGCAACCTTCGTCCCCACCGCAACCGTTATAGCCGAGTCACCAAAGTAGCCGTCCACCACCGCCCCGAAATCGAGGGAGACAATGTCGCCTTCCTTCAGGACCCGCTTGCGTGATGGGATGCCGTGCACCACCTCACTATTGACGGATGCACACAGCACGCACGGATAGCCGTGATAGCCCTTGAATGCGGCCTTGGCGCCCCGTTCCCTGAGCCCCGCCTCCGCAGCCTTCTCCAGATCCAGCGTGGTCGCCCCCGGCTTCACCTGGCTGCGCAGCAGTTCCAAAACTTCGCGGACCACCTGCCCCGCGACGCGCATCTTGTCGATTTCCTGCGACGACTTCAGTACCACTGCCACCCGAACTCCACTTCCACCGCTACCATACGCACAAAAAACCCGCCCGCCGGCTGCCTCAACTGCGCAGCCGCTCGACAGCGGCAACAATTCCGGCCGCAATCGCGGCAATCGGCCGGTCTCCATCCACCTCAGCAAAACGCCCCATCGCCCGATAGTGCTCGATGACGGGCGCGGTCAGTGACACGTAAGCGCGCATGCGCTCCGCAAAAACCTGCTCCGTATCGTCGGCTCGCTGAGCCAGCGCGGCGCCTTCCACATCGCAGAATCCAGCCCGTTGGGGCGGATTTGAATAGATGTTATAAATGCGCTGGCAGACTGGACAGATCCTGCGCCCCGTAATACGGCGCAATAACTGATTATAGTCGACATTCAGGCTCACAGCAACCACCGGCAGCCCTTGAGTCTCGGCCGCCAGACGACCGTCCAACCAGGTAGCCTGCGGAAGTGTGCGCGGAAAACCGTCCAGAATATAGCCCTTGGCAGTGTCCGGCTCCTTAAGCCGCACCGCGACCATCTCGTTCACCAGCGAATCTGGAACCAGTTCCCCGCGCTGCATGATCTCCCGGGCCACTTTGCCCAGCGCGGTAGACTGTGCCACATTGGCACGCAGCAGGTCGCCGGTGGAGATCTGTGGGATGCCCCACATTTTCACCAGTTCTTTGGCCTGGGTTCCTTTACCCACGCCCGGCGCACCCAACAAAAGAATTGGACCGGGGACGGTGGTTGAGGCCGGCACCCGGTCACTTTCCACAGCAGTTGCAGATGAAGACATTACCAGGTTTTCCTTCCGCGTATGCGACCGGAGCGCGGGGAAAAGCCGTCATAATGACGCATGATCAGCTGCGATTCGATCTGGTTGACGGTGTCCATTGCGACACCCACTACGATCAGCAGCGAGGTGCCGCCAAAGTAGAAATTGACCCCCAAACCGTGTGTCGCCCATGTGGGCAAGGTTTCAAAGAACCTGCCGATGAGCCAAACCTTGTCAAAACGAATACCCGAGATCAGGAAGGTAGGCACTAGGGAAATAACAATAAGGTAGAGCGCGCCAACCAACGTGATGCGGGTAAGAATGTCGTTGATGAAGTCCGACGTACGCTTGCCCGGGCGAATTCCGGGAATGAACGAGCCCGACTTGCGGAAGTTATCGGCAATGTCGTCCGGCTTCATCACAATGGATACATAGAAATAGGCAAAGAAGATAATGCCCAGCATGTACAGCAACTCGTACCATGGGTAGCCGGGTTGCAGCGCCTGCATGATGGGCTGCAGGAAGCGGCTGTTCTGCACCCACTCCACCTGGCCGAAAAGCAATGGGGCCGAGAGGATGGAACTGGCAAAGATGACAGGCATCACGCCGCCGGAGTTCACCTTGAGAGGCAGATGGCTGGATTGACCGCCCATCATGCGCCGGCCCACGATGCGCCGTGCACTCTGGATGGGAATGCGCCGCTCAGACCGCTCGACAAACACGATGAATGCCACCACCGCGATCATGCCGGCCAAGAGCAGGAGGAGAGCCAGAAAGGTGAGCGAGCCCCAGGCGTTGGTCTGGACCTTCTGAACAAGGTCGCCCACGCCGCGGGGAAGGCCGGCAATGATGCCCGCGAAGATCAGCAGGCTCATGCCGTTGCCGATGCCGCGATCTGTAATCTGCTCGCCCAGCCACATAATGAAAGCGGTGCCTGTCGTCAGTGTTAGGACCGTCATCAGAATGAAGGGGATGCCCGGATTCAGCACCATGCCGCCCCGGGTCAGGATGAAGGCGATACCTATCGATTGCAATGCGCCCAGGACCACCGTCATGTAGCGCGTCCACTGTGTAATCTTGCGCCGGCCCAGCTCGCCTTCCTTCTGGATGCGCGCCAGCGGCTCATAGATCACGGTCAGAAGCTGAAAAATGATGGAGGCGGTAATGTAGGGCATGATGCCCAGGGCGAATATGGTCATGCGGCGCAGGTTGCCACCGCCGAACAGGTCCATCAGGCCCAGTGCCGAGCCGCTCTGCTGATTGAAAAGCAACTCCAGCTGGTGGGCGTTCACGCCCGGCGTGGGGATGAAGGCCCCCAGCCTGTAGACGGCCAGAATGCCAAGGGTAAACAGCACCCGCTTGCGCAGGTCGGGAATCCGGAAGATATTAAGGAACTTCTCAAGCATATCTGGTTGTCCGCTTCAGGGCGTTCACCGCCCCTCAATCTGTGAATTACTCCATCTTAGAGCATTTCTCGATTTGGAAAGAGCGTACAGAAACCGGGAAACGCTGTATATGCGGACGGTCACACGGTTCGTGCTGGTCCGTTCGGCGCCCCAGATCTCGCTTTCGAGACCCGGGGAACCAATCCATGCAACCGCCTAGGCGGCCTCGGGCACAACGGGGCCGCCTACAACCACAGCCTTGCCGCCAGCCTTCTCAATCTTCTCTACTGCCGACTTGGAAAACTTGTGCGCGTGAATGGTCTTGGCCGAGGTCAGCTCCCCCGAACCGAGAATCTTGATCAACGCATTCTTGTTGGATACCAAGCCAAGCTTTTTATAGTCGCCCAGCCCGATCTCTGCCGCCGCAACGGTCTCGATCCGGTCCAGGTTCAGCACCACGTACTCGGTGCGGAAGATGTTGATAAAACCGCGCTTGGGCAAGCGGCGGTGGAGAGGCATCTGGCCGCCCTCAAAACCGCGCATCAGGCTAAAGCCGGAGCGCGAACCCTGGCCCTTGTGGCCGCGGGTCGAGGTCTTGCCCATGCCGGATCCCATGCCCCGGCCCACACGCTTGCGCCCGGTGTTGGCTTTCCTGGGCGCGCGCAGATTCGATAGATTCTTCGTCATAATTTCCTCGCTCTAGCGCCGGCGGAGGTTGAATCCTCTGCCGACTCGCGTTATGTCAGTGGTCAGCGGTCAGTTGCCTGCCGAGTACTGTTCACTGTTCCCTAGTTCTCCAGGATCCGAACCAGGTGCGGAACGGCCTTTACCATGCCGCGGATGGACTCGGTATCCACGCGCTCGACAATCTGGTTGAGCCGCGTAAAGCCCAGGCCCTTCACCACCGCCCGGTGCTTGACCGGGGTGGAGTTGGCCGAGCGGTAGTACTGAATGCGAATCTTTTTGGTTTCCGCCATGACTTAAAGCTCCTCTACCGTCTTGCCGCGCATGGTGGCTACATCGGACTTGTCGCGCAACTGCACCAGCGCGTCAAAAGTAGCCTTGATCACGTTGTGCGGGTTGGGCGAACCCAGGCTCTTGGTCAGCACATTCTGCACCCCGGCCATGGTCATCACGGCGCGCACCGATCCCCCGGCGATCACTCCTGTGCCTTCCGGCGCCGGCTTCAGCAACACTTGGCCGGAACCGTAGCGGCCCACCACCTGGTGGGGAATTGTGGTGTCTGTCAGGTTGATGCGAAACAGGTTCTTTTTGGCCGATTCGATTCCCTTGCGAATGGCCTGGGGAACTTCCTTGGCTTTGCCCGAACCGTAGCCCACTACGCCTGAGGCAGCGTCACCCACCACCACTAGCGCCGCAAACGACATGTTCTTGCCGCCCTTCACCACCTTGGTCACGCGATTGATGGCGACCACCTGATCCTTCAGGTTGTACTGGTTGGCATCGAGTTTCTTCTTCAAGATCGTCATTGCTCTCTCGTCTGTCCTTCCGGATGCCTCAGCAGATCGCACCCTGGAAAACCTTGTCTATCAGCCAAAAAATCAACTCCAAAACGTCGAACCGCGGAGCGGTTAGAACTCCAGGCCTGCCTTGCGAGCCGCATCGGCCAGCGCCTTGATCCGTCCGTGATACAGGAACCCGCCGCGATCGAAGACCACTTTCTTTATGCCCTTCTCCACGGCCTGCTCGGCGATCGCCTTGCCGATCTCTTTGGCCGCGGCCACATTGCCCCCGGTCTTGAGCTTCAGCGCCAGGGTCGATGCCGCCACCAGGGTCTCGCCCTTCTGGTCGTCGATGACCTGGGCGTAGATGTGGTTCAGCGAACGGTAGACGTTCAGCCGCGGCCGCTCCCCGGTGCCCGCAAGCTTCTGGCGGATGCGCGCGTGAATGCGCTGGCGGATTGCGTTTCTCTTGGTCTGCGTAATCATGGTCTCTCTCTTCCTATCAGCGGAACCGCCCTGCGGCCCCGTTCGGTTGAATTCATCTGCCAGTTGACCGCTCACAACCAAACAACAGCAGGTCACTGGTAACTGTCAGCTGCCCTTACTTCGCGCCCGTCTTGCCGGCCTTCTTCTTCAGCTTCTCGTCCGAGTAGCGCACGCCCTTGTTCTTGTAGGGGTCCGGCTTGCGCAACGAACGCATATCCGCAGCCACCTGGCCCACCTTCTGCCGGTCGATGCCGGTGATGGTCAGGTGTGTTTGCTTGGGATCGACGGCCACGTCGATTCCCGAAGGCAACGGAAACTCGATGGGGTGCGAATAGCCCAGCGTAAACACCACCGTGCCCTTGCCTTTCAACTCCGCGCGGTAGCCGATGCCCACAATATCCAGCTCGCGCGTCCAGCCCTTGGTCACGCCTTGTACGGCGTTGAACACCAGTGCGCGGGTGAGCCCGTGCACCGCAGAGTATTTGTCATCTGCGCGGTTCACATGAAGAGTTCCGTCCTTGGTTTCAAGCTGGATGCCCTCGGCGATCAGCGCCGAAACCTTGCCCTTGGGCCCTTCCACCAGAACCGTGTTGCCCTCGACCCTATACTTCACGCCCGCAGGCAGCGGGATCGGCTTTTTTCCAATACGCGACATCGATTCAATCCTTCATTGGCTTGCGAGTCCCGACAGAGCACGCTGCCCCTTCGTTCCACTGCAGCCCGAATCGCAGCTCACAGTTGTTAGCTGACAACTAACAGTCTCAGTTCTTCGCTGATAGCTGTCAGCTGTCCACTGTCAGCTGTCTTTACCAAACTTCGCAGAGCAACTCGCCGCCTACACCTTCGCGGCGCGCCTGGCGGCCCGTCATCACACCCTTGGGTGTGGTCATGATCGAGATCCCAAGGCCACCCTGCACGCGCTTGATCTCGTCGTGGCCGATGTATACGCGGCAACCGGGACGCGAAATGCGCGCCAGATCGCGGATGGCTGCTTCCTGGCCGCCGTACTTGAGGTACACGCGCAGAATCAGCTTGCCTTCCTCTTCCTGGGTCTTGTAGTTCGAGATGTAGCCTTCTTCCTTAAGAATGCGGGCAATCTCGGTCTTCAGCTTTGAAGCCGGCACATCCAGCTTCTGGTGGCGCGCCCGGATCGCATTCCGGATCCGCGCCAGAAAATCTGCTACTGGGTCGGTCAGACTCATTCCTTCTCCTTCATTCCCCGTTCGCCCGCCGCGGCGGGAACCAGCGGAAATGCGTACTACAGTGATCAGTGGTCAGTGGCACAGCTCTTGAGGTTCCTGTGCCCGTCGTCAGATTGCACTAGGTCAACTGACAACTGTTCAATGACGACTGCGTTGCTACCAGCTCGATTTGACGACGCCGGGAATCTCGCCTTTAAGCGCCAACCCGCGGAAACACAAGCGGCAAATGCCAAACTTGCGCAAAAATCCGCGCGGCCGTCCGCACAGTTGGCACCGGTTGTGCTTGCGGCAGCTGAACTTCGGCTTCCGCGCGTCCTTCACCCTTTTTGCAGTGGTTGCCATAATCCTCTTATCCCGTCCTTACGCGCCTTGCCTGAAAGGCATTCCGAAGTGCTTCAGCAGCGCTCTCGCCTGGTTGTCGTCCTTGGCCGTCGTCACAATCGTGATATTCATGCCCTTCAGCTTCTCCACCTTCGAGTAGTCGATCTCAGGAAAGATCAGCTGGTCGCGCAGCCCGAGCGTGTAATTGCCCCGCCCGTCAAAACTCTTTGTCGACACGCCGCGAAAGTCGCGTACACGAGGCAGCGCCGTTGAAATCAGCCGGTCAAGAAACTCATAAGCCTTGTCAGAGCGCAAAGTGACCATGGCCCCGATCGACATGCCCGCACGCACCTTAAAGGCCGCAATCGACTTCTTGGCCTTGGTGGTCACCGGCTTCTGCCCAGTGATCGCCGTCAGATCACCCACCAGCGGGTCAAGCAGTTTGGTGTTCTGCGTGGCCTCACCCAGGCCCATGTTGATCACGATCTTCTCCAGCTTCGGTACCGCCATCGAATTCTCGATGCCCAGTTCTTTCTTCAGAGCCGGCTTGATTTCTTTGAAGTACTTCTCTTTCAGTCTTGCTGCCATGTCGCTTCGCTCTCTTTCTTCCGGGGTCCGGATTGGATCGCCTGAGGCGGCCCGTTTACCGTTGCGGAAGGGTTTTCAAAAGCAGCCATTCGGTTCCAGCTGCTAGTTTCCAGTCTCTTCTTCTGCCCCAGCCAATCCGCTCTGCTTGCCCACGAATGAGCTGGAAGCTGCTTCTACTTCTTGGTGGGCAGTTCCTGCCCGCACTTCTTGCAGATGCGCATCCTGCTGTCGCCCGTAATCTTGGTACCCACGCGCGCTGTGCCGCAGTTGGGGCACACCAGCGCCACGTTTGAAATGCTGATCGGCGACTCATGTTCCGCGATGCCGCCCTTGGTCCGCTGTCCGGTCTTGCTTGAAACCGTCTTCTTGACCACCCGCACGTGCTCTACCAGCACCGTGCCGTTATCCGGGAAGGCGCGCAGCACGCGGCCCGTCTTGCCGCGATCGGCGCCCGTGAGCACCTTGACCGTATCGTTGCGATGAATGTTCAAACTCGGCATTTCTTCTCCAAAAAGCAGCTACCAGTTGTCAGTTCACAGTTCTCAGTTTTTCGACTGTCAGCTGTCAGCTGTTCGCTGCTAGCTGCTACACCACTTCAGGGGCCAGCGAAACAATCTTCAGAAACTTCTTCTCACGCAATTCCCGGGCCACCGGTCCAAAAACACGAGTGCCCACCGGCTCATGCGCGTCGTCGATTACCACCGCCGCGTTTTCGTCAAAGCGGATATACGTGCCGTCGCGCCGCCGATGCTCCTTGCGCGTGCGGACAATGACCGCCTTTACCACTTTGCCCTTTTTCACTGTGCCGTCCGGGGAGGCTTCTTTCACCGCCGCCGTCACCACATCGCCCAGACCGGCCTTTTTGCCCAGCCCGCCGCCCAGGGGCAAAATTACTTGCAGCTTGCGCGCGCCAGAGTTGTCGGCTACCGCGAGCATGGTTCTCATTTGCACTGCCATGGGTTCTTCTCCTTACTCCGAGCGCTTCCCGAATCTGCGTACTCTTACGAAGCGCCTTGACCGGTGACTTCTTCTCAAGTAGAAATCCATCGGCCTTGAACGCTTCACTCACAGCCATTCAGAAAACGCTGTAGCTCGCCTTAATTGGCAGCCTGAATGCCGCTCTCTATTCCGGTCCCGACTGCTACGTCTTCAATCTGGGCCAGCAACGAACGCCGCACGATCTCTTCCAGCGTCCACCGCTTCAGCTTGCTTAGCGGACGCGTTTCGCGGATACGCACCACGTCGCCGACCCGCGCCGAACTCTGCTCGTCATGGGCATAAAACTTCTTGGTCGTGCGCATGATCTTCTTGTACTTGGGGTGTGGCTTGCGCATCTCGACCTCGACCACAATGGTCTTCTGCATCTTGGTCGAAACCACTTGCCCAACCTTCTCGTTGCGCCGCGAAACCGCTGCCGCTCCCTCTACTGCCTCTTTTGTCGCCGTCATGAACGGGCTCCTTTTGCGGCATCCGCCGCTGCGGCATCCTTGGCCGCGCCGCGGATGCTCAGTTCGCGCTCGCGGGCCACCGTCTTGATCCGTGCGATCTCCTTGCGCAACTCGCGGAGTTTCTTCACCCCGTCGTTCTGCCCCAGCGAGACCTGGAAACGAAGCCGGAACAACTGCTCGGAGGCTGTTCTCTCCTGGTGCAGCAGCTCGGCGTCGCTCAAACTGCGAATCTTTTCGAGTTCCATCTCTTCTTAGCTCCTAGCTTCTAGCTGCTAGCTGCTAGCTGCTAGCCTCATCCTGCTTGTCCACAGCTCTTCAAATCAACATGAAGAGCCAGGAGCCGCAGGCTAGCAACTAAAAGCTGCATTTCTACTTGGCCACGGCCTCAGCGCGTACCGCACCCGGCCGCATCACAAACTTGGTCTTCAGCGGCAGCTTGTTCGACGCCAGGCGCATGGCCTCCTCGGCGAGATCCGGAGATACACCTTCCATCTCGAAGAGGATTTTGCCTGGCCGTACCACCGCCACCCAATGATCCAACGCGCCCTTGCCCGAACCCATGCGGACTTCGGCCGGCTTCTTGGTAATCGGCTTGTCTGGAAACAGCCGCAGCCAGATCTTGCCCCCGCGCTTGATAAAGCGGGTCATGGCAATACGGCTGGCCTCGATCTGCCGGTCGGTGATGTAGCCGCACTCCATGACCTTCAAACCGTACTCACCAAACGACAGCGAAGAACCGCGCCACGCTTTGCCGCGCCTCTTGCCCTTCTGCTGCTTGCGGAACTTCACCTTCTTCGGCATCAACATAGCAAAACCTCAAACTCGGTGGTCAGTGAACAGTGGACAGTGAACAGTTTGCTCGTTGCACCCGCATCGAACTCAACTGTTCGCAACCGCCTTCAGCAACCTACCTTCTCAAAGAAATCTCAAACCAAACCCCGGCATGAATCACTGATCACTGTTTACTGACCACTGTTCACTGCCCTTAAAACACTGACGTCCCTACGGGCGGAGCCTGGCGGCGCTTCTGCTCATAAATGTCGCCGCGATAGATCCAGGTCTTGACGCCGATCACGCCATACGTGGTATGCGCTTCGGCAAAGCCGTAGTCGATGTCTGCGCGCAGCGTGTGCAGCGGCAGACGTCCCTGCAGATACCACTCCGAACGCGCAATCTCGTTGCCGTTCAACCGCCCCGAGACGCGCACCTTGATTCCCTTGCACCCGAAACGCAGCGCCGAGTCCACGCTCTTGCGCATGGCGCGGCGGAAACTGACGCGCTTTTCCAGTTGCAGCGCAATATTCTCCGCCACCAGCTGGGCGTCCAGCTCCGGCTTGTTCACCTCGATGATGTCGATGAACACGTCGCGGCTGGTGCGCTTGCCAAGCTCGGTCTTGAGCTTCTCGATCTCCGCGCCCTTGCGCCCGATCACGATGCCCGGTCGCGCGGTGCGGATGAGAAAACGCAGCTTGTTGCCCGGACGCTCGATCTCCACCGAGCTGACCCCTGCTGCCTTCAGCTTGTCGCGCAGCTCCGCTTTGAGCTTCACGTCCTCGACCAGGAGCTTGTCATAGTCGCGCTCGGTGAACCAACGCGAACGCCACGGCTTGTTGACTCCCAGCCGGAATCCGTAAGGATGGACTTTCTGTCCCATACTGTTTCCCTCAAACCCCTCTAGGCCGTCTTGCCGGCCTTCTTCTTGGTTGCTCCGGCCTTCTTCGCCGGCGCCTTCCCTGTCTCAATCTTCGTCTTGCCGGCCTTCGGCGCCGCTGGCTGGTCTTCCGCCTTGGTCACCAGGCCCCCGGCCGCTTCGCGCTCTGCAACCGACAGCACAATGTGCGTCAGCCTGCGCTGGTAGCGGAAGGCGCGGCCCATGGGTGCCGGACGGATGCGCTTGAGGCGCGGCCCGTCGTTGGCCAGAGCCTGCTTCACATAGAGGCTATCCACGTCCAGATCAACCCCTTGCTCGCCGGCCACATACTTGGCGTTGTCCACCGCCGAGGTCAACAGCTTGTGAATCACCGGGGCGATGCGCTTCTTGGTGAAGGCTGCCGTCTCCAGCGCCTCCTGGACCCCACGGCCCTTGATCAGGTCGAGCACCAGCCGCGCCTTCTGCGGCGACACTCGCTGAAACTTGGCCTCGGCCCGGTATTCCTTTATCTCCACTGCCATTGGTCTGTCCTCAAATCAGCTACCAGCCTCTAGCTGCCAGCTTTTCGCTCTTCGCTGCATTTCTCTACCGCGGCTTGGCGCTCACTTCGGCCGCCTTGCTGCTTCCGGCCGTATGCCCCTTGAACACCCTCGTGGGCGCGAACTCGCCCAGCTTGTGTCCCACCATGTTCTCAGTCACGTACACCGGGACGAACTTCCTGCCGTTGTGCACGGCAATGGTGTGGCCTACAAACTCCGGAAAGATCGTCGAACGCCGCGACCAGGTCTTGACCACCTTCTTGTCGTTGGCCTGGTTCAGCACCTCGATCTTCACGGTCAGGTGCGCATCCACAAACGGGCCCTTCTTTGTCGAACGTGCCATAAAACTCAGCTCCTATTCCCAAAGCCTTAGCTAGTAGCCTGAAGCTAAAAGCTAGAGGCTGTCCTTCTACTTCGCCCGGCGGCTGACGATAAATGAGTCGGTCCGCTTGTTGTTGCGCGTCTTGTAGCCCCTTGTAGGCTGGCCCCACGGGGTCACCGGATGACGGCCACCCGAGGTCTTGCCCTCGCCGCCGCCGTGCGGGTGGTCCACCGGATTCATGGTTACGCCGCGATTGGCAGGGCGAATGCCCTTCCAACGGTTGCGCCCAGCCTTGCCGATGGCCACATTCTCGTGGTCCGTATTGCCCACCTGCCCGATGGTCGCCATGCACTCCGCCAGCACCTTGCGGGTTTCGCCGGAAGGCAGCTTGAGAAGTGCGTAGTCGCCTTCCTTGGCGACCAACTGCGCCTGCGTGCCTGCCGAACGCGCCATCTGCGCGCCTTTGCCCGGCCGCAGCTCAATTGCGTGCACCGTGGTGCCGGAGGGAATATTCTTGAGCGGCAACGCGTTGCCGACCAGAATGTCAGCCTCAGGCCCGGACGACACCGTCGCCCCCACCTTGAGCCCTACCGGCTGCAGGATGTAGCGCTTCTCGCCGTCCGCATAGTGCACCAGCGCGATGCGAGCCGAGCGGTTGGGATCGTACTCAATGGTCGCCACACGCCCCGGCACTCCATACTTCTCGCGCTTGAAATCAATCATGCGCAGCTTCTGCTTGTGGCCGCCGCCGTGATGGCGAATGGTCAGGTCGCCGGTGTTGCGGCGTCCGCCAGTGCGCTGCTTGACCGCCAGCAGCGGCTTGTGCGGCTTGTCCGTCGTCAGGTCGTCGTTCACCAGCGAGGTCTGAAAGCGCAGCGTCGGTGTTATCGGTCTGTATGTCTTGATTGCCATTGTCTTTGTCCTTCACGAGCATTCTGCTAACAGTTGCCAGCCATCAGCTCGTCCTATCTTCATCAACCCGCTGCTTCACCAATTCGGGCTTGCAACTGTTAACTGACCACTGTTTACTGTCAGCTGCCTACAGGTTGCTCACGTACTCGGGCATCTTCTCCCCGGCCTTCAGCCGGACGTACGCCTTCTTCCAATCCGGGCGGAAGCCCGTAAACTTGCCCCGGCGGCGTTCCTTGCCAATTACGTTCGCGGTGCGGACCGCGGCTACCTTCACCTTGAAGAGAGCCTCGACGGCCTGCTTCACTTCGGTCTTCGAGGCCTCGGGCGCCACGTCAAACACCAGCGTGCCCTCGGTCTCTTTCACGCCCAGCCCCTTTTCGGTAATCAGCGGGCGGCGAATCACGGTATAGAGAGTCGGCATTACGCGGCCTCCGTCTGCGCGGCGAGCTTGCGCTTCGACACGCTCTTTTCCAACGCCTCAACGAGCTGCTCGATAGCGGCCTTGGAAAAAATGGCCCGCTCATAGCGCAGCAGATCGTAGGGATGGACTTCGTTGTTCAATACCAGTTCCACGCCCTTGAGGTTGCGCGCCCCAAGCACCAGGGCCTGGGTCAGCGTCTTGCCGTTCTCCACCAGCAGGGCCGTGCGCGTCACATTCAACTTGTCCAATGCAGCGCGGTAGAGCTTGGTTTTGGCATCCTTGATTTCCAGGGAATCCACAACCGTCAACTTGCCGTCTGCCAGCTTGGCGGCCAGCGCCGAACGCAGCGCACCCAATAGCTTTTTGCGTGGGAAGGCATACTCGTAGCTGCGCGGCTGAGGCCCGTGCACCGTGTAGCCGTGCCGCCACAGCGGCGAACGCACCGAACCGATGCGGGCGCGGCCCGTGCCCTTCTGCTTCCACAGCTTCTTGCCGGAACCGGCAACCTCGGTGCGGCTCTTGGTCTTGTGTGTGCCCTGGCGCAGCGAGGCGCGATAGTGCTTGACCGCCTCCCACAGCAGGGCCTCGTTCACCTGGTCGGGCGCAAACACCGCGTCGGCCAGCTCGATCGAGCCCACCTTTTCACCGTTCAGATTCAATACATCCACATTTGCCATCGTCTTCTTCTTCCGCCGGTCTCTTCTCCGGCTCTCAATCTCATGCGCCACAGGGCGCGATTGGCCGCGCAAGGTGTTACTTGCGCTTGGCCTGTGCCTTCTTCGAAGCCTTGAGCGGATCGACCGTACCGGACCCGGCAAAGCCACGGCGTTCGCGCGGCGGATTCTTGGCCTTGGAAATCAGCACATAACCCTCGCGCGATCCGGGCACTGCGCCTTCCACCATCAGCAGATTCTCTTCCAGATCGATGCCCCGGATGCGCAGATTGCGCACCGTCACCTGCTCCGCGCCCATGTGCCCCGGCATGCGCTGCCCGGGAAAAACGCGCGACGGAAAGCTGGAGGCGCCAATCGAGCCCTGCACCTGGAACATGTGACCATGCGATTTGGGGCCGCCGCCAAAACCGTGGCGACGCACGACGCCGGCAAATCCCCGGCCCTTGGAAGTGCCGATCACATCGACGAACTTCGCATTGGAGAAGATGTCCACCAGCACGCGGTCGCCGGCCTTGGTCTGCTCGTCGCCCTCGGCTGAAGCCTCAAGATCCACTTCCCGGATCACTTTCACCGGCGGAGCTTCTGTCTTGGCAAAGTGGCCGGCCTGCGGCTTGGTCACATTCTTGGCCTTGATAAACTCCACCAGGCCAATCTGCACCGCGTCGTAGCCATCTTTGCCCGCCGTCTTCAACTGCGTGATCACGCAGGGACCAGCCTGCAGCACCGTAATCGGGTGCACATCGCCCTTTTCGTCGAAGACCTGCGTCATGCCGATCTTTTTACCCAGAATTCCCGTAACTGCCATGTCTTCCCTCACCTCATCATGCGATGTTGAACTCATCGCACTGCCGGGGCTCTTCCGAGCCTTTTATTGCCTCGCGTGCTTGCCGCGAAGTCTTGTGCGCCGCAAGGCGCATTTGGCCCCACCCCAGGTTGCTACTTTTCGAAAGCCTTGATCTCGACATCGACGCCCGCCGGGAGGTCGAGCTTCATCAGCGCGTCCACCGTCTGCTGTGTCGGTTCGAGAATGTCGATCAGCCGCTTGTGCGTGCGGATCTCAAAAGCTTCGCGCGACTTCTTGTCCACGTGCGGCGAACGCAGCACGCAGTACTTGTTCTTGATCGTCGGCAAGGGAATCGGGCCGGCCACCGTTGCTCCGGTGCGCTTGGCCGTCTCCACAATCTCGCCGGTCGAGGTGTCCAGCACTCGATAGTCGTATGCCTTCAAACGAATTCGAATCCTCTGTCCTACCATGCCTGCCCATCCTTGAACTACAGTGCTCAGTTGTCAGTGAACAGTGCTCAGTTTCGCTCTTCAGCCGCAAACTGTTCACTGCTCACTGTTCACTGTTCCCTCTTACTTGATAATTTCCGAAATGGTGCCTGCGCCTACCGTGCGGCCGCCTTCGCGGATCGCAAATCGCAGGCCCTTCTCCATGGCCACCGGCGTGATCAGGTCCACCGTCAACTGCACGTTGTCGCCCGGCATCACCATCTCCGTGCCCTCCGGCAACTCCGCCACTCCCGTCACGTCCGTGGTGCGGAAGTAGAACTGCGGACGGTAGCCCTTGAAGAACGGCGTATGACGGCCTCCCTCTTCCTTGCTCAGCACGTATACTTCGCCCTTGAAGTGAGTGTGCGGCGTAATCGATCCCGGCTTGGCCAGAACCATGCCCCGCTCCACGTCCTCCTTGGGGATGCCGCGCAACAGTATGCCCGCGTTGTCGCCCGCCATGCCTTCGTCCAACTGCTTCTTGAACATTTCCA
>CAYNGB010000001.1:0-458072 GCA_964396795.1 uncultured Occallatibacter sp. | reverse complement strand
TGTCGGAGATGCGCCCGGTCTAAAACGTACGATATCCCCCCGGTCTGTACCACCGCGACCGGTACCCACCCCCCTCCCCCCCAAAGCCCGCCTCAGGAGGGGTCATATTTCCAATAACATGAATGCAATGAACAACTTGAGAATTAGCCCTATGTACTCATCGGTAAACAACAAGCCCCGATTTTCCCCTGTTTTCGGCCCCAAATCGCCCTGAAACCTCGGAAAATGGTGCAGTCGAAGCCGCTTGCGTCAAGTTGCCGCAACCAATTCGGAGTCGCAGGCCAGGTTATTTGCTGGCAGCGAGCTCAGCCAGAGCTTCCCGGGCGAGGTGGTGAGACATATGAGTATCCGCAAGCACCAGGGTCTTCTCGAAGGACTCTTTCGCCTGCTCCTTTCGGTTCAGAGCAGCTTGCAGCATGCCGACCGTGTATTGCCAGGACCCTGAATGAGTGGCGGCGGCTAGCGTTCTCTCCGCGTCAGCCAGTGATTTGGCAAGCCGTTGGTCCGACTTCGCCGAATCGTATGTACCCATGGATTTCTCCGCCCGGATCGCCCATGCCAAGTCGCCAAAACCAGCGCCTGCCGCAGCTTTATGCAAGAAATCTGTGGACTCCTTCGCAAGATTGCAGCTTCTCGCGATTTCAGCCAGTTTCACATATTCACGCGCCGATCTTCCGTCGAGGCTCAGCGCTGGCTGCTTGTTCTCAATGAAGCCTTCAGCCTCTGCGCAGTTGTGCGCCTTGGCCCACGCTTCAGCCTGCATCAACTTGACCTCGAAGAGCACTTGGCCCGATGTCGTTCCACCTTCTTCGCTGGGGAAGAATCGATCCTTGAAGAGCGCGAGACCGCTTTCGTATTGCCCTGCCTCAGCGCGCGTCAACGCAAGTTGATAGACCAGGTCGGCAGGCATCTTTGAGTCCGCAGCGTCCGCCGAAGGATACTTGGAGAGAGCGGCTGCCCGGTCCGCAGCGGGCACTCCAGTTACGCTCATTGCTTCATCCAGCCCAACGTATACTTCCGCGTTTTCCGGATCATTCCGAATGCCCTCGCGGAATGCGGCTAGCGCGCCCGGTGGGTCATTCTTCACCTTCAACAACACGTTTCCCATATCGACATCGACCACCTGCAGATGTGGAGCAAGCCGCTTCGCTTCCCTCCAATGGGCCACCCCCGCATCAATCATTCCTTTTGAAAAGAGCAGCGTGCCCAGCAGGTAATGGGCGGTGGCGTCGTTGCCGTTCGCGGCCAGCGCGGCCTCCAGCACCACCCGGTCGGTATAGGAAGATGGAAACACGAGGCTCGTTGAGAGCTCCGACGCGGCCTGCCAGTTTTGCGCTGCATCGGATCCGAGCTTCTGTTTGCAGTACGCCGCGTAGTAGAGAACCAGTGGATGTTTTTGCGGAAGCACCGAGCCGGGTTCACTCTGGTCACCGGGCACAGCAGGATAGGTTCGATCCAGAACGTCCACCGCCCTCTGATAGAGTCCAAGTTGCATGTACTCGGCCGCCACCCGAAGAACGCGGTAAGGATCCGCCGCCAGGTACCCCAGGTCCAGCTTTCCCGTATCTTCCTTCAAGAACGCGCTCAACGGATTCGAACTCAATCCGAGGTTCGCCAAGTGGTCTGCTTCAGCGCGATCGCCAAGCGCGCGCACTATAGATTCCAATTCCTCTTGCGCCCGGAAGTTGGCTGGCTCCGCTGCCACTGCCGCTTTCAAAAAAGAAGCTGCGCCTTCCATGTCTCCTTGCGTTGCCCGCAATTCTCCGAGACTGATCGCAGCCGGTCCGCGCAGGTCAGCCTGGCGGTAAGCGATCTCATAAGACGTTTGAGCCTCGCGTGTGTGTCCCAAGCCTTCTTCCGCAATGCCCAGGTAATAGGCAATTTGCGAATTGGGCGTGTCACGCTTTTGCGCCTGCGCAAGTAAACGCTCGGCCTCTTCAAAATGCTGAAGAGACGCAGCCACCCTCCCTGCAGCGATTTCAAGTGACTGGCTTTGCGGATACTTTGCAAGCGCGTCCTTATATGTAGAAAGTGCAAGCACGGCCTTCCCGTTCAGCTCCTGATTCTTGCCAAGCTGTAACCAGCCGTCTTCCAACCGGGCGGACGGGTCCGAAAATTGCAATACTTCCTGACTCCCAGTTTTGATTGTCGATTCCGGATCCCAATCGTACTCACCATCGGTTTGTTTTAGCAGAGAGCGGCCTGCGCGGTCTTTCAACTCGAAAGTTACCTTCCCGGCGCCTTCATTGGCTGCAACAGAATGTGACCATGTTGTTTCCGGCGCCAGATCCGCGGTTCCAATCCAGAGAGCAGCTCCATTTTGTGTTAGAGAAATCTGCGCGCCTGGTAGACGCTCATTCACATTCAACGCCGCCGTTACATCGGAGCCACGCGCATCGAAATGAACTACGCCAAGCTTATTAGCCCGCGAAATTCCACCTGTCCCACGCACGGGCATCCAGAATTCGCTAAAGCGGATGGCCTGCCCAGGTTCCAAAAACGCATACGTTTCCTGGTTGCGGAAGAGTCCCGCCTGCACTTCGACATAGGCGCTGTTGTTGTCAGAGAGCGCAGTGCGCCAGTCAAGATCGGGCTGATCGACACCCCATGACCAGATCTTCTTCCCTGGCAGGTCCCGATACTCCGCATAATGAATAATTCCAGTTTGAGTATGCGGATTCCAGATGCCCATGAACGGCTCATGACTTCCATGCACGAAGAACGAAACTGGCCCGTCCGTCTGATTCTTGATCACGCTCAGGTCTCTGCCCTGCGCGTCGACCGGCCAAGGATTGACGTCAGTGAACCCGTGCGCCGCGACAAAGCGCATGGGATATTCGACATGAGAATCGTCCCACACCTGGATGCCGGCGTTGTTCCACCAATAATAACGATGGCGAACATCGCTGCGGTTGTACAGGGTCACCCTCTCTTCAAGGAGTGTCGAACCGGGCTTCAACACCAGTTCTACCTGCCATTGCATGCCGTACGGACGATCGATATTGCCCACCCAAACCGACGCGCTTCCGTCCTCATGCGAAGCGTAGGCAAAGTCCACCGGCGACATGGAAACCCAGTTATGCGAGATGGGGAAGTTGAATTCGATGCCAAACGCAGCCCACGCGCCGCGATATCCAATCTCCGCTTTCTTGATCGAAGGGTTGGCATAAAACATGGGCTGGCCGCTGATCTTGTCGATGCAGGTATACAGATGGCCGCCGATATCCGGTAATACGGAGCACTTTAGATACTCGTTCTCGAGGAACACTGCACGCCAGGTATGATCAGCTTTCACGCCAGTGAGATTCGTCCTTAGCGTATAGGGATAATTGAAGCTGTTGGTCTGGTAGGTATCGAATGGCGGATTCGGGTCGGGCTGGCCTTCTTGATAGGTGGGTAAGGTAAGAGTGCCTTGCCAGACCTTTACCTGAGTTGCAACAGGCTGGCTGGCTGCGGAGAGGGTTGCGAACACCAGCGACAAGGCAAAGCAAGACTGCACCTTCATAAAACCCCGTTTCCTTACTCGGCCCCGGGGGCCGGTGCCCAGACGATTGAGCACTACTACGTTCGTTTCAAACGCAGCAATTTATTTCGCCAGTATACATGAAATGAAGCATTCTTTTATGATCGTTTAGTGTGCATAATCTTTCGCATACTTGTACAATTCTTCTGAAGCAACGGCCAGATCAAAATCAAGGCTAGATGGGCCGACGGTTTAGCAGGAGGCCATGAAAACCAGCACATTGCCAACGAGGCCGAATCTATATATAAGGCCGACGCTGGGCTGCACAATTCTGCTGTGCATCGCCGCATTTGCCAGTTCGGCCCAGGTCCCAGACGCGAATCGTTGGCAAAGGATTGGTCCCGGCGGAGGCGGAACCACTTATCACCCTACGATCAGCCCGCACGATTCCCGGCTTGTCGTGGAGGCTTCTGACATGACCGGTGATTACGTTACCCCTGACAATGGCCTGTCCTGGCATATGTTCAATCTTCGGGAGCAGATCGCCGCCTTCGCCTTCGACCCCACAGACCCGCGAGTAATCTACGCTGCGAACGCCGCCCTCTGGCGCAGCAATGATTTTGGGCGGACATGGAAGATGCTCTTCCCCAACCCAGCCCTCAATACTGTCGAGCATCTTATCGGTGATCGCGCCAACTACAGCCTGACCTCAAGCGATTCAGCCTACCCCGGTGGAGACATCTCATCCATTGCCATCTCATCTACGAGCGATCAAAAGAATCGCAAGGCGAACCATGAACACCTCTATCTTTCCTTTCAGCCGAGAGGTCACACCGCCATTGATGCGGGTGAAGATCTTCCCGATGTGGCTGTGATTGTATCCTCTGCGGACAAAGGCATTTCGTGGAGGCGCTTGGCCACCTTGCCCCAGCGTGTCCTTCTTCTCACCGCGCAGGATTCCGGCCTGATCGCCTTATCGGGCTCTACTGCCTATCGCATCGCTCCCGATGGAAGTACCACGGAGCTGGGCAGTATCCCGAGCGTCTTCAGAGCAGCCAGCGCGGGGCGAGCTGGTGACACGGTCTGGCTCTATGCAACCGGCCAGGACGGAAAGGTCTATCTCTCCCGGGATTCCGGCCGACATTTTGAATTGGTCACGCCCGAACTCCAGCAGACGGCAGGCAAGTTTGAGGCCGTCGCCACCAGCGAGCGTCACCCACAGGTCGCGTATACAGGCTTTCGTGGCCTTCAAGTGGGCGAGGGCAACGAAAATCTGTACAACGGAATTGCAAAGACGACAGATGGCGGCCACACTTGGAAGATTGTCTTCAGGGAATCGAGCCAACCCGCCGCCAACCTGCAGGGGACCTGGGTCGAGCAGCGCGCTAGACAGAGCGGCACATCAATCTGGTTCGACGCGCCTGACTTTCTAGGTGTTGCACCCATCGACCCCAACGTTGCGTACGCGACCGACCTTTTCCGCACGTATCGCACGCTGGATGGAGGAACAACCTGGCAGGGGATGAATTCAAGAAAGCTCGACGACGGCAGCTGGACTTCCCGGGGCTTCGACCTAACGACCAACTACGGGGTCCAGTTCGACCCCTTTGACTCGCGGCATGTCTTCATCGATAACACCGACATTGGTCTCTTTCAGAGCACGAATGGCGGCCAATCCTGGCGAAGCACTTCCGACGGCATCCCCGAGGACTGGCGTAACACCACCTATTGGCTCGCTTTCGATCCCGCTCAGCACGGCCTCTTGTGGGGAGCCTTCAGCGGCACGCACGATCTCCCCCACCCCAAGATGTGGCGAGGTCGCGGCACCGGGCAATTCACTGGCGGCGTCGCCGTCTCAACCGATGGCGGCAATCACTGGCAGCCCAGCAATAACGGTATTCCCTCGCATTCCATTACCCACATCCTCCTCGATCCTTCCAGTCCCGCCGGCAACCGCACGCTGTATGCCTGCGCCTTCGGCCTTGGTGTCTACAAGTCCATTGACAATGGCCGTACGTGGTCAGAAATGAACAACGGCATTACCGGCCAAGAACCTCTTGCATGGCGCATCACCCCTTCCCAAGACGGCTCGCTCTACCTCGTCGTTTCCCGCCGCAGCGAGGGCAAAGATCGATCTGCGGCCGGCGCAGGGGCGCTCTACCGATCAACAGACAAAGCGGAACACTGGCAACGTATTGAGCTTCCCGTAGGCGTCACCGGCCCCACAGGCCTGGAAATCGACCCACGCAAGCCTCAGCGTCTCTACCTAACTGCGTGGGGACAGATGGGTGAGATTGCCGATCAAAACGGCGGCGTCTTCACCTCAGAGAACGGCGGCAAGACATGGCAAGCGCTCTTCAATGAATTGCAGCACGTTTACGACGTGACCATCGATCCACACCACCCTGACACCCTCTACTTCACCGGTTCTGATACTGCTGCCTACAGCTCCACCGATCGCGGTGCTCATTGGACACGCATCAAGGGCTACGACTTCAAACAAGGCAACCGCATCATCCTCGACCCCAATGACTCTACGCGGATTTACATCACGACCTACGGCGGTGGAGTGTGGCACGGGCCTGCCGCGGGCGCCGCGAACCCGCCCGAGGCCGTACTAACCCCTGTTCCAGTCGCCCGCTAGTACATCGCTGCGGCCAGGGATTTCAGATTGATGATGTTGTCGCTATTGCAACAGGCGCCTTGCGCAAGAGCAGTTCGAGAAATGGAAATGGGTGAATTATGACTTGCGACTCAAACTCCGGAACTGACCGACGAGCCTTTGTGAAACTGGCAGCGGGCACGATGCTCGCAACAGGAATCGGCGTACGCGCATATGCGCGAGTGGGCTTTGATGGACTGAACCAGAAGAAGATCTACCCTGATCGTTGGGTTTATGTCAGCCGCTCCTTCAGTTCCGACAAGCACGTGGACGAGGTCAGTGAAATTGCCCAAACGGCAGCGGAACATGGCCTCACAGCCATCGTCTTGTCAGGGATGGACCGCATCAGCCTCGGCTCCCCGGAGTATCTGGAGCGCTTGCGTAAAGTCAAATTGATCGCCGATCAATTTCATCTCGAGATCATTCCAGCTGGATTCAACACCGGCTATGGCGGGGCCATCCTCGATCACAACAAGAATCTCGCGGAGGGCATGCTGGTCAAGGATGCTCTGTTTGTTGTGAAGGATGGAGAAGCCCGCTTCGTTGCAGACTCGCCCGCAAAGCTCGAGAACAGCGGCTTCGAACAATTCCAGGGCGACCGATTTACCGCATTCGACAAACAGGACGAGCCGGGAAAGAAGACCTTTGCCGATACGAGAGTTTTTCATTCCGGTAAAGCGTCGCTGCGGATCGAGAACTACGGCGACACCAAGGCAGGTATCGCGCGAGTGGTGCAACAGGTTCGTGTCACGCCCAATCGGTGCTATCGGGTCAGTGCATGGGTGAGGACGGAAGATGCTGAGCCTGCTTCGCTGTTCAGCATCAAATCGTTCACGCCGGATGGTCGCGATTTGAGCCCGTTTGAACCGCCTGCGCCAACTCCCACCTCCGGCTGGAGACAGGTGACTACAGCATGCAATAGTTGGTATGCCGATCGCATCGATCTGAATTTTGGTGTTTTCGAGGGTGTGAAGGGTAAGGTCTGGGTAGACGACGTGGAGATTGAAGAAGTGGGGTTGATGAACGTAGTCCGCCGGAAGGGCACGCCGCTCGCTGTGCGCGACGAGGCCACTGGTACTGTTCACGAGGAAGGCCGCGATTTTGCGGCGGTGACCGATCCGAATCTCGACTTCCAATGGACCCACGAAATGCCCACCATCCACTTGTTGCCAGGAAGCCGTATCAAAAATGGCGCACGATTGCGCGTGAGCTACTATCACGGCACAACTATCTATAACGACCAGGTTTCCGCTTGCCCATCGGAGCCGCAGACCTACGAGATATGGAAAGAACAGATTCCCCTCATCGAGAAGTACCTGTCCCCAAAGCGTTACTTCCTGAACGTTGATGAGGTTCGCCTGTTTAACCGCTGCGAGGCATGCCGAAACAGGAAGATGGCAGCGTCGGCGATCCTGGGCCAAATGACGCAGTGGCTCTATCAACAGGTGCGCGCCGTCAACCCCCAAGCCGAAGTTTTTGTCTGGTCTGACATGTTCGACCCCAACCACAACTCGGTCCGACAGTATTACCTCGTGGACGGGTCGCTCGAGAATACGTGGCAGGACCTGCCCAAAGATATCGGTATGGTCCTCTGGTATTTCGATAAGCGGCGGGAGAGTCTGGACTTCTTCTCGTCGCGTGGCTTCCGGACGATTGCGGGTTCCTATTACGATGGTGACGACCTTAGGGATCCCGAAGGATGGCTGGAGGCCATGGATAGCACGCCTAACGCTACCGGGATCATGTACACAACGTGGTCGAGTAAGTACAAGCTCCTGGCGCCATTCGGAGATCTTGTTTCGAAACGCCCATAGACAGCGAGCAAGTGGGTCAACATCTGGGCGCATGAGCCGAAATTCTAGCTGAGGTCACGAAAGCGAGAGGAGTGAAAATGTTGCCGAACAATGGTGCCAGGCATTGGTTAGGTTTCGCAATCCTGCTCGTTCTCTCCACACTTATCGGCACCGCGCAAAAACCAGCCACGAACGGCTGGAAGGTGATCGGACCCGGTGGGGGTGGCACTACGATTGGCCCAACCATCAGCCCCCACGATTCCCGGCTTGTCGTTGAGCACTGCGATATGACCGGCGGCTATGTGACCAGCGACAACGGCCTGTCGTGGCACATGTTCAATCTCCGCGGCGGCATCGATGTCCTCGCCTTTGATCCTGTCCAGCCGCAGGTGATCTATGCCGGGAATGGGGCTCTCTGGCGCAGCAGCGACTCAGGACGAACCTGGAGGATGGTTTTCCCCAGCCCAGGTCGCGACACCGTCGAGCATCAACTCGGCGATCACTCGGACTACAGCCTGACCTCAAGCGATCCAGTCTACCCAGGCGGGAGTATCTCAGCCATCGCCATCGCTCCCCAACAAAATAGCCACATGGGCCGGGAGCATCTTTATCTCGCTTTTCAACAGAAGGGTCAACCCGCCGTAATCGCTTCTTCTGCGGACGGCGGCATCTCGTGGAACCGCCTCGCAACATTGCCCCAGCGGATCCTTCTCCTCACCGCGCAAGATACCGGCCTGATTGCTCTATCTGGCTCTGCTGCCTATCGCATCGCTCCTGATGGAAGCATCACCGAGGCAGGCAGTATCCCAACCGCCTTCAGAGCAGCCAGCGCGGGACGGTCCGGCGATGCGGCTTGGATCTACGCAACCAGCCGGGAAGGAAAGGTCTATCTCTCCCAGGATTCCGGCCGGCACTTCGAAGCAATTACACCAGGACTCCAACAGACGGGCGGCAAGTTCGAGGCCATCGCCACCAGCGAGGGTCACCCAAAGGTAGCGTATGTCGGCTTTCGCGGACTTCAAATCGGCGATGGCAAGGACAACTTGTACAACGGCATCGCCAAGACAACTGACGCCGGTCAAACATGGAAGATTGTCTTCAAGGAATCGAACCACGCCGCTGACAACTTGAGCGGAACCTGGATCGAAGAGCGCGCTTCGCAGGGCAACGACAACATCTGGTTTGACACTCCGTATAGTCTGGGTGTCGCGCCCACCAACCCCGACGTGACGTACGCGAGCGACCTGTTTCGTACCTATCGCACCCTCGACGGTGGCGCAACCTGGCAGGAGATGAATTCCAAGCGAGTCCGTGACGACAGTTGGACCTCTCGCGGCCTCGATGTAACCACCAACTACGGCGTGCAGTTCGACCCTTTCGATTCGCGACACATCTATATGGACAACACCGATATGGGCCTGTTCCAAAGCACGGACGGTGGACAATCCTGGCGAAGCAGCACCGATGGCATCCCCGAAGATTGGCGTAACACCACTTATTGGCTGGCCTTCGATCCTACCCAGCGCGGCCTTCTGTGGGGAGCGTTTAGTGGCGCCCACGATCTCCCGCGCCCTAAGATGTGGCGCGGCCGCAGTGTCCAGCACTTCGTCGGTGGTGTCGCCGTCTCAACAGATGGCGGCAAACATTGGCAACCAAGCGGCTCGGGCCTTCCATCGGATTCCGTCACCCACATCCTCCTCGATCCCACTAGCCCCGAGAGCAATCGCATACTCTACGCCTGCGCCTTCGGCCGTGGTGTCTACAAGTCCACCGACAGCGGTCGCACCTGGACTGAGAAGAACAGCGGTATTGCCGGCGAGCAACCGTTTGCCTGGCGCATCACACTCTCACAGGACGAGTCTCTCTATCTGGTCGTTTCTCGCCGCAGCGAAGGCAAAGACCGCTCAGCGTCCGGTGCCGGGGCACTTTACCGTTCGACGGACAAGGCGGATCACTGGCAGCACATGGAACTCCCCGCAGGCGTCACCGGCCCCACCGGTCTTGAGGTCGATCCACGCAATCCGAAGCGACTCTATCTCACCGCATGGGGACAGGAGGGGGACGATGCTGATTCGAACGGCGGCGTCTTCGCATCCGACGACGGTGGCCAAACATGGCAAGCCATCTTTACGCAATCGCAGCATGTCTACGACCTGACCATCGACCCACGAAACCCCGACACGCTTTACATCGCAGGCTTCGACGCTGCCGCCTATCGCTCTACCGACCGTGGCGTCCATTGGGCCCGGATCAAAGGCTACGACTTCAAGTGGGGTCACCGCGTCTTCCTCGACCCCAACGACCCAACACAAATTTACATCACAACCTACGGCGGCGGGGTCTGGCACGGACCTGCCGCAGGCGCCGCTGACCCGCCCGAGGCCGACCAATCCCGCGTTCCTATCGCTGTGCCTCGCTAAGGCCCTCTCTGGATTCGAGAGGGAAGTGATTCATAAACGCCGCGAAGGTCCTATCATGGCGATGATGAGCCTTACGCGTCTACGAATGGGCAGCCAACGACGCTGTTAGCTGGCTTCCATGTCCAACTTGCGATGTTTGAGAGCCCTTCCGGCATTTGCGCGGACAGGTACTTTCAAACATGATGGCATGGGTCTTCGATCTTCTTTGAAAGCGCTGATAGGAGGTGTCCCTTATGAAAGACCTAACACGCCGGGAATTCCTGCATGGAGTAGTAGGCGCCGCAGTGGGCCGCACGGCCGCAGCCCAAGAAGCGATCCTTCGTGTTGAGCCCGTAGCGGCGTCATACATGGTGCTCGGCAAGGGCAATCCTTCGCGCAGTGCAACAATCATGACGCCCCCATCTTCCATCTTTCCTGAACCACAAGAGATATCGAGTTCCGGCGGCGGCTTCATCCTCGACAATGAAGTCACGGTTGTTGTTCCGCCTAAAGCCTCGAGTGAAGACCTATTCTTGGCAGGCTTGATGGTTCACGAATTGAGCGATCACTTTGGCCTGCATCTGAAGATCGAGCGCGCCACCAGCTTGAGTGCTAACAGGCGCGTAATTCTGATGGGATCGATTGAAAATCCGCTGGTCAGACAATATTGCGCTGACAAGGAACTCATGGCACGCCTGCAAGAGCATGGCGAGGAAAGCTATGTTCTTCACACCAACAGCAACATTGCTGTAGTGTGCGGCGGCGGCGATCGCGGTGCATTCTATGGCTTCCAGTCTCTTCGTCAATTGCTCGTGAATGAAAGCAATCAACTTCGATTTCGCGGTGCGCAGATTCGAGATTGGCCGGACAAGCCATTTCGAGGAATCTACCTATTTCTTCCCGGGCGCGATAACATCCCTTTCTTCAAGCGCTTCGTGCGCGACTTTATGGCTTTGTATAAGTACAACACACTCATTATGGAAATGAACGCATCGATGAGACTTGACCACCATCCTGAACTGAACTACGGTTGGGTGCAATTTGTAAGAGACGTGAACTACAGCTGTCGTAACTATCCCCGGCGTCCATTTCATGACATGGAGCAGAATTCCTCACATCAGGATGTGGCAGATGGAGACATTCTTGAGAAAGAGGAAGTAGCCGACCTGGCCAACTGGGTGCGCAGACATCATATCGAACTAGTTCCGGTGCTCCCATCCTTTACGCACAGCTACTACTTGCTGACTGAACACAGAGATCTGGCCGCGGCTCCGCAGAATATGTGGCCTGATATCTACTGCCCAGTCAATCCGAAATCCTATCCCCTTGTTTTTGAAGTGTACAACGAGTTCATCGACGTCTTGAAGCCCAAGAGTGTTCACATCGGTCACGACGAGCTGTTTCTTCCGGTCGATGTGTCTCCCCAGTGCCGTGACAAAGATATTGGCGAGTTATACGGTGAAGACGTCAACAAGATCCATCATCATCTTGCATCGAAGGGTATCAAGACCCAGCTTTGGGGAGACATGCTGCTGCAGTCAGTACGAGGCAACGGACTGCAGAAAAAAAGTGCGCCAGATGGCTGGACTTATTACTCCCCGGGTGGCCTGACTCCAGACCAGGTGGAAAGGCTGATTCCGAAAGACTGCCTGATCTATAACTGGTTTTGGAGCGACGATCCAGGTCAGCGGGGCTCGGCCGAGCAGAACGAAGCAATCCTCGACAAAATGGGTTTTCAGCAGGTCTTCGGAAACCTTAACCCAGAAATAGAGAATTATGAAATGCGCAAGAAGCGCTCCACTCTTCTTGGCGGAGCTCCGTCGGGGTGGTCTAGCACAAACGAGATCGGCTTTGGCAAAGACCTCATGTCCGATTTTCTTGGGTGCAGCAGCATTCTGTGGACGGGCCAGGTTCTAGAAGCCAAAGACTTGTCGGCGCGAGTTCAATCCATGCTAGCCTCCATTCGCCCACGTCTCAGCGGAGTAACTGCTCCCAGCCAGACAGAGGGTTCGATTGTGCCAATGGAAATTTCGCGCAAATTCAATATGTTGGACACCATTCCGAAGTTAGGCGTGAGCCTCGAAGACATGGCAGCCCAGACGATTTACGTCAACAGCATCCCTTTTGGCCTTCGACGCGCAAATGGCATGCACGCGATTGTCGTCGGAACAGTCAGCAACGAAGTCACGGGACTGCCCAATGCCGTGACGGGCATTCCAGTGGGTGAATCGCCTACCAGTCTGGTTTTTCTACACGCGGCTGCGAGACGCGCAAAGAATAGAGAGAGCTTTAGATTGATTTGGGATCAAAATGACACTTCGGACCTTCTAGGTTGGTACGAAGTTATCTATGAAGACGGCTTTGTCAGCATCATTCCGATTCGTTACGGCGTGAATATACTCGAGTGGAACTGGGACGAGCGTGTCTCTGCGCACGATTATTGCTACAGCGCAGACGCAGTGGCAGTTGGAGCCGATGCGACAAGTCGCGTAACGTTCTTTGCTTATGAGTGGATAAATCCTCGATTAGGCAAGGTCGTTCAAGAGATTCGACTGAAAGGCACAACAGGATTTCGAGGTGGCTCCGACGACTTCAACAACGAGATGGGACCGGTAATTGAAAGCAATGCCGTGATTTTAGCAGCGCTCAGCCTAGTCAAGAAGCGGGTCTGAGTGGGAGTACAATCCCGCCCCAAATCGCAAGGAAGAATAACCGCGGCATGGACAGGAAATCCCCGGCGATAGGATTAGCTCCTTAAGTGCTGCAATCTATTCTGCAGAGTTTGCATTCAAGGTGCGTCTATCTTGATTTGGCCTTAAGGGTTGCGCCGGATGGCATCAAGAACGCAATGGGCCATTGCTCTTGCCCCTGAGTTACCAGAGCGGACCAACTCAGTGTGGACTGCGAGTCTGGAACTAGCACTGCCACTTTGGGATCGATCTCCTGGATCTGAGTTGCCAAGGTGTAGGCTTCACCAATTCCGTCTAGTGTCAGCTTTTGCCGGGGATGATTAGAATCCAAGTTGCGAATAAAGAGCTGGGCGATCTCTATGTCGTCCATCATCTCAAGAAAATACGGCCTCCCGACAAGCAACGAATTATAGACGTAATCAGCCAATACGCTTCCCAATGGATTCATGTACGCTTGATCAAAGTTATCGCGCGAAGGATCTAGGGTGTCCGGGGAGTCGACACGATAGTTCATGCGTGTCTCACCCAGACCGCGGAAGTCAAATGAAAATACCTCGTATCCATCACTAATCATCTTAGTTATATCGCGCCAATTCTCTTTAGAGGCCTTGCCGCCAAGACTGAACCAGAGGATAGCTCCCAGTGGATGATTACTGTCGTCGTGAAAGTGGAGAAGAGGCATCTCCAGATAGGTGCTGTGATGAAGGATGTAGCGGTCAATATGTACCCGTCCAGCCTTGCTAGTCCCAATAGCTTCCCATCGCAACTCCCCGGGCGTAGAGGAACCTGCATAGCGGCTGACCGCCCAGGAAGCGATACCTGGATCCCTTTCGCTCCGATAAAGCTCAGCGAGCGTCTCTTGGCCATGATGCGAAGCCTCGGCGGATTGTGCGGTGATGAAATGGAGAAGCCTATAACTCTCAGGATTGTCAACTAAGACCTGTCCGCTTTTTGTCACACGGAGATCGGCATCGGCAAATGCAGTGACTGGGGAAAGACCGTGTTGCACCGGCATCCTATTGAATCGATCGAGGAAGCTCAATGCCGCCTCTTGATTCTGAAGAGAGTACGCGTGCCGGTTGTAGCTCTCGACGATTTCGATTTGGTCAGCGTGTCCAAAGCGTTTATAAAATGTACTGACTTCGGAATACGACTTGTAAGCACCCGCCACGGGGAAGAAGTCGAGACTGGCTGTTGCCACCATGACCGGGCGCGGGTACATCAGCAATAAGATACCCGCATTATCGACCCCCTTTGAAATGAGCCCGAATAGATCCTGTTCAGGATCACTGTCTGGATCGGCGAAGATGCGGTTTTCGATACGCATGGGAAGTGCCGTGATATAGCAAGACGGAATTATGACTTTGATGCGCTCATCCAATGCGCCCAGCAACGCCGCCTGAAACCCGCCACCGCTCGTTCCCGCGATGTTGATCCTCTTACCGTCGACGTCTGGGCGGGTAAGCAGATAGTCTAGGGCTCGCATTCCATCCCAGATTTCCCACCGCGCCAAACTGGTCCCCGCAAGATAGGCAAGGTTTCCCAACACAGCGTGCTCGCCGCAGACAAGGTTGTATCGGCTTCTCTTTGCCTTCACATCCCAGAACTGGCTCCGTTCGCCTTGCCCCACAGGATCCCAACTGATGACCAGATAACCACGCAAGACCAGCCGCTGACAAAGGTCCTGGTAGTGAGCTTTTCCGTCTGGGGAATGACCAGCGGGAACCAGGATGGCCGGATGAATCTTGTCGCCGTTCTCGGGCACGTACACGAGTGCAGTCACATAGAAGCCAGGGAGGCTCTGATAAATAAGTTTCTCGATCCTGAATCCAGTGGCTGGAATTGTGCCGGTAATGAAAGCATGAAGGTTAGTCTTCTCTGTGGGAAGCCCCCCTATCATCTCTAGCACCGACTTTCTCAACTCCGCGCGCAACCGCAGTAGGTCGGGCTCGCTCCTCACCCGCGACCAACGATTTCGACGAAGCTCATCCTGATTCCATGCGAGCGTGGTTTGGTAGAGGAGGTAGGGTGTAATCTGTGGACCTTCCGCGGTCGGTGGAGACAAGACGCGAAAGGCCTCAGCGGGAGGCATACTCTCGCCCATCGCATCCGTCAGATGCATACCTGTAGTCGTGGTTCGGCTTGGTGACGGTAGACCTTGTCCCGCAGCAGTCGCAGCGCACATTGCGGCCATCGCAATTCCGCACGCCAGTGACGTTCGAACTCTATATCTCACCTGAACCTCATGATTAGTTGCGAAGTAATCCTGCGCACGCGCCTATTTAGCCTCAACAAGCGTAAGTAGACCGAAGCGCTCCGGGACATGAAAGGTATCAGCCATTGGGGGTTTCCATGCGATTGATTGCCGATGCTCTGGTGGCCCTTGACTGCGAAACAGGTTTACGCGAAAGGTATTGCCTGCAACTGGATGGCGCTGATCGAGGGCAGCAAAGGGGATTCGCATCGCGCCGTACCAGATCTTTGTGCCGGCATCAATTCGTGCATCTACCTGGAATCCGGAGTTCCAAGACCATCCGACCGTATGATCCGGAAGATCAAGGTTGACGTCGAGATCAATCCACTCTCGCTGGGGCGAAACCTCGAACTCCTTGTACCTTCGAATATTATGAAAATTGGAACCGATAAATAATTCAGCGACATCCCAGTCCCAAAGCCCGTAGGTCTCTGCCGTCACATTCGGCGCTGGCTTCAAATACAGAGCCTTGTAAGGACATTCGAACAAGAGATAAAGATACTTATTCGTCCATCGAGAGCTTATCCGAGTTCGAAACTCTGGAATGGCCTTTCCGTGATCATCAACATCCGCATACACCGAGGACGCCGCTTTCCAAAAGCCTGATTGTGGGTTTGTATCTAATGCTACGTCGTCGGCCGCGAAGGTACTCCCGAAAGTACTGTCGTCCGCCGTGCGTGCACCAACTGTTCCGTTCATAAGAAGCAGGCACGAAGCGAGAGTCATTTTCAAAAGCAGTCTCTTCGCCGCGCCATGATTACGAGCGCCAAGGTCAGCGCTGTCCGAAGAGAACCCACAAATAGGAGGCCGAACATCAACTCGCATAACGGGGATACCTTCTTAGATTGAGAGTTGCAATTCGCGCGCTGCATTCGCGTTGTACACCTTGCGAAGAATCGATGCCGGGAGGTTGAGTCCATAGATGCGCCAACGACCTTGCGGCGGAACCTTTGCGGGAGCATAGTCAAAATACTCATCATCTGTCTCGAGAAATCGGTAGTAAATCTCATAAAGTTCGTTGCTGAATACTTGTTGCGGGTAATTGTCAGCGTGCGGAGTGGCATCAGTCCCAAACAGAATTCTGTCTTGATATCTTTCAAAGAAGACGCGGGCTGCGCGCGGTTGCCGCCCCAACTCGCCGATCCGGGCGGCGATGTCGATGTGCATGTTCGGAAAGCGATCCAAATTCTCTGAGACGTTATCCAAATTTTCGGCAAAATTGCCCACATGCAACACAATAAACCGTGTCTTGGGATGACGGGCTATCATCCGATTTCTCGCCTCGATCAACTCGGCATTGGTGGGGAAGTCACGACCATAGAAAGACCAATCCGGATGATTATTCAACTCTTCAAAGCGCTCGTTGAATCGATCGGTGGGAGTGAAGAAAGCTATCGGGTCAGAGATGTGAATCGCAACGGGCATGTTGAATTGCCCGCACGCATCCCACATCGGATCGAATCTTGGATCGTCGATCTTCACCAGCGTACCCGTCGTGATGTTATCCCGCAGGTAAAGACCGAGTGTCTTCAGAATCTTGAGCCCACGCGCCCCTTCGCGATGCGCCTGCTCGATTGCTTGAGCCTGAATGTCCGGATAACCAGGCTCGAGTAACCGCGAGTAGCAGGGCTCAGTGAAAGTATAGAAACGGTCACGATGGCTCTTATCATATTTCTCGACGGTCTCAATCAAGCCAGACCCGAATCCACCCGTGAGATTTACCATGGAGCGAATGTTTTTATGATCCATCACCTCGATCAGTTCATTCGGACCGGCGTAGAAGTTCCGTTCAGCGCTCAGGTCAACGCCGTTAACTGACTTTTTAGACTCAGTTATATGGGTGTGGATGTCGATCACCGGGTAGAGCGCTCGCTCCACATGTGTCTCGCGCACATGCAGCATACTGGTGGGCTGATAGTCAGAGAGTGCGAGCGCCCTGTGTTCTGGTTGTTCATCGTTCGACGGAACTGATTTCTCTTCCGCCTTAGTGACAACACTCGACATAAGTCCGATACCGGCTCCGCATAATAGTTGGCGGCGATTCATGCTGTCTGATCTCCTAGAAAATGCGCAATACTAAGGCTATCGCGACGTTCGATTGAGCTTCCAGGGTTAGCCGCGATTGTTTAACGGCAATCCGCAGAACTACTCCCGAACAATCAGCGTGATTCGTACGCAGGTGAGAGGACCGATCCGAAAGCAACAAAGTTGCCACGATGAGGGCACCTGAGTTCGCGGAGTTGCGGCGTGAGCAAGCTGCATTCGAGATGAGAGACCATTGCGCTCTCCACTTAGTGACTTGCCACTCTGCAAGGTTCGCAATGAACTATGGTGATTCGATGTCAGTTGGAGAGTCACCCCGATACGGCTCACTGCAAACTAATTCTCACGAGCGCCGCAAGTTCTTCAGAGATGGGGTGCCCAACCATTTTCGTATTCGCGCCCCCACATGTTCGTGGCCTGCGGATCGTTCAAGATTTGCCCGCTACGTGAATCGAGTTCCAGTTCCCGCTTCAACGCCCAGGAAATGTTAGAGAGTTGAAGCATGGTAACAACGATGTTGCCTTCGGAGATTGGCGCATGGAGTTTCTCTCCGTTACGGATTGCCGCGATCAAGTTGGCGAAGTGTGCGGCCGTGGGGATGTCGCCGTCGAGGTGGTCATAGAACGGGGTTGAGTTGTCGTCCTTGAACACACCTGTCTTGTTTCCCTTCAGGTCGTAGACCTCATAGCCACTGCCGCCATCTCCATAGATAAACACAGAGCCCGTGGTTCCCATCACCGTCAACCCTGCATCATGGTCGTAGTATTTCATTCCGTTGCAGGATTTTCCCTCCCACGAGATCATCTTGTCGCCATAGCCGAAATTGGTCACAAGGGTGTCAGGAAACTGCCAATCGTCCTTGAAGTGGTATCTACCGCCCCCCGAGGAAACGCTGTTCGGATAGTCGACCCCGAGCGCCCAACGGCAGAGATCAATACTATGCGTGCCATTGTTCAGAGCCTCGCCGGTTCCCCAGTGTTTGAACCAGTGCCAGTTATACGGGTGGATATTATCTTTATATGGTCTCCGTGGCGCTGGTCCCTGCCAAAGATCCCAATCTAGCTGTGGCGGAACGGGTGCGTCCTGGCCGGTCCCGATCGATTTCCTTACGTTGCTGTACCAACCTTTGGCGAAGTAAGGCCTACCGATAAGGCCATTGTGTATCTTGTCGATGGCTTCCATGGTGCGCGAGCACGACCGCTGCTGCGTTCCTTGTTGGACTAACTTCTGGTACTTCTGTTGAACTTGCACCAACAGCGCCCCCTCGGCAGGATTGTGGCTGCAGGGCTTTTCAACATACACGTGCTTACCCGCCTGTATTGCAGCGATTGCCAGAGGGGTGTGCCAGTGGTCGGGAGTGGCAATGGTGATAACATCCAGATCCTTTTGCTGGAGTAGGTGGCGAAAGTCTTTCTCGCTTGATGGAGCGTATCCAAGCTCGTGTTCCGCGGTATCGGCAAACTTCGCCAAAATACTGCTATCCACATCACAAATATGCGAGACGCGGGCAGAATCCTTATTAGCCTTAAGCGCTGAAAGATGTGCGTAGCCGCGCCACCTCAGGCCGATGATTGCAAAGTTAAGCCGATCATTGGATCCGAGGATCTGTCCGTAGCTCTTCGCAGTCGATCCAATAGCCAAACCTGCCGCCCCTACCGCAAGCGTATCGAGAAAGTCACGTCGACTCACCATTTTGTTTCTCCGTTCAGTAAACAAGCCCTAGGAAGCTGACGCGGCCGTGCATTCTTGTTTGCCGCCCGCCGGACCACATTGCTAACCAAGTAAGGTTAGCACCTCGTTCATGCTTTGGCAGCGTTCTGCAGCGTTTAGCTTCGAAATTTTCCAGGTACGTTTCTGGCCATCAAATCCTGGAATATGAAGCCTTATTAGCCGGAATTAGGCCTGTTTGTCGCTGATCAGTGCGTAAGTCCCGTCATAGACCCGTCTGGCATTCCAGGTGTCCTGCGAGAGGCAAACCACGGAACAGGGATTTGGCTTTCCCATGCGAAATAATTAGTGTAGAAAAGAAAGAACTACGTAAGACGTTCCCGCAAGAGATGTTGAAGAAAACAAATCGAGTTCTCCTGATGCTGCGCATCTGCGGCGCTCCATGAAGACATGGTGAACTCGTTTCGCTGTGCGGAAAGAGGCTCCATAACCGTTTCGAATTCCAATGCGTAGATCTGTAGATAGTGCGAATCTCAGATCGTCGGCTTTGTATGGACAGACGCCGGCGTACGTGTGCGGGGGGAACACGCTGGCGTCGGAGCAACCCGGCTGCCGGTCTCAGTCAACTTGAATAAGGATTTCAGCTTCCCAGAAGGGCATTTCAAATGAATAGGGCCTTTGCGAAGAAGTGGATGCGTTTGATTCCGATTTTGCTCCTCACGATTTCGTGGCTATCGGTCTGGCCTTCCAGCCGGCGGCACGAAAAGCCCGGATCTTCTTCGCGTAATCTGATTCGCGGCGGGAGTCTCACCGTCGAGGCATTTGGCGACGGCTTCTACGCTCTGCGGTCGACAGTTATTCCCGGAGACGTCTTGCGTTCTGAAGTCGCGGTTGAAACTGCAACGGGAATGCTCAAGTCGTCGCTCTATCCTCAACATCTGACGGTGATAACCCCATTCACTGATGAATTGGGATCGGGCCAGCTCATGACCGTGACTCATTCCGGATTGGCCGGCATGCCCAACCTCGTCTGCGAGTTTCGCGTCTACGTTGATCATCCCTGGGGAGACATCTCTGTCACTGTAAACAACACCACGGCACGAACCATCGAGGTGCATTCCATTCACGTGTTGGTCGGTAACTCTGGTACGGCGCCGAACCTGAACGGACCTGTTTCGGAAGACCTCATCCTCTCCGACAGGTTTAGTGAAGACATTCCTTATGTGAGGATGCTGAACCACGGGGAGGCAAGTGGCGGCGCTCACGAGGCGTTTGGGAGCCAACTGATATACAACCGGAAGAGCCAACAAAGTCTATTTCTGGGGGCGCTTTCCGCGGGCAAATTCCTTACCGTCTTCCACCTGCAAGGCTCAGGCTCGTACGACATTGAGGATACCGGCACGAACGAGGCGTTGCTCGAGCAGCAACAAGGGTACTCATCCGGCAATGTCGTTCCATTCAGGTTGACTGTGCCCGCGGGTGAGAGCATTCGCTCGGAGCGGCTGATGTTCGAAGTCGGTTCCGACTATCATCAACAGCTTGAGAACTACGGGCAGGCGATTCGAATCCTTCACAAGGCGCTTGTTTCCACGCCAACGCCCATCGGTTGGTGGAGTTGGACGGCTTACTACTATGGCGTGACCGCAAATACTGTCCTCACCAATGCTGAGTGGCTCGCGCAGAACATTGAGTCGCTTGGTTATCGATACTTCCAGGTGGATGAGGGGTACCAGTTTGCACGCGGGGAGTACGCCACTCCAGATGGCAAGACGTTTCCACAAGGCATGGCGCCGGTGGCACATCAGGTGCAAAGCAAGGGAATTACGTTCGGACTTTGGGTGGCGCCGTTCCAGGTTTCTGAGCGGTCGTGGGTATATGAGAATCATAAGGACTGGCTTGTACGCAACCTGGAAGGGGAACCGATCCACATTGGTAAGGTCGGCGGGAAATTTGACGAGTTGTATGCGCTCGATACCACCAATCCCGGTGCGCAAGAGTATCTGCGGTATACCTATCGCACCATGGCGAAGGACTGGGGGGTGGGCTTCATCAAGATGGACTTCATGGATTCCTCTGCGGTGGAGGGGATCCACTACCGTCCCAACACCACGGCGCTCGAAGCCTTGCGCATCGGGTTGCAGACGATTCGAGAGACGGTGGGCGACGGCGTAGTACTCGACAAGGATGGCAGTCCCATGCTCACGCCGGTGGGGATTGTGAACACCGGCCGCATCTCGCAGGACACGGGACACACGTTCCAATCTACACGCGAAGCTGCTGCGGGTGTGGCTGCGCGCTACTTCATGAATCGCAACTTTTACGGTTCCGATCCAGATGCATTTACTGTCTCTGAACAGGTCATCCCAGACAGGGTTTGGCATGGGAACAAGCTGCCCTTGACTCTAGATGAGGCGGAGGCTTCGATCGCGGTGTCGGCCGTCTCGGGCGGCATGTTCGAGATAGGGGACGACCTACCTGCTTTGGGCGCTTCACCAGATCGACTTGCTCTGGTGCGGAACGCGGATCTGCTCGATATGGCTCGGCTTGGCCGTGCGGCCGTGCCCCTTGACCTGATGACCTATGAGCAGGAAGACGCGCAGGCAAGCATCTTCCTGCTTAGGGAGAGCCCGCGCCAACAGATCCTCACTGTCTTCAACTTTACTGAAGAGACGCGTAGTCACACGCCTAAGTTGGAAGCACTGGGATTGAAGTCGAACGGCTCCTACACGGCAACCAATGTCCTTCGCGGCGGCGCAGTGCCGATCGAAAACAGCGCGCTCGCGATCACGCTGCCGCCGCATTCCGTTCGTATCTTGAAGCTGATCGACACATCAGTCCCCGAATCGGATCCTGCTTTTGAGCTGCGTGCTCCGGCTGTTGGGCAGGCTGGTGCTCTCGTGGAATTTCATGCTGCCGCAGCCAGCGTCGATGCACCGGTGCTCGGATATCACTGGGAGTTTGGCGACGGCGTAAGCGAGGATGGCTCCGATGTCTCCCACGCGTACACGCAGGCTAGGCAATATACGGTCACAGTCACGGCCACAGGACTGAACCGCCGCACGACGCAAAAGGCGCTCACTATCTCCGTCACGGGAACGGTGCCGACCGTCTACAACCCAGATGAGAAAGTGCGATATAGCGATCCGAAGTGAGCGCTCCGATGAGCGCAAGTTACACGGCGATATCCAATAGCCGCGCAGCGTTTTCGTAGTAGATCTTCTTCAGGATGGAATCCGGCAGGTTGATACCGGAAATCTGCCATCGCCCTTGCGGGGGAACTCGTGCTGGAGCGTAGTCGAAATACTCATCGTCCGTCTCCAGAAAACGATAGTAAGTCTCGTAAAGTCTGTCACAAAAATACTGCTGCGGATACTCATTGCCATGCGGCGTCGCATCGGTTCCGAAGAGAATCCGGTCCTGATACTTCTCGAAAAAGGCCCGGGCCGCACGTGGCTGGCGTCCCAGTTCGCCCACGCGCGCAGCGATGTCTACAGTCATATTCGGGAAGCGGTCGAGGCTGGCCGATACATGGTTCAAGTTCTCGGCAAAATTGCCGACGTGCAATGCAATGAACTGCGTCTTCGGATGCCGCGCAAAAACCCGGTCGCGAGCCGCCAGCAACTCCGCGTTCGACGGGAAACCGTGGCCGTGAAATGACCAGTCAGGATGGTTGTTTAATTCCTCGTAGCGCTCGTTGAAGCGGTCAATCGGCCTGAAGAACGCCGCAGGATCGGAAACGTGAATCCCCACAGGCATGTGCAGGCTCGCACATGCTTCCCACATCGGATCGAAGCGGGGATCATCAATCTTGACCAAGTTTCCAGTGGTAATGGTCTCGCGCAAGAACAGACCCAACGTCTTGAGGATCTTCAATCCCTTCGCGCCGGATTGCTTGGCCTGTTCAATGGCGTCTGCTTGGAATTCGGGATAGCCGGGCTCCAGAAACCGGCTGTACCAAGGCTCGGCAAACGAAGAGAACCTTTCCGGGTATGCCGTGTCAAACCGAGCGATCGTGTCGTCTAGTCCGCTTCCGAATCCTGCCGTCAGATTGTTCAGCATGCGGATATTCTTGCGGTCCATCACAGCCAATAACTCGTCGGGATTGGCAAGATACTGCCTCTCCGCGGCCAAATGAACGCCGTTCACGACCTTTGCCGAAAACGAAATGTGGGTGTGAAGATCGATGACCGGATATCTTGATCGCCCCACAAAAGTCTGCTTCACCTCAAGCATGCTCTGTGGTTCGAACTCCGAAAGGTCAAGAGGCTTCCATGCGCCCGGTCTCTCTATGGGCGAAGAATCTGAGTCGATGTTCATGGGCGCTCTCATTTAGCTGCAGCTTCCGATCAGGTCAGTCCAGATTTGATCCAGGAACTGCTCCAGCCGCAATAGCGATCTGAGTACTTCGGCAGGCGCAAGTACAGATCTCGAATGTGAGGATGATTGTCGTTGCTCAGTCTTCGACGCGGTGCAGTCTGAACTCCTGTACGACCCGGTTGATTACGCCATCGTTCGAAGGAGAATCCGGTTCCAGTCCTTCCTTCAAACAGCGAAAGAATCCGAGCAACTGCCCTACAATTACATCAAGGACCGGGATATTCTCGTCGCCCAAGCCGGCCAGACCGTCGCACTCGATCTTGACATCATCGTTTTGGGCCAGATCCGCCGGAATATCCTCGCCAAAGATAAGCTTCGCCATTCCGAGCTGCTTGTCATTCAATTCGCGAATCAGATCGCACTCGTATGCACGCACCAAGGGTTGGGAAGAAAGAAAGCATACGACTAGCGTCTTCGAGTGAACCGCGCTCATCGGCCCGTGACGCAGGCCTAGGTAGGTTTCGCTTGTAGCCCACACATTTCCGGCCGTCATCTCCACCATCTTCAGAGCGGATTCGCGGGCAGCACCAAGGCGTGGCCCACTTGCAAGAAAGACCACTCGATCGAAGTCTCGGTTTGCTATACCGGCCAGGGTGTCAAAGTGCGTGCGCAGTAGTTCTTCCGCCTTTTGACTGAGGCGCTGCACCAGGGAAACATATTGTTCCGGCGTCCTTAACATCCCCAGGAACGCCGCCGCTAGCACCATGTTTGTAAAACTGCTGGTCATTACTAGGCTGCGATCATTGGTCTGGTCGGCAAGCACTACCACTTGCACACGCGGATCGTCTCGATATGTTGTCGCCAATCGCCCTTCCGCGTTGCAGGTCACGACCAGATGCCTGATGTCGGGTTCGGTCTCAAGGACCACCGAAATGGCTTCGACACTCTCCGGGCTGTCCCCCGACCGGGCCAGGGAAACCATTAGTCCCGGCCGCACAGGCGCAATTGCCTTGCCGCCGTGCGTCAACAACATTCCGCCGCCGATGGTTTGAGCCGGAATCGACAGTTTGTTCTGCAGGGGAAGACGAACGCATTCCCCCGCGTACTCAGAACTGCCTGAACCGGTGAGAACCAGAGTTCTTGCGCCAGCAATAGTTTGCAGCAGTCCGCCGGACATTAACGCCAACTTCTTGCCCGTTTCCAGCCACGTAGCCGGCTGCTGCAGAATCTCGTGCAAAGTATGAAAATATCCAGACTCTCGCTGTTCGTCTTCTGTCCGGCCAAGCAAATCTGCCGCTTTCGCCTGCTTTCTCGCGATCGCGGCGAGCCAGGGTTGATCGTATAGACTTTCAGAAACTAGGGACTTACTCAAAATCTCCTCCCGATACAAGGAACAAACGATAGTAAAACATACCATTGTTAAAGTAAAGGAAAAATCCAAGAGAAACAAAATCGCCAAACGAGCGAGAACGAACAGAGGGTTTCAATCTGACGTAAGTGGGTCCATGGGCCACCTGGACAATGAACTTAAGCCATTCGAGCCTTCTTTCACCATCGCGAGGGCTTGGATTGCGCCGCGCCGGCAGGAGCGGAATCACGGTCCAGGATTCCTAACGGAGCTCCGCAAGTGATGCAAGCATTAGACATTTATGACCACTTCAGTTGCTTGATCGACGCCACCCGCGTGAAGTGATTGTCGCCTTAGGCGCGCATCATCGTCTGGCAACCCGATGCGCCTTCGATCTGGAGTCAGTTCTCTTCACTAGAGAAAACAACCACAAGCGTAGAAAACCGCTCTTCGGTAAAATGAGTTGACTACGTATACGCACATCCTTAAACTTTCAGGAATGCCACGTGCCAATACCGCTAATCCGCTGCTACCGGAGCAGCGTCGTAGGAAGATCCTCGATTTGTTGGAGCAGCAAGGGCAAATCACGGTTCGAGATCTGGTGGAGCAGTTTTCGATTTCTGCGGTTACCGTCCGCTCCGACCTGGATGCACTGGGGGCTTCCGGCGCTGTCGTGCGTTCCCATGGCGGCGCAGTCCGGCAGTTGGAGCCGACTCGCGATTACCCGCTCCGCCTCAAGGAATCCGTCCATCGAGCAGAGAAGGCCCTAATCGGAAAAGCTGCGGCCAATCTGGTTCAGCCAGGCGAGGTCATCATTCTCGACTCGGGCACCACAACAACTGAGGTTGCGCGCCACCTAAAGGCTCGCGCGATCCATGGGGTCACAGTTATCTCGAATGCCATGAACGTGATCTCCGAGTTGGTAGACGCGCCCGGGATCTCCGTTATCGGCATTGGAGGCGTACTGCGCCCTGTGTCGCTTTCCTTTGTTGGACCACAGGCTGAGGCGATGCTGAGGGACCTCCACGCGGATCGGCTCTTTCTGGCTGTCGATGGCTTCGACTTGGAGTTCGGCCCCACCACACCGGATGTTCTGGAGGCTCACCTCAACGGCCTGTTGATGGCCGTAGCCAAAGAGACCACCGTGGTGGCCGATTTCAGCAAACTCGGCCGGCGTAGCGTCTCCCGTATCGGCTCGATCGGGCAAATTCACCGTCTCATCACCGACACCAAGGCCCCACCAGAGTTCGTCAAGGCGTTGCGAGGGCGTGGTATCGAGGTCATTCAAGCCTAAGCGAGCCAAGAGTGCCTGCCCTTGGCCGGGCAAGCAACGCTTTCACTACCTGATGTCGCGACGCGTCCCAAACTGGCACCACGGGGACGAAGGGAATCACTACCGGAATCCAAGAGGCTAAGACTTACAAATTGAGGTCCCCTGGGGCAAAGCCTTATTTGTCAGCGGGCTATCGTATTATTTGCATATTCTTTGTTTTTTATTTGTCTATCATTTTTTGTTGCCCTTGAACTGCTTCACATGCTAGTGTTCTTAATCATCTCTGAAGGATAAAGATGACGGCGTTCTCGATTTGCAGCCGAATGATGCGGCCACAACCGCAGAAGAGGACTGATGAAAATGAGTAACGTTCAATTGAGGCAGGCGAAACGGCGCATCATTGGCGCTCTCTTGTTCGTATTTGGTTTTTGCTGCGTTTTCTCAGGACGCACAGCATTGTGCCAGGTTGACCAAGGAGCCATCAACGGTGTCGTGAAAGATCCCACAGGCGCGGTCATTCCGAACGCCGAGGTAACTCTCACCAATACCGACACGAATTTTGTGTTGCAAGGCAAGACGGATGCAAAGGGAGAATACAGCTTTGCTCCCATCAAGATCGGCCATTACTCGGTGAGCGCGTCAGCTCCCGGGTTTGAGACTACGACCCAGCAGAATGTGCGCGTCAATATCCAGGACCGCTTGAGCGTTGACATTGCCTTGAAGCCTGGTGGGGCACAGGAGACTGTGACAGTTACCTCCGCGCCCCCTATGCTCCAGAATGAGTCGTCTGCCGTGGGCCAGGTTATGGACACCGACGCTATCAACGCCACACCGCTCAACGGGCGCAACTGGGTCTATATCGCGCAGTTGACGGCCGGCGTCGCTCCAGGCTTGTCAGCCGGAGGCGCTCGTGGCGGCGGTACGGGTGACTTTTCAGCCAATGGTCAACGCACCACCCAGAACAACTTCATCCTGGACGGTGTCGATAACAATGTGAACGTTGACGACTTCCAGAACGGCGCCAGCTACAACGTAAGGCCTCCACCGGACGCGCTGGCCGAATTCAAGATCGATACTTCCAACTACAGCGCCGAGTTCGGACACTCGGCCGGAGCCGTGCTCAGCGCCAGCATCAAGTCAGGGTCCAACAAGGTCCACGGAGATGCCTGGGAATACATCCGCAATAACGATTTTGACGCAGCAGACTGGACCTCTAGCAACGGAGTGGTTCCCGCATATCACGAGAACCAGTTTGGAGCCACGCTGGGCGGACCTCTCTGGAAGAACAAGCTGTTCTACTTCGGAGATGCAGAGGCAAATCGCATCAGGTTTGCCGATCCTGACCCAGGTTTGACCGTCCCCACGGCCAGCATGCGGTCCGGGGACTTTTCAGAGTACTTTAATGGATCCCTCAATAGCGCTGGCGAGCCCATTACGATTTTTGCGCCGAATACCGGCGGTCAGCTTCCGTTGACCCAGACTGGCGGCGCGATTCCGAACCCGGCCGCTGCGAACGCGGCCCTCTGCTCAGCCCCAGTCACCGACACCAACCTACAGGGCACATCGGGGCTTTGTGCTTGGAATCCCACGAACATTGGCACCAGCACCGGCGGCTTTGGCCCTGCCACCACCAACGTTCTCACCCCGGGCGATCCAAGCGCTGGCGGCATGATGGATATCGTCGCTGGTGAGATTCTTAATGACTACCCCAAGCCGAATGCCGGTGGCTGGAATTCCTCCAATTACAACACTCCCGGCAGTGGACAGACGTATAGAAACTACAACGTCAACGTGCCCGTCAAAGACAATACCTTTCAGTGGGATCAGCGCCTCGACTGGAACCCCAACGCCAAGGATCAGGCCTACGTGCGCTATAGCTACACGCACGAACAACTTGGGTTTGGTCTTCCGCTTGGACCGATTCTAGATGGCAACGAAGTGGCGCCTGGTGGTTTCCATGGTTCCACCAATTTCAACCTGGCTGAGAACTTCATGGCCAGCGAAACCCACGTTGTCTCTCCCTCTCTCATCAACGAGTTCCGCTTCGGATACAACTGGGGCGATTACGAGTTCGTTCAGGCGAACAACAATGTTCCCGCGAACCAGTTGGTGCCTGGGCTGGGAGGCGTGCCGTTCACCGGGTATGCCGGTCCGAATGGTGGTCTCCCGGAGTTGAATATTTCGGGGTTCTCCAGGGCCGGTTCGCGCCATGACGTCCCGTCGATCGAGCGCCAGAACATCTACCAGATTCTCGACAACGTGACCAAATCAGCCGGGCCTCACTCTATCAAGGTCGGCATCCAGCTTGAGAGTATCCGCACCGCCTTTGCCCAGTCCGTGTATCCGCGCGGAAGATATGGCTACTTCGGCGAGTTCACCGGTCAGGATGACGTGAACGGCAATGGAACACCATATGCCGGAAGTGGCGGGACGGATTTGTTTACCAATAATATGGGGAACGTTGCGCTCTCTCCAGGCTGGGATACCCAATACTATCGGAATTATCGTGCCGCCTATTTTCAGGATGACTGGAAAGTCAATTCCAAGTTGACCTTGAATTTGGGCCTCAGGTACGACTTTATTCAACCTGATAGCAGCAAGCCGGGCGATGTAGCCAACCTGGTCATTGATTCACAAGGCCTGGTCGCACCCGGCTCGGGTGTGGATGCTCAATCCGCGACCGGCGTGGCTCACTATGTATTGCCTCAGCAGGTTGCGAGTTCAGCCCCTCTTTCAGCAGGCTTTGTACAAGGCTTGGCGGCGCAGCACATTGATATTCAGTACACCAACGCCAACCCCAACTCCTTGGTCGGTGTTCAGCATTATAACTTTGCTCCGCGCATCGGAGCTTCCTATCAGATCGATCCAAAGACGGTAGTGCGCACCGGCTACGGATTGTTCTACGGGTCAATTGAAGCCCCCGGAGGCGCCGAACTGGAAACAAACTATCCGTTCGCGTATCAAGTGGTCCTTTACAACAACTATCTTGGTGCTGGCGGTCCTTGCTTCCCATCCACCCAGGGTGGTTATTCCAACGCCAATAGCACATGCCCATCCACAGGCACTCCGGAAAGCCCTCAAACAGTGGCAAATCTGGGTGGAATAAATACTCTCCCATATCCTGCCACCCTCGAAACCGGGATGTCGCTTTACCTCGCGAACGGCGGCATAGGCTCTTTTGCCAATGCAAGCGCCATCTCCATGTCCGATTCCAAAGTGAAGACTACCTATACTGAGGCCTACAACTTGTCGGTTGAACGCGAGGTAACCAGAAACATGGTTGCATCCGTTGGCTATGTCGGAAATGTGGGCAAGCACACCTATGCGAGCACCAACCCCCTCGGTGCACTGGCTGTGACCAGCAGCAACAATCCCAATAGCAATCAGGGCACCAACGCGTTCCCAAATCTTTCTTTTTCAGCCAATGGCGACCAGCAATGGATAGGCGAAAGCAAATATAACGGGCTCCAGGCAAAGCTCCAACAGCGCTACGCCAACGGGATGGACTTCCTTGCCTCCTATACCTGGTCACATGCCGAGGACGACGCTCAAAACCCTGGAATTGGAGGAGGGCCGGCCTCTCGAAACACAAACCTCATTCCACTCAAATATGAAATGACAAACTCCAATTACGATACTCGTCACCGCTTTACGTTCAACGGCATGTATGAATTGCCGTTCGGCAACGGACGTAAATACATGCATCAAGGCGGGGCACTGGATTATCTCGTCGGTGGCTGGTCAGCAAGCGCCACATGGACCGCGCAAACCGGCATCCCGTTTACGATCAGCAATGGCGGCGGTAAATTCGTGCAAGCCAACGGCTTTGGCATGATTAATGCCATCCGGGTTGGCGATCCGTTCAAGGGTGGTGGCACTCCGCTTCCGGCGAACATTGATATGCAAGGCAACACTTGCCCAGCCAGGGTCAAGACCAAGGCGAACTGGTATAACCCTTGCGCATTCGTTGATCCGTTACCCGGCGGAAACATCCCAGTTGGAACATTCTTGACCGACATGGCCAGCGCCATTCAATATTCCGGTTCAAAGTCAAACCAGATCCATGGACCGGGATGGGAGCGTGCCAACATGTCCGCGTTCAAGAACTTCAAGGTCTGGCACGAACAGTACGTCCAGTTCCGTGCGGATGCCTTCAACCTTTTCAATACTCCGTCCTGGGGAAATCCAGGCACCACCGATCTTAGTACGAACGCTGGCCAGATCACTAACTCTCAGCAGTTCCAAAACTACACGCCAGACGCTCGATTCTTCCAACTCGCCACAAAGTACGTGTTCTAACTCGGTAATTAGCCAGCAGGTGTGAAAGCACCTAAAGCTCGAAGGCCCATTCTTCCGCAGGAGTGAAAGCGCCTGCGGAAGAATCTGTCTTGGCACATATAGCTGTAAAGTACAATCTACGACGCTAGGGATTTCGCTTCCCGCGATGACCGCGGATTCCCGAGTACTTGATGGAGCGCTATGGATCCCTCTCGAAGGAACCTCCTGAAGGCTACCTCGGTCTTGCTCGTGGAGCATTTGGCTAATTCTCGCAAGTTCGCTTTTGCCGGCGAGCCTGTCAGCGCTTCTGGGAGAGACGAGCGAAAGGTCATTGTCGTGGCGTGTGGTGGAATACGCCGGGCAGAGACGTTTCTCGATACAGGTCTTGAAAATATTCCCCATCTTTACCATGACTTGCTGCCTCGAAGCGTCTTCTATCCGCTTATTCGCAATGCGGGTGTGACATCGCACTACAACACAATCTCTAGCATCCTCACTGGGAATTGGCAGCGGCTGGACGACTGGGGAAAAACACCGCCAGCCAACCCGACGTTCTTCGAGTATCTACGCAAGCGCATGGCACTCCCGCAGGACGCTGCCTGGGTGATCTCTAGCAATAAGGCCCTGACTAGCCGAATTGGCGCCAGCTCCATACGTGACTTTGGGCCCCGCTACGGCGCCAACGTGATATTCCCGAAGCAGCTACTTATTAACGCTGTAATTCAAGCAGCTTCACAGGGACACCCCGAACATAGCGCTGATCGGGTCGCTATGCGGCAGGAACTCGAGGCCATCCTGCAACATGCTGACAACTATGAGGGGCTCGGATGGTCTGTTTCAGGGAATGAGTCCTTTCTTGACCTTCGCATGCAAAGCTCGATGCAGCAGGCGATTGAGGAATTGGTTCGCACCAATGCGCCTGTGACCGGAGACGAATTTACTCTGCTTATAAGTGAGGAAGTGATGCGTCGTTTTTCGCCCTCGCTTCTCGCAATCACATTTTCCGATGTGGAGGTGGCGCATTTCGGGTCGTATTCCATGCACCTTGCGGGCATCCGCACAATGGATCGTCTTGTTTATGAACTCTGGAACTTGATACAAGAACTTCCAGCCTACAGAGGAAGGACAACGCTCTTCGTTCTTCCCGAATTCGGGCGCGATTTCGACGGTTCAAACACCAACGGCTTTTTCAATCACAGGTCGAATAACGATTCCACCAATCTGACATGGTTGATGTGCTTGGGAGAAGCGGCGCGGTCGGCCGACGTGATAGAGCGTCCCATCCAGCACATCGACCTTTGTCCCACAATCGCCGGCATGTTCGGAATCGAGGACCTCGATCTTCCGGGGAAGCGATTGCCCGGGCTATCCTCATGATTTGGAGCCACGATGAATGAACGGCCTGGCAAAGCGCAGACAGGAACACTCAGTCCGGATGCGTATCGCGGCTTAGTCGACCGATTGCCGCTCACAATGCGGCCTGCGCTGAATCAGCAGTTGAGCCAGTGGAGTCTGCTTTTTCCATTCGAGCAGAACCGCGTCGCCAGCCTCATGAAAGGCATCGAGGCGTTTAGCCCCTCCGGTCTGGGTGCCGTCACTGCGCCGCTGTGGGCGCTCGAGAAGAAGATGGGTGTCAAGGATTGGAATTTCTCAGAGACTCACGACACTATCGAAAATGCTTCACAGCTCGCGCGGTCCGAATACTATAGCGAGTGGCGCCGTGAGGTGCAAAAGGTCTTCGATACCGTGAACGCTGCGGCTCAGAGCGCTACTCCAACTGCTGCTGAACGCACACGTTTAATTTTCCTCATTCTTCCCCGCAGCCTACCCGTTAGCCCTCAATCTGTATGGAGGCAATGGGATCCTCTGGGGCATGAGGTCAGGATTTCGGATGACTCAGAAAGACTCTGCGAGCTGGCGTTGCAGGGCCAACAAGACCTTGTGACATTGGCGGCGCAGCAAGGCGGTGTCGAGAGTTCTGACGTATGGCTGATCGACGCAGAAGCAAAGTTGCACAGCATGCTTTCAAATGTCTCACCGATTGCGGCTTCTTCTTTGGGCTATGCGGCTCTCAAGCCGTTCCGCGATCGATTTCTCGCCGAGTTAAATCAGGCTCCCAAAGACATTCAAGCCACGGACGAAATCGTTGCTAAACTCCGGCTTGAGTCCTGGGAGGGCTGGGGCCTTTGGCCCGCGGAAATTGCCAACCAGCCAAGGCTGCGGAAGTTTGTCATCGACCTCTTTCTCAGCGGAAATGGCGCTCTCATCTTCTCAAACGCTTTCGTCGAATGGGCGGTCGCCGAGGCGCTTCGCCGTGCCCGGCCCCGGACGATTGTTGCTCGCTTCGGCATGCGAAGCAAGCCCAAGCCGTTCACCAGCATTGCCATCTTCGAGAACCAGCAGAGAGTCAGCTCACTCCCCGATGTCGACGATCCGGAGAACAGTGCGGTCGATGCAGTTATTCTTGCCCGCTATGCCTGGCTTGCTGCTTCGAGGTATCCGGAGCAGCAGCAAACTCTTTGTATCTGTGTGTCAGAGCATTGCGATTCCGCATACGTGGTCCCTCCCGCAGGCAAGAGGCTGGGCTGGGGTCCGGAACACCCTATAGCGTCAGAGGAACTTTATAGGTGGCTTACGACACAATATCTCTCCTGAGCGGGGTTTTTCGGCTCAAATATGGCTCAAAAGTGGTCAAAATCCGCTGGTCTTGATTACCGATCAGTTAATAGGGCTATTTTGTAAGATATTCAATTACATATACTTGCAAGAAAATGAGGGTCCTAAAATGGGCCCCCCAAGGGGGGAGGGGGTGGGTATGCTGGACTTTTTACGGTTTCGACCTGCCCTTTCGGGTACCTAGCACCGGAGTCGGGAGGGTTTTTGATGAAGACGAGTGCTGCGGTTTTGGTTCTGGTCACCATGGGTTCCGCCTATAGACAGTGTGCGCCACCCGGGCCCAATTCTCTGCAACGGGCGACAGCGGGCTACAAAGTCATCCCGGACAGGCCGGACTTTCAAGCGATCGCTCGAACAGGCTGCGTGCCGCGGCAGACAAAGGGGGCGATGACAACTGAAGTGAAGACAGGTGGCATCGCGGTTCTGAGGGCTGAGTGACTCCAGTCACTTTGATCTTCGGTCCCAGGCCATACGATGACAGATAAGCTACAAATTGGCCGGCGATTGAGCGGGGAAGGAATTCTGATGAATCTGGGGTTTATTGAGAGCAAGACATACGACGAGATTGCAGTTGGCGAGACAGCCGCAACGGAGCACGTGTTGACAACGGATGATGCGATGGCCTTTGCCTCCATTTCCGGATTCCACTCCGTTCTGAAGGCGGATGAACTGATCGCGCGTGCAGGGGGCGTGCCACCTACAGGCCCAAACATGTGGTGCGCTTCACTCATTTCCGGACTATTCAGCATGAATATTCCGGGACCCGGATGCACCCTTAAGAACATCTCACTTTCGTTTCACAACCGCATTCATGTCGGAGATCGCATTCTCGTAAAAGTGCAGGTTACGGCGAAGGAGGATGCTACCAAGACAGTCAATTTTGATTGCGAAGCGAGCAATGGCGCTGGTATCCCGATCTTTTCGGGTACGGCGCAGCTTCTAGCTCCGCCGACAAAACTGCGCTGGTCTACGCTGCCCGTACCCCAACTCATTGTGAATGACCCCTACCTTCGTTACCACGGGCTGATCGCTCGAGCGACCTCAAAACAGCCTGTGAATACCGCGATTGCCTGGCCGTGTGACGAGGTTTCTCTCGGGGGAGCCATTCAGGCATTCAAAGATAAGCTGATTGTCCCTGCCCTGGTGGGATCCGAATCCAAGATTCGCAGCCTGGCGGAAACCATGGAACTCGACCTGAACGGAATCCAGATTGTGGATGTAAGCGATAGTCGCACCGCCGCCGTACGGGCCGTAGAAATGGCTCGAAAAGGCGAGGTCCAGATGCTCATGAAGGGCTCACTTCATACAGATGTACTCATGAGTGCTGTTGTTTCGCGCGATGGAGGGATGCGCACCGGCCGGCGCATCAGCCACGTGTTCGCCCTGGATGTGCCTTCCTATCACAAGACACTCTTCGTTACCGATGCGGCCATCAATATCCAGCCGGACCTGGAGACCAAGATTGACATTCTGCAGAATGCCATCGACATGTTGCTCAAACTCGAGGTCGTAAAACCGAAGGTAGCGATCCTGTCAGCGGTGGAATCGGTAAACCCCGCCATACCATCCACGCTAGATGCCGCGGCCCTTTGCAAGATGGTCGATCGCGGACAAATTACCGGAGCCATAGTCGATGGCCCACTCGCATTCGACAATGCCATTTCAAGCGATGCCGCGCGCATCAAGAAGATCACGTCGCCAGTCGCTGGAGACGTGGATCTAATGTTGGTTCCCAATCTGGAAGCTGGAAATATCCTCTTTAAGGAGCTTCAGTACCTGGCCGGAGCACTGGCGGCCGGAGTCGTGGTTGGCGCCAAGGTTCCGATCGTTCTGACCAGTCGCGCCGATGGGGAATTGGCTCGAATGGCAAGTTGCGCCCTCGGTGTTCTGCTCGCGAAGCCTGCGCCGGTTTTGGCCTAGCGGTTGGCTTTGGTTTGGATTATTAAGATGTAGCAGCGATCCAAAGCCGCCGATCTTTAATATGACCCGTGGCTTTAAAGCGTGTTCGGATTGACTGCTCGCAGTCGAGATGGATATCTGTGGCCTCCCACCCTTGAATCACAAAACGATTCAAGGATGGGGCACCCAGCAATCCAAAGCCGCCGTTCTTTACGATGACCGGTGACTCTATTTAGTCATGCCCGGCTTGACTGCGACCTGCTTCTTCGCCTCGGTCATCATTTGTTGAACTTTGTCTTTGCCTTCGTAGTTCGGATTAGTCGCCAGCAGCTTCTCCCAATCGGCGATCGCACCCGCGGGGTCCATCTTCCCCTTCCACTTGACCAGACCGAGGTTGAAAAGTGTATTCGCGTTGTAGGGTGCGTAGGTGAGCGCCTTATTGAATTCAGCTATCGCCGTATCGGCGTTTCCCATGAACCAATAGGCAGTTCCCATGTCGGTGCGCACGGCTGCATCGTTGGGCCTGGTCTTGAGGGTGCGCCCGTAGTAGTCGACGGCGATGGAATACTGTTGTGCGTCGTAATAGACGTTGCCAATGCTGGTGAGCAAATCCGGGTTCCTGGGATCCGACTTGAGCTTGTCAAGCAGCGGCGCTGCCTGTGCGTCGGCCATTTCTTTCAACCGAGCGGGACTGGGCGCCTGGGAAACGGGGCTGGACCCCGCTTGTGGCGACGCCGAGACGCCGGCAGCTTTCGTAGCTCCAGTCACCGCCGGGCTATGCAGTCCGCGGATGGACCAGCCACCGCCGATTCCCACCAGCAGGCAGACAACCGACAAAACAATTGCCCGCGTTCTTGTCCATTCCTTAATTGGGGCTTGGTGTGTGTCCGTCATGGTTCCGCGTTCCCTCAATTCCGTGTTGATCGCCCTGCGCTGTGAGCACGTCAGCAATTTGTTTAAGCACTGCGGCTTTTCGATCTGCGCTCAGTTGTGGATTTGATTTCAACAATTCCTGCCAAGCTGCCAACGCACCCTTGCCGTCGCGCTTTCCCTGCCACTTGATGATGCCAAGGTTGAATAGCGAATTAGCGTCTTTGGGGTCATAGCTCAGCGCCGTATTCAGCTGTGCAATCGCCCCATCAACATCGTCGCTGCGGTAGAGACTGGCGGCCAACTTCACGCGATTGGGCACATTCCTGGGGTCGATCTTCACTGCCCGGTCGTAGTAGGCGGCCGCTTCCTTAAATTGATGAGTTGAATGGTAGATAGCTCCGACCTGGACCAGTAGCGCGACGCTGTTCGGATCGCTCTTGAGTTTCTGGAGCAGTGGCGATGCCTGCTTGTCTGCCATCTGCCTCATGGCGTCCAGGCTGGGCGGATGGCCGGCACCTGTCGTGGTCGCTGGGACGGGGGGCGGTACGGTGTTGGCAATGGGTGGCGTCGGAGAGAGAGGCGATTGCGGTCCGTGAAACAGGTATCCGACCGCCAGGCCCGCCAGGAGGCAGATTGCTGCCATGGTGTAGACCTGCGTGGCCCGCAAGGTCGGACTTGCTGTGAATGCCGTGGCTGGCGCGTTATCCATGCCGTGTTCTCCCAGGTCAGGATTGCTCGTAAATCGGTGTCATTCGGTCGGCAACATCGGAGCGCGAACCACCGTATATGGATGCTTCGCGCGGGTCTGAATGTTCCCTGAGCGGCACCGCGTTGCAATTTCACTTTAGCGGTCAAGAAAAAGCAAGGGAGCAATCTACATCACATGAAAGCGTGACAGCAGTCACATTGAAATCTCTGCAACGTGGTGTGACTGACATCACATAACGTGAGACCAATCACCTGACAACATATATGCGTAACCTCGAGCACCTGCAGATGCCTTGCGGGTGGCCCAATGTGCATTCCACAAAGTGACGGTACTCACGTATGAAAACGATACATCGGGGATCAGACTATTGTGAGGCTTTTCACAAACGTCACTGTGCCAGAACGCCAAAGAGTTGGTGGCGAAGGGCTAAAGATGTGTCAACTCATCGCCTCGGAGAACATAAAACCCTCATTCTCAGCAATCACTTACGAGATGCGGCTAGTAAATTGCCCCATCTTGCGACAACGGCAACATCCGTACACGGGTTGTGCACGGAGACTGAGCTGAAAACACCACCAGTTAGATCAACGTCAAGGTCCAGTCGAGCAGCAGGAAAGTGCAATTGGAGGCTTTACTCAATGAAACGGAATTTTCTTATCGCTTTGATGTTTCTGGCAGCCGCAGGCTTTGCAGCGGCCCAGACGTATGCGCCGGCGACCGACGTCCTTGGCGCTCACCTTAACTACGGCCGCGGCTGCGCGGCCTGTCACGCACCACACAGCGGCGCATGGGGCAACGGCACCTCGCCTGCGAAAGTCGATACAACCACCGGCAACGTCGCTCTTTGGGGCGAAGATGTCAGCAACCTGTACGGCCAGACCATCACCAGCGGCGGTGGCGGCTACACAGAAACACTGCCGGCCAGCATGTCGGTCACGACGCCTGACGTTGGTGGTTTGCTGACCTGCCTGAGCTGCCACGACGGCAACTACGCGCAAGGCGCCATGATGAAGAACAAGGTTTATGAGCCGCTGCCCACCACCTACGGCACCTCCGTGGTCCCGACACTGCTCGGAAAAGACAACACGGGCGTAGGGAACTACCTCAACGACCACCCGGTGGGACTGAGTGCCAAATGGGCATGCGGCGGCGGCAACTGGGATTGCACGATGACCGAAGTGACCAACAGCTACGGCGAACTGGCGCTCTCGGTGGCGATGACCGGGACGTATTCCTCGCAGTTCAACAAGAACTACGGCTTCTTCGTCTCGTTTGGCGATAACGGCGGTCCGACCAATGCCGTGGTCCTTTGCACGACCTGCCACAACCAGCACGTGATGAACGTGGTGAAGGTTAGCGCCACGAACTCTGGTGGCACCGCGACGAGCGGCATGACGCCCGGAACCTACCAGACCATGTTCTTCCTCCGCGGACCCTATAACCCGTGGAGCCCGACCTCCAACGAGGCCGCGCAGTTCTGCCGCCAGTGCCATGCCGGCGAGTCAAACGAAAAGAACGGGAGCACCGCTGGAACGACACTCTAATCACTTTGCATCACGGGGGAGGGGGGCAAGAATTTTCCTCCCCCATTTTTCAGAATCAGGATGTCGATCATGAAACACAACTTCCCCATGTTTGGATTTTTTCTGCTGACGTGTGTGGCATCCGGCGCCCAGGTAGCCTCTCACACACCCACGGTCTTCACACAACCGCCGACACAAGCGCCCACACAAGGGCCGACGAATCCCGCGCCTATGGTGACGGGCAAGGCGGTAGTGAGCGTGAACGGTTCGGTTTTGACCGATACCGACCTGGTGCGCGAGGAATACGCGATCTTCCCTTATGCGCGCCAGCACAACGGGATTCCCAAAGACCTGGAGCCAGGAATTCGCGAGGGCGCCCTGAAGATGATCATCTTCGAGGAACTGGTGTATCAGGAGGCGTTGCGTCGCAAGATGACGATTTCAGCCGCGACGATGCAACATGCCGAGGTGGACTTCCGCAAACAGTTCTCCACGCCGGAGGAATTCAACGCGCTGATGCAGAGCGAGTTTAAAGGTTCGGAGCATTTGCTTCGGGAAAAGATCCGGCGCTCGCTGCTGATTGACGCTTTTCTCAAAGCCGAAGTTGAGAACAAGAGCACGGTATCTGCGGACGAGGTCAGGACTTACTACGATAAGAACCCGGCACGCTTCCAACATCCGGAAACATTCACCTTCCAGAGTATTTCTATTTTTCCGCCGGCCAATGCAACCGCGAGCCAGGTGAAAGAGGGCCGCACGAAAGCGGAGCAGGCGCTACGCCAGGCAAAGGCGACGAAGACGGTGGACGAGTTCGGCACGTTGGCGGAGAAGGTCTCCGATGACGACTACCGCGTGATGATGGGCGAGCACAAACCGGTCCCTGCAGATCAACTTGCGCCCCAGGTTGTGAAGGCGCTGATGGCGATGAAGCCAGGCGAGGTTAGCGATTTGATTCAGATCGATCAGGCCTACACCATTGTTCGCCTGAAGGAACACGCGCCGGCAGGGAAGGCGAAGTTTGACGATGTGAAAGCGCAACTGGAGAAAGAGTTGCCGCAGATCAAGAAGAACCAGATACGCACCGCGCTAGACAAGCAACTGCGCCAAAACGCAAAGATCGACGTGATGTAAGAGGCCGCGGAAGGAACATAAGTTCGACGCCCAGTCTCCCCAAGGGCAACCTGATTGTGAAAGACAGGTGGTATGGCTGAAGCGAAACCTGGCAGAACAACGAGATTGATGACGGCATGCGTAGATGGCATACAGTGGCGGATTCACTACGAGTCGCGTGGCTCCTGGGGGCCAGTCTTCTGCTGCTTGCAAGGCCCTCTGCCGCACAAGTCAAGATCGGCGACTTCAGCACAAATCTAAGTGGGACAGTCTCCACAGGGTATGCTGCTGACTTCGGGAATATGACTAGCGGCGACCACAACTGGGCCTTCGGAGGCACCGCCAACCTCTCAGGTTCTTTCTACAATCCCAATTTTCTTTCCTATAGTGCCAACCTCTACCTGAACCAGTCGCGGGCAAACTCCAACTTCCAGTCCATATCCGACGCCAGCGGAGTCGACCTCAGCGCCAACATCTTCGGTGGCAGCCACTTTCCCGGGTCGGTTAGCTATTCCAAGGCTTACAACAGCGAAGGCAACTACGATGTACCGGGCCTGACCAATTTCGTGACACATGGCAATAGCGACACGTTTGGGATTAACTGGAGCGAAAACGTTCCGGCCATGCCTAGTCTTTCAGCGGGTTTCCAGTTCGGGACCAGCCAGTATTCGGTCTACGGGGTGAACGATCAAGGGACGAATGCGTTTCATTCATTCAACCTCCGTTCAGGCTATCAAATGGCGGGTTTCAACATGGGCGCCTTCTATACAGAGGGAGGCGGTCACTCGCTCATTCCGCAGGTGGTGGCCGGCGAACAGGGTACACAAACGCAGTCGACCTCTGACGGCTATGGTTTCAATGTCGCCCACCAGTTGCCCTGGCACGGTTCGATCTCGACCAGCATTAACCGATCGGACTGGAACAGCGAATTTCTGAGCTCCAATACCAGCGGAAGCATCGACATGATTACTTCTCTTGCCTCGGTGCACCCGACCAGCAAGCTTACACTCTCGGGGAGCGAGAATTACTCTGACAATCTGAGCGGACAACTCATCGCGTCGGTAATTGCAGCCGGTGGCGGGGTGCAGGGGATTAACTCGAACGAGTCGTCCAGTTCGCTGGATCTGATGGGCATTGCCAACTACACTCCGGTAGACAATGTGCAAACCTCGGCATACTTCGAGCGGCGTACGCAGCTGTTTCTGGGAGAGGATTATGGAGTGGATTCATTCGGGGGAAGCGCCACGTATTCTCATGTGGTTCTTAACGGCAACTTCATTGCCTCAATGACCGCAAGCGCCAATCGATCAGACCAGACTAACGACGACTCTCTAAGCTTCTCGACCAACGAGAACTACTCCAGCGAGATTCGGGGTTGGCACGTAAACGGGACATTCGGCTATGCGCAGAACGCTCAGACGCTGCTGGTTACCTACATGAATTCGTTCTACCACTACTCAGGCAACGTAAGTCATAGATGGGGGCAGTTCCGGGTGAGCGCAGGCGCCGGCGGCGGGCGCACCGCGTTGACTCAGCAGGCGGGCACTGCGAGCAGCAACGAGAGTTTCAATGGTAGTTTGAGCTATATTCGCTGGTTCACAGCTACCGGCAGCTATTCCAAATCGAGTGGGCAGGCGCTATTGACTGGGGCAGGCCTGGTGCCCGTGCCTGTGCCCCTGCCCGTTCTTCCCTCGAGTCTGGTAAATCTCTACGGCGGAGATAGTTATTCCGCTGCGGTCTCCAGTTCTCCAGTTAGAGGTTTCCTCTTCACAGCCTCCTATGCCAAGTCGAACAGCAATACTTCCAGCTCCGGGTTCATGTCCACGAACGAGAATGATCAATATAATGCCCTTATCCAGTACCAGGTGCGCAAGTTAAACTTTACGAGCGGATACTCCCGTTTGGAGCAGGGATTCAGCAGTTCTGGCACGCCACCGGAAGTTATATCCTCGTACTACATGGGTGTGTCACGTTGGTTCAATTTCTTTTGAGAGGAGCGCGGCATTGTCTTCGACCAGCCCTGATGGCGGCTGGCGCAGTACTGTTGCTCACTCCGGCCTGGGCATCACCAAAGTCCAAGCCCCCGGCGACGACGCCGGAGCTTTGGGAGATGTCGCTGGATGGTGGACGAAAGCTCTCATGGGAACACAGTTTCAGCTCCGAGACTGAGGTCAAGCCGAACCGCGGCTTTTGGAACAAGCTGGTAGACGTAATTGCAGGTGCGCCTGAATTTCATTCCCTGGTGCGTCCCTACAGCATCGTCGCCGATTCGCGCGGGCGCATCATTGTGACGGACCCGGGTGCGGTAGGCGTGCATATCTTCGATTTCACGCAGCATAAGTACAAGTTCATCGAGCGCAAAAAAGAAAAGGACCCGATGCTGACGCCGCAATGCGTCGCGGTCGATGCCCAGGACAATATCTACGTAACCGACTCGGATTCCGGTGTGATTTTTGTCTTCGAGGCCAGTGGAAAGTATCTGCGCACCATCGGCAAACTGAAGGGCGGCGAAGGTTATTTCAAACGGCCCACTGGAATTGCCGTGGATGCGACGGCGCAGCGAATTTATGTAACCGACACGCTCCGGGACCAGGTATTCATCCTCGACATGCAGGGGAATGTGCTGCAGACCATCGGCAAGACAGGTGAGGCACAGAGCGAGTTCAATCTGCCCACCGAACTGCGGTTGGATGGGCCGAACCTGATGGTCGTAGATGCCATGAACTTCCGCGTGCAGGTGTTTGACCGCTCCGGAACGTTCCAGTACGCCGTTGGAAAGATCGGCGACAGTCCCGGGGCGATGTTCCGGCCGAAAGCAGTCAGTGTCGACTCGGAAGGCGATCTCTACGTGGTGGATGCCCTGTGGGGCGTGGTGCAGGTCTTCAATCGCCAGGGTGAATTGCTTTATTACTTTGGCTCCAGGGGCACGCATGCAGGAGAATTCCAGCTTCCGGCAGGGTTGTTCATCGACCATAGCGACAAGGTTTTTGTAGTGGATTCGTTCAACCGCCGCGTCCAGGTGTTTCAATACGCCGGTCAGAAGAAGCCAGCCACGGGGGGAACGAAGTGAAGCTAGGAGTCTTGCTGGCGGGGCTGACGATTCTGCTGAGCGGGGCCACCCTGCCTGCTCAAATCTCAACCGACGTGATTGGTGTGCACAACCTGGGCCCAAACAGCAAATCACCCATTACTGGTGCGCGTCCCGACGCTTGCGCCTATTGTCACGCGCCGCATTCTGGACTGAACACCGGCCTTTGGAACCAGAAGCTCACCACCCAAAGCTACACGACGTACACAAGCGGTACTGAAAAAAACACCGGCAGACAGCCAACGCTTGGCTACTCCACCAATCAATGCCTGAGCTGCCATGACGGCACCGTAGCGGTGGGGACCACGGTGGCCTATGGCCAGGTGACGACGCGCGGATCGATGAACACATTGGACGTGTTCGGCAGCAACATGCAGTCTTCGCACCCGTTCAGCCTGGTGCCGCCTTTGAAGGATAATATCGACCTGGTTGCTTCGCTGGCTGCGACCGGACGTACGAGTGACCCAACTGGAGCGGTGAAGTTGATTTATGGAAACGTCGAGTGCACATCGTGCCACAATCCGCACGTGCAAGCCAAAGACCTGATTTCGCAGAATTTTCTTGTGAAAGACAGCTCGAGTGGCCAGATGTGCCTGGCCTGCCATGATCCCACCCGTCAAATAGGAGGCCAGACGAATCCAATAGCCGATTGGACTACCAGTGCGCATGCCGTGTCCACTGGTAATATTGCACCCCAGGCAACCCTTGGAAGTTACACCACGGTGGCTACCGCGGCGTGCATTTCCTGTCACACTCCGCACAACGCCAGCGGGGCGGCGCGTTTGCTGCGCGGTCAGAATGAGCAAGATTGTATTGCCTGCCACAACGGCTCGAACGTTTCTCCGATGGCCCAATACGCCAACGTGTTTTCAGAGTATGCCACGCCGAAGATCGGGCATCCATTTCCCTCCTCGACCAATCCGCACGATGCCGCCGAGAGCCAATTGCTCAATAACAACCGCCATGCTACTTGTGTGGACTGCCACAATGCGCATGGGTCCCAAGTGGTGGGGCCATTTCCTCTTCCGCCGCTGATTCGCATCTCGCAAAAGGACATTGTGGGCATCAGCGCCGCAGACGGAACGAGCGTGCTGACGCCCGCCATCAATCAATATGAGAACTGCCTGCGCTGTCACGGCACGAGCGCGGGCAAACAGGTTCAGCCGGTTTATGGATACTTTCCGGTGCGGGCGGTTTCGGCGGGCGATCCTCTGAACCTGATCCCGCAGTTTGCTGCAACGGCCACCTCGAGTCATCCCGTCATGCCCGGCAGGACCAGTTCCTTACCACAGCCCAGCATCCTTCTCAAAATGTTGAACGTGGATGGCAGCGTGGGGCAGCGCTCCATGGGCACACAGATACTCTGCACCGACTGCCACAACAGCGACGACAATCGCGAATTCGGAGGCTCCGGTCCGAACGGCCCGCATGGGTCCAGGTGGACCCACATTCTGGAGCACCGTTATGAATTCAGTCAGACCGTTATACCGGGCCAACTAATTTCCAATCTATTTCCCAATCCCGATCTGACCGTGAATGGTCCCTACGGCATGTGTGCCAAGTGTCACGACCTATCGATTGTGTTGACCACGACCAGTTGGAACCAGCACGGCACCCACATCAACGCCGGCTTCAGCTGCTCTACCTGCCACACAGCCCACGGGATGGGCGCCACCAGCGGAACTATCAGTGGCGAGCGGTTGATAAATTTTGACGTGAACGTCGTGGCTTCGAATGGCGGCCTTCCCATCTCTTACAATCGCAGCGCAAATACCTGCGTTTTGGTGTGTCACCAGGCCGCACACAATGCGAACGGTAGTGTTACTCAGGCAAGCATCCGAAGGGTCTCTGGCATAAACAAGTGAAGAACGCGTACGACTAGAGCTGAACCAGAGTTACTGCGTGCTGTTCTGTGTATGCATGGCTGAGGCTCCGTACCGGTCGAGTTGGCTTCAACGCGGCGGCTCCGACTCTCCACCGCTAGAGCGTTTTCGGCCTTACTGCTTACAGCCGAGTTGGGCATCTGTGGTTTCCCACCCTTGAACCACAAAACGATTCAAGGATGGGGCACCCAGAGTTCTGTTCACACTCAAATCGAAAGCGCGCTAGAACACTGTTCCAGCGGTACTACCGTTCATTTCGTTCGACTTGTCACCATGGCACTGACGGCAGAATTGCGCGGTCTGGTTGGACAAGGGGTTGGAGTCGTTTGGGTTGTAGGGGCCGCGAAGGAAGAACATGGTCGGGTAAGTGCCGGCCGGCAGCCCTGACGTTGAGCTGCCATTTACTGTGACCACGTTCATCGCGTGCGGGTTGTGGCAGGTTGTACACACAACCACCGCATTATTGCTGTAATTGCCCAGCTTGACGAAGAACCCGTAATTTGTAACGAACTTGCTGGAATTCGTGCCTTTCATGGTGATCACGCCGTTGCTCTGGGAACAATCCCAATGGTTTGAGCCGCAACTGACTTTGGCACTAAGTCCTACAGGGTGGTCGCTCAGGTAGCTGCCGGTGCTGGCGCCGTTGTTTGCAATCAGGGTGGGGATGGCGTTGTTGGATCCGTAGGATGCGGGCAGGGTCTCATAGATCTTGTTCCTCATCATGGCCCCCTGCGCATAATTGCCGTCATGGCAGCTTAGGCAGGTGAGCATGCCGGAAACGTCAGGCGTCGCCGCTGACATGCTAGCCGGCAGGACTTCTACGAACTTGCCTCCGCCAGTTCTGATGGTCTTGCCGTATAAGCCTGCAACATCCTCACCCCACAGAATGGCATTGCCCGAAGTAGCGCCGGCAGTCTTGGCATTGCCGTTGCCGGATGCCCCGCTATGTGGCGAGTGGCAGGCGGTGCAGCCACGGCCGTAGTTGAGGTGCGCGCCGAGGACGTCAGTAGACGGCGACCATCCTGCCTGCGCCGCAGCAAAACCAGTGCCAGCCAACATTATCAGCGTGACGAACGCATGCCATTTCATTGCATAGAGCCTCCCGGTGCACACTTATGCTGATCGGCTGAGTCATCAACGCTCTGGAGCGTTGGCGTCGATTTTCCAGGTGGGAAGGTTAGGGCGTTGCCGTTTTAGCCCCTTTTTGAGACGCGTTTCCCGCAATGGAATCCAGATATGGGAAAGGCGTCTCGTTGGAGCACTGCGCCGGTGAATCACCTCTTCTGAAGCCCGAGAAGTTACGCACCCGTCGCCGTTTCAGGGACAGAGGAACAGTTGATCGCTATGAACGGCTACCCCAGGCGATGGCGTGCCATTTTTGCGGGCAATAGAGCGTAGATCTACGGCCCCAGCGTCTCCCCGACCGAAGCTCGACCTGCAAGCTGTGCTTCGGATGTGAGTTTGAATGTAAGCAACAGATATTACAATACTTATAGTTCAGGTAGCTGATCCGCAAACGGGCTGGCCTGGGCCGAAGTGGTTCAACAAAGCTGGTGACGGCATGCAGCGGTTGACCTAACTGAGTTGCCATGAGGCTCTAAGGACCTACGCGGTGCGTCAGAAGGCTCATAATGTGATTTGAATCACCGTCACGGGCTTTATTACCGTTTCTAATGAGCTTGCGAACTTGTTTTCACACAGTCTGCCATGCGCGTGCTGCAGCTCGCGGCTGCATTCTGCGCCGGGCAACGTTCGTGCGACAGGCACCCTTCGGAGGCCGAATGAGACCGTTCCTCGATCGCGGTTGGTTACGCGAACAGGTCGCCAACCGCGGCGGCCGCGGCCTTGGCGTGGACGTCTGGCTTTGCATTGCCCTGGCCGCGCTGCTGGCGACACCCGCCGCCGCGGCAGTTCATCCTGTCCCCCTGGACAAGAACACGGACGCTGCCAAGTGCCTTGAGTGCCACGGGGATAAGACGAAAGGGAAGTCTGTACATTCCGCCATGGCTACGGGCTGTTTGAGCTGCCATGAGATCCGGGTGAATAGAGACATCACACGCGTGAAGCTGATCACCGCAACGCCCTCTGCGCTTTGCCTCACTTGCCATGCAGACAAGAAGGCGGCTGACATAAAGGGCACGGTGCATCCGCCCGCGGTTCGCGACTGCCTGGTTTGCCACGATCCGCACACCAGTGACAACAAGAACCAGCTTTTGAAGCCCATGTCGGGCGACGAAAAGGAAAACCTCTGCCTCGGTTGCCACCAGACGGGATTGAATGCGCCCGAGAAAGGCAGCCGTCACGCCGCCCTCGATATGGGCTGTGACACGTGCCACCTGACCCACAAGACCGGCGCCGAACCGACGGCAGAAAACCGGTTCCATTTGACCAAGTCGCCGCCGGCGCTCTGCCTGGACTGCCATGATGCAAAGGACGCAGATCTGCAAAAGGCTCATCAAAACCAGCCCTTCGCCGCGGCGAACTGTTTACAGTGTCATGATCCGCACCAGTCGGCGTTTCCCAAGCTGATGAACAAGTTCATGCATGCACCGTTTGCGATGAAGAGCTGCGACACCTGCCACGCTCCGGCAAAGGACGGAAAAGTAGTGCTGACGAAGGCCGACACCAAGTCGCTATGCGTATCCTGCCATGACGACAAAGCCAAGCAGATCGACACGGCCAAAGTGCCACATCCTGGCGCGGCGGGCGATTGCACGGACTGCCACAGTCCGCACGCAAGCAACGAGCCCGGACTGCCGAAGACCGACGGGGTCGCCATCTGCCTGGGGTGTCACAGCGACTTCGACGACATGCGCAAGAAGGCGGTGCACCATCAACCGGCATTTGTGCAGGGATGCTCCACCTGCCACACGCCTCACGGGGGCGACAACGATCATCTGCTGCGCGCCAAGGGCAATGCGCTTTGCCTGGAGTGCCACGGTCCCGATGCCGTCCCGCAGCGGCTGGAAGCCGAACACGTACTGACCATCTTCAATGGCACAGTGAAGCTGCCCGACGACTACTACAAGAAGAACAAGGTCGCGATCCTGCCTCTGCGCTTCGGGTTGGGCCATCCGGTGCAGGGCCACCCCGTTTCAGACGTGATGGACCCAACCGACCAAAGCAAGGTCAAGACGCCGCTGAGTTGCCTCTCATGCCATCAGCCGCACGCTTCGACTCAATCCGATCTGCTGGTGAAAGACCAGTCAAACAACATGGCATTCTGCGACAACTGTCACAAGAACCGACTCAATATGACGCAGACCGTTTCCCCTGGGAATTAACTGGAGATCAAGATGTATCGCTTCCTCTTCAAATCGATATGTGCCCGTAAGCCACTGGCCGTGTTGCTGCTGCTCGCGCTGGGCCTGGCTCTGCCGTTTGCCGCCAGTGCAGACAAGAAGAAGAAAGTGGACACCAGCGCGACGCCAGAAGTCGGTCCGCGTAAATTTCCCTTCGACCCCACCAAGCTGGTATGGCCAAGCCCACCTAACATCGCGCGCGTCCATTGGCTAGACTATTTTGCCGGGTCGAAGATCGATTACACTCCGGCAGCCAACGCAAAGGCCAAGGCAACGTGGATGGACCGCCTTGCGGGTGGGCAGTCCCAGGCCGAAAAATTCAATCCCAAGACTTTTCCTTTCCAACTGATCGGGCCCTACGGCATCGCCATCGATTCCAAGGGGCTGGTGTACGTGGCCGATCAAAAGGTCGGGGCGGTCTTTATCTTTGACACGAAAACCCACGATACCCAACTCATCCGTAACGGCTATGAGGCCCACTTCGGCTGGATCAACGGCCTCGCCATCGATGACGACGACAGGTTGTTCGTTTCGGACGGCAAGATGCACCGCGTCATCATCTTCAATACCAAGCACGAGGTGGAAAACCAGATCACGGAGGGATTGGTGGATCCGGTCGGGCTTGCTCTTGATACGACCAACCGCTTTCTCTATGTTGTTGACACCCAGCAGGACCAGGTCATCGTCTATGACGCGGACACTCTCAAGCTGCTGCGACGCATCGGAACGGGCGGCAAGAACCATTTCCTCACCACGCCAGGCGACTTTGGCGCACCGCAGGGCGTAGCCGTGGATCAGGACGGCAACGTCTACGTTACTGACACCCTGAACAACCGAGTAGAAATCTTTGATGCCGATGGAAACTTCATCAGCCTGTTTGGCAAAAACGGCGATGGCCCCGGATACTTTGCCCGGCCCAAGGGAATTGCGATTGATGGTGACGGGCACATCTGGGTGGCCGACGAAGTGCAAGACCGGCTTCAGGTTTTCAATCGTGACGGTCAACTGCTGACATATATCGGCACCGGACATGGAGACTTGCCCGGCCAGTTCAAAGCTCTGGTGGGAGTCGCCATCGACAAGCAGAACCGGGTTTTCACCACCGAGCAATATCCGGGCCGCATGCAGGAATTTCGCTATGTGACCGACTCGGAAGCGGCGGCTGACAAGACGAAACGTGACGAGGAATTGCAGAAAGCGGCCGATCGACGCCAGAAAGCCGCAGCCCCCGCGCCGCCGCCTGACAAGCCATCGGATGCGTCTCCGCAGAAGGCTCCGGAAGCGCCGACCCAGAAAGACAGCACACCGTCGAAGCCGCCAGTACAGTAGCGCCACCTGTCTTCAATTTCTTTGCCCACATCCAACGAGCGTGTGCCTGGGCCGGCGTGCGCCTTTGCATCAGCGGCGATAGGCATGGACCCTGTCGCAAATCAAGCGGAGCGTATCTTCCAGGTTGCCCGAAGCTGTCTTAAAGGAATCAGCGTCAATGGTGAGAGGCGCTCCTAAAACAACGAGAGGGGCCCCGAACTCGGGGGTCCGGATCGCTTGCTCTATCGAGAGACCACCGACGGCCTGGACCGGTACCTGGACGGCTGCAACTATCTCTCTTAATTGATCGAGCGGACTGGGGCATGGCTTTCCCGCCGCCACAAGGCCGCGGCGTTCATCGTAGCCAATGTGATGAATTATGAAATCGCAGCCCAAATCTTCCAGTCTTCTTGCAGCTGCGATCTTGTTCTTCGCGCCCAGGTTGTCTCCCATGACCTTTACGCCCAGATCCTTGCCGGCCTTCACTACCATTTTGATGGTCTCTGGATGCGCACGCTCCATCACCACAACGTGAGTTGCCCCAGCGCTCGCCATTATTTGTGCCTCAAGCCAGCCGCCGTCCATGGTTTTCAAGTCGGCCACAATTGGCACATCGGGAAATTCCGCACGCAAGGCACGAACTCCATTCATTCCTTCCGCAATGATGAGCGGTGTTCCCGCCTCCAACCAATCAACTCCCGAGCGCATGGCGAGATGTGCGGTTTGCAGGCTTTCTTCGATGGATGTGAGGTCTAGCGAAATCTGCACAATTGTATTCATAGTCGGTCTGCCTCAAGACGAACCCGGCCGTCCACGCGAGATGGGCAGGCCGTCGAATCTCATTCTCAGTCCTTGAAGTGGCGGTCAATTTTGGTTTTGAGAAAATGGACTGATTCACGAAGCTCACCCATCCCGCCCATACCATCTTCGATGGAAATCCATGAGTCAAACCCAACGGAATGGAGAGTCGAAAAGATCTTGTCGTAGTCGTTGATTCCCTTGCCAATGACGCCATGGGAAAGGCGGCTGGCGTATCCAATGGCATCCTCTTCCTTGCGCAAATCTTCGAGGGTACCGCTCTTTAGGAAGCGGTCGCTGGCGTGCATCGAGACTACACGGTGCTTTACCCGCTCGAGCAGCACAAGCGGATCCTCCCCCGCAAGAATGGTATTGGATGGGTCGTAATTGACGCCGAACCAAGGTGATTCGATTCGGTCCACGATTGCGCAAAAGACATCCATCTTCTGCGCGAACTCGGGATATTGCCAGTAATTGTCTTTGTAATGATTCTCCATATTGAGGACGACGTTGTGCTCCTCGGCAAATGGCAGAAGGCTCTGTATCACCCGCACAACCTGGGCGATGCCGTTCTCGCGTGAGAGTTCGGGCCGACGCTGGCCAGAGAGGACGCGGCAAAAGCGGCCTCCGAAAAATGCGGTGATCTCAATCATCCGCTTTTCGCGCTCGATCTCTTTCTGGAGAAGAACGGGATCAGGTTGAGTGAAATCGGGAGAGCAGCAAAGCATCGGCATTTTCAGGTGATGTTTCTTGAGTGCGCTTTTGACTTCGCGCAAAAAGGTCTCGTCGTCTTCAAGAAAGCCCGAATAAAACTCCAGGCCATCGACTCCCAAGGTTGCGGCTTGTTCAATCCACTCGAAAAGTGTCATCGTCTTATGGACACAAAGTTCATCCATATAGCATTTGGGAAATGCAGCGAGCTTCGGCCTCATTTGGAATCCCTTCGCTGGGTTTCAGCCAACGACCGGAAGGCGTAACTCTCGGCGCGGTGCCTATTCCGTGTCCGTGAATCATCCCTCGGGGCACTTTCACGCGCGAAGATGCGCGACATTCCTTCACCGATGCCGGTCGTCGAGCCGGGATCCAAAATCACTTGGTTCTGTAATCGCGGGCCGGCGAGAGAAACTGATTGGATCATGGTTGGAGCACTGCTTTCACGATTGTCCCTGCACGCATGTCGTCGAACGCCTCGTGCCATTCGCTTAGAGGGGAGATACGGTTGAGTATGTGGCTGAGATCAAGTTTGCCGCTCGCCAGGAGAGAGATGACCTTCTCCCAAATTGCCCAGTTGTGCGAATAACTTCCCTGCAGGGTTACTGCCTTCTGCACCAACTGATCGAGTGAAAAGTTAAGCGGCTGCGGTCCCCATCCGACCTTGGTGATTTGTCCAGCGGGGCGGACTATATCGAGCGCCACCTTGAGCGATGCCGAGACACCTGCGGCGTCAATTACAAGATCAACGCCATAACCGTCTCCAAAATTCCTAACCCACTCGACAACGTCTTCGCCCTGGGCTCCGAGGATTGTTTCAGCGCCAACCTGCCTGGCCACATCCAGCCGGTGAGCGTCGGCGGGAATACCAATGACAATGAGATGCCCAGCGCCCGCCAGTTTGGCCATGAGCGCACAGAGCAAGCCAATGGGCCCGGGTCCGATGATCGCGACTGTGTCTCCCGGACGTAAACGGGAATTTCCGCAGACCGCGTTATACGCTACACAGCAGGGCTCGGATAGAGCCGCCTTCTCAAGGCCCAGGGAGTCCGGAACCCGATGCAGGCAACGGGCTGGAACCTTGACGAATTCTGCCATCGCACCGTTGACACCATAGCCGAAACCGAGCCGCTTGGGATCGAGATTGTAAAGCCCCTGCCGAATGAATGCTGAATCTGATGGCAACACGGCCGCGGTCTCGCTTACAACACGGTCGCCTTCTTTGAAGCCCCGTACGCGGGCACCAGTTTTGGCCAGGACCCCGGCAAATTCATGGCCAAGGACCACTGGATAATTGACTGCCCAGCTTTGTTTACCCGAATACTGATGCAGGTCGCTGCCGCAGACTCCAACCGACCGAACCGAGAGAAGGGTGTCCTCCTCGCCTATTTCTGGAACCGGCACATCACGGAGCTCGACCGAGTAAGGCTCCCTGGCATAATTGACGAGTCCAATCATAGTGCGCATTATCATGGATTTCATTCATGGTTGACAATGTCAATAGAAACAACAGCTTAAATGTGAATGGAAGCTATGGGCCAGGTTCGGCGCAGCGCGGAGGGCCAGGGTGCACCGGTTCGACCTATCGCTGACGGCACAAAGCACGGCGGGAATTCCGGGCGAGAAGTTCCTTTTCCAGCCTGCAAAAATCCGATGTACATCCTGGCGAGGAGCGGGTGATACTACAGTGAACAGACCGGGAGGTCGGCCCGAATATGAAGATGATTCATTCCCGTAGAGACTTTCTTGCCGCCATGGGAATGGCCGCTGGTGCACAGATTGCGCGGCCACTGATACTGTCAGCCTTGCCGGCGCCGGCAAGCCGCGTTGCGATTGGACTTTGCCCACGCTATAACCACCAGGTTGCCGACGTGCTTTCCACCATGTTTGACCAACTCGGCGGCTTGGAAGGATTGGTCCGGGGGAAGACGGTCGCCATCAAACTCAACATGACCGGCCGTACCGACGACAAGTTGCATTCCATGCAGAACCAGATGACCCACTGGGTTCATCCCCAGGTCATCGGGTCGCTGGTTTCACTTTTGGGCAAGGCAGGAGCACAGCGCATTCGCCTGCTTGAGAGCGCACCGATCGGCGTGAAGCCGTTGGAGGAGTTCATGCTTGCCGCAGGTTGGCGCCCAAGCGATTTCGCGAGTGCGGCTGCGCGGGTGGAGTTTGAAAACACCAACTTCCTGGGCAGCGGAAAGACTTATGCACGCTTCATGGTTCCAGGGGGCGGCCTGATGTACGCAGGCTATGATCTGAACCATTCCTACATGGACACCGATGTTTTTGTCTCCCTGGCCAAGTTGAAAGAACACAGGACGGCCGGCGTCACGCTTTCGATGAAGAATTGTTTCGGCAACACTCCGGCCACAATCTACAGTGATGAAGCGCCGGTGGACGAGCCGAGCATCATACCCGTGGGATATCGCGGGCCCATGCACTCCGGTTCCCGCGTGCCCCCCAAGAGCGCACCCCAGCCGGTGAATGGAAATGCATCGAAAGACCCGGGGTACCGCGTGCCGCGTGTCACGGCCGACCTGGTGGCGGCAAGGCCTATACACCTGGCGGTTATCGACGGTATCTACACCATGACGGGCGGTGAGTTGCCCAACCAGGGACGCGGTACGATTCATAAGCCTGTGCATCCCGGGTTGCTGATTGCGGGCATGAACTGCGTTTCCACTGACGCCGTTGCCATGGCGACGATGGGCTTCGATCCGATGGCCGATCGCGGAAAGACTCCCTTCGAGACCTGCGACAGTACGCTGCGTCTGGCTGAGGGTCTGGGCGTAGGTACGCGTGACCTGAGCCGGATCGAGGTTGTGGGCACGCCGATTGCGAAGGCGCGCTTCCGGTTCCCGCCACTTCCTGAACTGACGAAGACATAGCTCCGCGGACGCACCTGCAAGATGCTTCTTCCAGGTCCGAGTTAGAACACGATTCACTACCGCCGGCAGTTCCATCGCCTTCATCCCGTGGAACTGCCGGCTTTCGATTTTGACCGTTCCATAATCCCCCCCAAAAGAGACGTCGCTTGCCGAGCGGAGAGCGGACGTCTGTCGGAATCACTCCAGCGGATGCGCCAGGCCATGTCTGGAGGGTAGAATTGCGTTTCTGCGATTGATCAAAGACCTTCTTCAACGGATCAAAAGGAGCATTGGGATGACGATTGGACGTCGTGGATTCATGAAGGCTGTTGCGGGGGCGGGCGCGCTGGCTGTGGCGCCGCGCTTTGCTGAGGCGGAGGCCCAGGCAGCACGCGCAACTCGAGCCATGCCGTCGCCGCGCATTAAAGATATCAGCGTCATCGAATGCGAACCCTCAGGCGTGCGCTTGACCGTGGTCAAGATCACAACCGATCAGGATGGGCTCTACGGCTACGGCTGCGCGACCTTTACGCAACGTGCCGACTTGGTCAGGCCCGCCGTGGAGAAGTATCTCAAGCCCTTCCTGTTGAACAAGACGACCGACCGGATCGAAGACATTTGGCAATCCTGCTACGACAGTTCGTATTGGAAGAACGGTCCAGTACTGAACAATGCGATCAGTGGCATTGATCAGGCTCTCTGGGATATCAAGGGGCGGCAGGCCGGTATGCCCGTCTACCAACTCGCCGGCGGAAAGTGCCGCGAGGCCGTTGATACCTACGCGCACGCCAGCGGTGCAGAGTTTGAAGAGGTCGTAGAGAACGCGAAGAAGTATATGGCGCAGGGCTTCCGCAATGTGCGTGTCCAGGTGGGCCTGCCTGGACTGGCGGGCTATGGATCGCAGCACAAGGAAGAAGGCAGGCCAAAGGCGCTCCATGACAAGCCGCTGTTTGATCCTGCGGCCCAAGTGCGCCGCGCCCTGAAACTTCTTGAGACCTGCCGCCGCGAACTCGGCGATGAAGTCGAACTGCTCCACGACATGCATGAACGGTTGACGCCCAACGAGGCGGTTCAATTCTGCAAAGAGGCCGAGCAGTATCGGATGTTCTTTCTTGAGGACCCGCTTTCGCCCGAGGATCTAGGGTACTTCAGGCAGATTCGTCAGAACTGCGCAACTCCGATCGCCATGGGCGAGCTCTTCAATAGCCCCCATGAATGGCAGCCTCTGATCACCGAGCAGTTGATCGACTATATTCGCGTGCACGTCTCGCAAGTGGGCGGGTTCAGCCCGGCACGCAAAATCGCGACTCTCGCCGAGCAGTTTGGCGTGAAGACAGCATGGCATGGTCCAGGCGATGTTTCGCCGATTGGCCACATGGCAAACGTGACTCTGGACCTGGTTTGTTACAACTTTGGAATTCAGGAGTACTCGCCGTTCAACGAACAGACACAGGCAATCTTTCAGGGTTGTCCGGAGATGCGCGACGGCTATCTGTGGGTGAGCGAGAAGCCCGGCTGGGGCATTGAGATCGACGAGAAGGAAGCAGCCAAAGCGCCGTTCACCGCCAGCCCGCTGAACGGTGGCTGGGGTGAAGTTCGGCTTCGGGATGGCACGGTGATCAAGCAGTAACGGCCAGGCTCAACTGAAAAGCGCATCATCCCACGACTGCACTTCGTCCCACATCGGTGTCGGCTCAAAGTAGCCCGTCCCCGGTTTCAGATGCCGTTTCAGTTCGTCGTCATTCAGCGTGATTCCCAGCCCGGGAGTTTCAGGAACCCGAATATAGCCTTTGTTGATGATTGGTTTTTCAATTCCTGTCACGAGGTCCTGCCAAAAGGGCACGTCGAGCGAATGATTCTCAAGCGCGAGGAAGTTGCGAGTTGCAGCTGCGCAGTGGACATTGGCCATGCAACTGACCGGCGTCCCGGCAAAATGCATCGCCATCGGTACGCCGTAGCGGAAAGCCATGTCGCCAATGCGATGCGTCTGCAGAATACCGCCTGAGGTCGCAAGGTCCGGATGAATCTTGTCGACAGCGTGCTCTCTGCACAGGGTTTCGAAATCTTCCACTTTGTAGATGTCCTCGCCCGTGAGAGTAGGTGTCGGGCTCTCCTGCGTAATTTCTTTAAGCAAATCCGTGTAGTACCAGGGAATCACGTCTTCCATCCACTCCAGATTGAACTTCTCGTATGCCTTGCCCAGGCGGATGACGGACTTTACGCCAATGTGGCCCAGGTGATCCATCGAAAGCGGCATATCGTATCCGATGTTCTCCCGCACGGCGGCCACATACTCGCAGAGGCGGTCGATGCCCTTGTCAGTCACTTCAGTAGCGATAAAGGGATGAGGCTGGTCGCGGAGTTCCCACTTGTCCAAACCTGGGGGCTGCATCACGGTACCGGGAATCTTGTCGAGAACGTTGATGCCTAAGTCCATCTTCATCCAGGTGAGGCCCATCTCCTTGCGCTCTTTGGCCCGGCGTCCATATTCCGCGGGTTCCATTGATTCCTCAGTATCCGCGTAGATACGGATTTCGTCGCGCCATTTGCCGCCGAGCATCTGGTAGACCGGGATGTTGTAAACCTTGCCGGCGATGTCCCACAGGGCCATTTCTACGGCACAAACACCGCCTGCCTGGCGAGCACCGCCGCCGAACTGTGCAATCTTTTGAAACAGATAGTCGATCCGTAGCGGATTCTCACCGAGAATGCGGCTCTTGAGCACCATTGCGTATTGCGGACCGGCAACATCGCGCACTTCGCCAAGGCCATAGACACCCTGGTTGGTGTCAATGCGGATAAGCACGCAAGGGCTCGGACCCGGCTTCACGATAACCGCATAGCGCATGTCGGTAATCTTCAGGCTCGACGGGCTTGAGGCGAGATTCACATTCTTGATCGCCGGTTCAGCCTCCGCTAACCGTCTGACAGTTCCGCCAGCGAGCAAAGCCACAGAAGATTTAAGAATGCTGCGACGGTTGAATTGAAACCTTCTTGCATCGGACATGGCGGCGGTCTACCTCCGGAGATGAATTTCGCGTACCCATCTTACTCCTGCATTCCTCGCTTTACCCGGCGTTCAATCCTGCACGTCTGGACGTCTGCACTCGGTTTGTGGAAGAATCCGATGCCGTAGCCTGACATTGTTCCTGCGCGTCAGCTTTGATCCGATCCATCACGTTGCCCAGTCTCTAGTGTGCGGGGCATTGCGGCCGCCTAGCCAGACGATTGATTAAGAGAGGTACGCAATTATGAGAACCGTTATCTCGCGCCGAAGCCTCATTAAGGGAATCGGAGCCGCGACTTTGGCGCCCGTATTGCCTTCGATGATGGTGATCGGGCAGCAGGATGCAAGGCCCTGGTGGCTTGGCGATGGGATGCCTCAGGAAAGCGCCGCCACACCAAAGATCGCTTGCGCAATCGACCTCGGCAACGGCGTTACGACGGAGGCCATTCGCAGTGTCGTGCAGATTGGCGTCACTCACGTTTTATCGGGCGGCCCAACGATACCCTGGACAGCCGGCCAGCTTCAACCGATCGTAAACAGACTGAAGACTGCGGGTGTAACGCTGGGCAACCTGATGATTGGCGGATTTCCCAATACAATTTATGGCCGCCCGGGTCGAGACGAGGAGATTGAGAAGATAAGGCAATCGATCCAGGCGGCGGGCCAGGTCGGCGTCCCCGTTGTCGAATACAACTTCTACGCGCACCGTGCCATGGAGGGCTACTACGAAGAGGTTGGCAGAGGCGGCGCCGGGTTGACAGGCGTGGACTATGGCCGGATGAAGGATCTTCCTCCACTCGCCGAAGAGGGAACACACACGCTGGATGAGATGTGGGCCCACATCACTTATTTTCTAAAGGCCGTCGTCCCGGTTGCGGTGAAGGCCAATGTGCGGCTGGCGCTCCATCCCAACGATCCACCGTTTCCGCAAAGTCGTGGATCGCAGCAGATCATGTCCACACTCGACGGCTGGAAGCACCTAATCGAAATCGTGGACAGCCCATCGAACGGAATCACCTTTGACTGTGGGGTGACGCAGGAGATTGGGGAAGACCCGGTAGCTGTGTGTCGCTACTTTGGCAGCCGCGATCGTATCAACCACATGCACTACCGCAATCCACACATCTTGAAGCCCTACCTGGAATATGACGAGGGCTTTATCGATGAAGGGGACGTCAACATGCTTGCGGTGATGCGCGAGTTGATCAAGGTCAAGTATTCCCGGGAGCTCTACCCGGAACATCCGCGAGCCATCGATTACGACAGGGCCCGCGGACCCATCGCCGGCTATCCGGGCGGCGGCGGATACACCGGAGATGTGTACGACATTGCCTACGCAAAGGCCATGCTGCAGGCTGCCCTGGTGGTAGAAAGAGGCAAGGATTAAGGCGCGGGACAATCGCCTGTGACGAGCCCGAATGGATGAGACGGTCGAGCAGCGAAACTGCCAGCCGAGTCATCCAGGGGCTGCGTCAGTCTTGTTCTAGTCGGAATTCTGTTTCTTTGCCTTGGCAAGCAGCGCGTCGAATTCACATCGTGGCATTTTCAACATGTCAGGGTGGGCGTCGATCCACTTTGCAAAGCCGTCGTATTTCTCTTGTGTCCAGCCTCCCTCAAATTGCGCACCGTTTTTTCCTTGGCGATTCAACTCAAAGTTATAGGCATCGGTGAGAGCAGTGAACTCGGCTGAACTGATTGCATCCTCTGCGAGGATCGCAGGAATGAAAAGGACTCCTTCCGGCTTGGCCAATACCAGGTCCCCCGGCAAGACGATTGCCCTCCCGATACGAACCGGAGCATTGATCGCAGTCAATTCCATATCTGCCCAGGCGGAGGGATCGTAGCCCCGGTAGAATCCGTTGAAATCGGGAATTTCCCGATTCTCTGCCTGATCGCGTATGCCGCCGTCGAACACGAAACCTGTGTGAGAGTGCGCAGCCACAGCGTTGCCCAGGTTCGAGCCGATCAGCGTGCCCTCAATGACCTTTCCAAAGCCGTCAGCCACGTACACATCGCCCACCTGCAGTTCGTTGATGGGCCACATATTCGTTCCGGTTACACGCCCTTCCACCTTGCCCTCGGCTGCAATTGCATTGGCCATATCCGGCCGAGTCGGCATGTATTGTGCCGTGAGCGCGCGTCCGGCAAAGGGCTTTTCGATGTGCAGCGCCTGCCAGCCGGATTCAAACTGATTGCGGTAGCCGTGGTTGCGCAGATACTCCCACACGTCTTCGATGGTCATGTCCACTGCCCGTTTCAGCAGTGAGTCTGGCACCTTCGGGCGTCCATCAGGGAAGCGATCGCCCTTCCACTCCGAGGTGTAGAAGAGCATTTGATCCCGCGTCATCTTTACCTGGCTGAAGGCGGGCAGCGTTCCCAGCAGTGCACAAACGGCCAATGCCATACCAATTGTCTTTTTCATGTTCCTCCACCCCGACTGACTCTTCTACCTATTTTCTGCTTCTGTCCCAGGCACCATTTTCTCTCACATCAATCGGTACATACGATGCCCAGGCGCAAATGAATCTGGCGTACCATTGGAGGCAACTCCGGCCACATTCCAGCAGCCGCCCGACGATCTTGTCCAGCATACTGGGTTGTTAACCTGTATCCGTGCTTCCATTGCACGTCAACTTTACCGAGGTGAGGCGCTTCATGAAGAGACGGAATGTTCTGCAAGGACTTGCGGCGGTGATTCCCGCCTCGTTCGCGTTGCAACACTATTCGGCCATGGCTGAGCCGCTACGGAAGAAAGTCAAGATCACAGACTTGAAGGCCATGGTGATAGGCATACCCGGCGGCACTACCCTGGTGCGCATCGATACGGATGCGGGAATCAGCGGATATGGTGAGGCATATTGGGGATTTGGCGTAAAGGACGTGATGCTCGGATACTTGCGGGAAGTGATCCTTGGCGAAGACCCGCTGGATATCGACCCCTTGTATACGAAGATGATTCTTCGCGCAGGCGGAGCGGGCGCCATTGCCGGCGTGACCGTCACCGCAATCAGCGGAGTGGAGATCGCGCTCTGGGATCTTGCCGGCCGGCTTCTTGGCCAACCAGTATGCAAACTGCTTGGCGGCCAATATCGCAGCGGCGTGCGCGTCTATTTGACGAGCAGCCCGGAGAACTTTCTTGATTCAGCGTCTTGCACAGAATGGGCGGCTGTGATCAAAGAGCACCCATTCGGCATCACCGCGGTGAAAACTGACATCCTGCGCGTGGGATATCCGAAAGAGAATCTTTACGACAAGGTCTTCGACAATCCACGCGGTTATAACCGGCAGTTGACGAATGAAGACCTGGACAAAAATGCCAAAGGATTTGCCAATGTGCGCGAGGCGCTGGGGCCGGATTTCGGAATCGCAGTGCACACGCATTGGGAGCTGGACCTTATCGATGCGCTCAATCTTGCGCGCGCGGTTGCGCCCATTCGACCGATGTGGATCGAGGATCTCTTGCCGCCCGACTTTTGCGATTCCTGGGTCAAGCTCACCGAAGAATCTCCCATACCCATCCTCACCGGTGAAAACCTCTACACCAGACGTGGATTTATGCCCTTCATCATTCACCAGGGCTGTCACATCGTCCAAATTGACATTCCCAAAGCTGGAGGTTTGCTGGAGGCCAGGAAAATCTCAGATCTCGCCGACGTTTTTGACATGCCGGTTTGTTCCCACAATGCGTCTGGTCCGCTTGGGGCTGTGGCATCGGCACACAGCGCGGCTGCCATGCGCGATTTCAAAGCTCATGAGTTAAGCATCGGCCGGCTGAATGGAAAATCCGCCGATACGCCTTGGGGACATATCGTCGGAGACCCGGTGAAGGGCTGGGAAGACTTCGTGATCCACGACGGTCCGCTGGTGAAAGACGGCCGGATCCTCATTCCGGATAAGCCTGGACTTGGGGTTGAGCCGAACCCGGACCACGTGCGCGCACACCTGGCTCCCGGCGAGACCTGGTGGGGCTGAACTGGCTGTTTCGGGGGCATGATCGCTCTCCACCTGCAACAGTGGCGATCGCCAATGGCGCTCGCAGTAACTTATGTCACGCGCAGCCTGAGCTGTTCTAAGGAGCCGCGTCCAAAAGTGCGCTCAGGCCCTTGATGTCCTTTACCACGATCTGTCGAGCATCCACATCCAATAGCCCTTCGGCTTGCAGCCTCATCAGGTTGCGAGAGATCAGCTCGCGTACCGTCCCAAGCTGGTTCGCTAATTCCTGATGGGTCATTGGCAGTTCAAGTTCAATGCCCAGATCTGTTTTCTTCCCCTCGCTTTGTGCGAGTTTGAGCAACGTCGAAATAAGTCGCTGCCGAATCGTGGTGAACGAAAGCTCCTCAATAATGGCCACCAGCTGCCGCAGCCTGGAACCGACCACAGAGAGCACCTTGATTGAAACCTCCGGATGCTCGAGGCAGAAGGCATTAAAATCGTGACGCGAGATGAAGGCAATCTCTGTTTCTTCAGTGGCCATTGCAGACGCAGGGTAAGGACCTCCGTCAAAGACCGGCACCTCCGCGATCGACTCTCCAGGACCGTTCATTGCGAGTACCTGTTCCCGGCCGCTCACTGAAGTTTTGAATATTCGCACCTTTCCCCGCGTAATGATCTGCAGCCCGATGCACGGTTCGCCTTCAGAGAATAGCAACTCGCCCGCACTGAACAGCTTCCGTACCGTTCGGGCGGCGAGCATTTGTAGTTCCGGCTGGGAAAGACTCGAGAGCAATGCGGTCTTCTCGAGAACGGCGGCGAGATCGATGCGTTGTGCGGTCACCCGGGAATTCTAGCAGCAAGCGACTTTGGTCACTGCGTGGAACTTCACAACCGCAGTCTCATCTAGCCATGACTTATAACAGGACGTTCGTTGATAATGGGTGTCCGAACATGGTGAGAACAAGACATGACCATACAAATTGGCGCAAAACTCGACAGCGGATTCGATAATCCCATCGGCATGCTTGTGGATTGCCACCGCAGGATCGAGCGATTTCTCTACATCCTGGGGGCCGTGGTGGATCGAGCTCTCGGCAGGGTTTTGACCGCGGAAGAGGCCGCCGCCGTGCAGTCGGCGCTGGAGTACTTTCGCTCTGGTGGCCAACGGCATACTGCCGATGAAGAAGAATCACTGTTTCCCTGGCTCCGCGCAGGATCTACGGCGGGGATTTTCGATGAGTTGATTGAACTTGAGAGCGACCATCGCATTGCCGGCGAATTACACCAGACTGTGGATACTCTTTATTCGGCGTGGATTACCTCAGGACTCTTGAGTTCGGAAAACCGACAGCAGCTTCTATTCGCTACAAAGCGGCTCAGGCAACTCTATGAGGCACACATCCAGGTGGAGGAGAGGATCGTCTTTCCCCGAGCGGTCGAGGTGCTCGACAGCCGAACCATCGCGACCATGGGGCGGGAATTCCATGCCCGGAGGAGATAGACCGGGCTCGTGCCGATCTGCTGCGGCGTGCGAATGCGTGGATTTCTTTCCTCTCTCGATAGAGAACACGAAAATCAACGCTCCGCGCGGCCGATTCCTATATGCCCGGGTGGGTCACTTCGTTCGCATGTTGCACAAGGTTCATATAGGCGTCGCGGGGCATGTTTGTTTGCCAATGGCCAGTAGCTCTGGCAATAAGCATAAGTGCAAAGAAGATGTAAGCAACAATGGCGGCGACAGCCAACGGCCCGACGGAACGGCGAAACCAGCGCTGCGCAGGTGCTGCTGCGTGTCGCGGTGGCAGGGAGAACTGCAGGGCATTCTGCGCGGAACAAGCTGCGACACACTCCATGCACGCGGTGCACTCTGCCGACCGGACCTGCACGAGGTGGTCGACTGGCAAACCGGCTGGACAGGCTCGTGCGCACTTTGCGCAATCGACGCATGCTTCGGCGTCCCGGCGAATCTTGACCGGACTCAGAACAGAGACCAGCCCCATCAGTGCGCCATAAGGACAGAGATACCGGCACCAGAAGTTTTGCAGCAGCATTGAGCCAAGAGCCAGTAGAACCAGAACTATAGCTGCCGTTGGCCTCATGTTGCGGAAGAAATTCAGCATCTTGACGTCCGCCACCAGCCCATAGGGAGTATTCATGAACCCCACGAGCGCTTCGGCTGACATGGTTCCAATCACAAAGACAAAGAAGCCGAGCAGGAGGTACTTCAGGCCGCGCAGCGGAATGTCGGCCCACCGGTGAAGGCGCAGATTGCGCCCGAAGACTTTGCGGCCCAGCTTCCACAGCGCCTCAGAGAGTGTCCCGATCGGGCACAGCCAGGCACAGAAGGCCTTTTTCAGGAGGAGACTCATCAGCACGAACGCAATAAACAGAAACATTGCGGCCGGATGGATGGACGGAACACGACCGGTGAACAGAAAGTACTTTAAATTCATGAGGCCTGCAATGGGCAGCCACCCCTCGACTCCGGCCGGTCGAGGAACATATACGCCGTTCCCGCCGCTCTCGAAGTAGCGGACCCATAGAAGGAACTGCACACCGAGGAAGCCGTTCAGGGCCACAAACAACAACTGCACAATCCGACGGATGCGCTGCGAGCGGTCTGGAGCGGACCGCCGAATCAGGACGTTCTTCTCTCTGTTCTGTGGGTATCTTACGGTCTGTGTGCCCATGTTCGCAGCTGCCTTCTCGTTTAAACGTAACTGAAGAGGTAGCCGACAATCAGCGACTTTGGTCACACCTGTGATCTGGGGTTACCGGACCGGCATGTCATCGCCCGTAAGTTTCGTATTCATCGCTCATTGCCGCGGAATCACCCTTTCTGGCCGTCAGTGGAAATCACGTGAGCGGATCGGCACAGCGGTGATATCGAGCGTCGATATTCGTTGTGCTTTGACGTGGATGACGCCATCCTGAATCTGGAGCGAACCTTCGATACGCAGAAATCTGCCTCGCGTAACGACAATGCGATTCTGCTCGAATACATCGGGAGTAAGAATGATATTTATAATGCCGGTTTCGTCTTCAAGTGATAGAAATACAAAGCCCTTTGCGGTACCGGGACGCTGGCGGGCAATGACGCAACCGGCGACGTGCACGCTTTGATGGTTGTTCCCTTTAGACAATTCCTCTGCCGAGAGAAAGCCATCGTGCTTCAAAGCTGAACGGTGATAGGCCATCAGATGCGGACCGGTGGTGAGGCCGGTTCCTGTAAAGTCAGCTGAGAGCCGTTCGTCCGTCGTCATTTGCTTCAGCGGCATTGGCGGGTGCGCCTCCCCAGGCGTGGCCGCCACATTACGCAACAAGGGTCCAACGGAGCGGCCTGCTTCCTCCACCTGCCACAGCGCGTCGCGGCGGTGCCGGATTTCGCCAATCGAGTTCAGTGCACCGATGCTGGCCAAGGCGACAAGCTCATTGCGGTTGAGTTCCGGCACGCGGGTAGTCATGTCATCAACAGACGCGAATGCGCCCTTGCTGTAGCGCGACATTAACAGTGCATCCGCTGACGATTGACGAAGCCCCCTGGCATAGTGAAGACCGATGCGGAGAGAGAGTGAGCTATCCGGCTCCGCTTCCACCGTGCAAAGCCAGTCTGAACGTAGAACATCAATAGGTCGCACGCGCAGACCATGGCGCTGCGCATCCTTGACAAGAACTGCAGGTGAGTAGAAACCCATCGGCTGATTGTTGAGCATGGCGCAGGTGAAGGCCGCAAGGTAATGAACCTTGAGATAGGCCGAAGCGTAGGCAATCAGTGCGAAGCTGGCCGCGTGACTTTCGGGGAACCCATACATGGCGAACGAGGAGATACCCTGCACGATGTTGTCCTGGGCATCTGGGGCGATGCCATTACGCGTCATGCCCTGGCGTAAGCGGCCTTCGAGGTCTTTCATGCGTTGCATTGAGCGGCGCATTCCCACGGCGCGGCGCAACTCCTCAGCCTCTGCACCGCTGAAACTGGCCACGGTCATTGCCATGCGCAGTAACTGCTCCTGGAAGAGCGGCACACCGAGAGTGCGCTTGAGCACGGGCTCTAACGAAGGGTGGGGATAAGTTACTGCTTCCTTTCCCTGCCGGCGCCGCATGTACGGGTGCATCATCTTGCCCACGATAGGGCCGGGACGGATAATCGCCACCTGCACGACAAGGTCGTAGAAACGCACCGGAGCGTTGTGTGGAAGCGAAGCCATCTGCGCCCGGCTCTCAACCTGAAACATGCCCACTGTATCGGCCTTGCACAGCGTCTCGTAAACCAGCGAGTCCTCAGGCAATGTGGCGAGGTCTATCTGTTTTCCATAGTGGCGCGGGACCAACTCGATTGAATCCTTGAGCACGGCCATCATGCCCAGGCCCAGAAGATCCACCTTGATAATGCCCAGATCGGCGCAGTCTTCCTTATCCCATTGCACGACGGTGCGACCGGGCATTGATGCGCGCTCAAGGGGCACAACGCGGTTCAGCATTCCCGCGCAGATGACCATACCGCTCGAGTGCTGGCCGAGATGCCGCGGCAGATCGCGCATGCGCTGGCACAGATCGAAATAACGCGCGATTCGCGGGTGCTGGATATCGAACCCAGCCTGTTCAAAATGCTTAGCCAACGTGTCGTTAGGTCCTTGCCATTCCCAATGCCCGATCAGGCCGGACAAACGTGCGATCGTCTCATCATCAAAGCCCAGTGCCTTGCCTACCTCACGCGCAGCCGAACGTCCGCGATAGGTGATGACGTTGGCCGTCATCGCCGCGCCCAACGTTCCATACTGCTCATAGATGTGCTGGATCACCTGTTCGCGATGGTCGCCGGAAGGGAGATCCAAATCGATATCCGGCCATTCACCGCGATTTTCGCTTAGAAAGCGTTCGAAGAGCAGTTCCATGCCGACAGGGTCGACAGCTGTAATTTCGAGTGCGTAGCAAACGGCGGAGTTTGCCGCTGAGCCGCGCCCCTGCACGAGGATGCCGTGTTGTTTGCAGAACTGAATAATGTCCCAAACGATCAGAAAGTATCCAGAAAACCCCAGCTTCGCAATCAATGTCAGTTCGTGTTCCACTTGTTTTTTCGCGCGCTCCAGCAAATCACGCTTAGCGGGCCCGTAGCGGCGCTGAACACCCTCTGCAACACGCTTGTGCAAAAAGCTGTCCATCGTCTCTCCATCAGGCACGGGATACCGTGGAAACTCATAGCCAAGATCGCTTAGTTCAAATTTCAAGTGTGTGGAAAGGTCGATGGCATTCTCGATAGCTCCTGGAACATCGTGAAAAAGTGCAGCCATTTCCTGCGCCGTCCGCAAATGACGCTGGCTGTTGAGCGCCAGCAGACGCCCTGCCTGGTCTAGCTCAACATGATGACGGATTGCAGTAAACACGTCCTGAATCTCGCGATCCTGGCTGTTCGCATATCGAACGCCGTTCGTTGCAATCATCGGAAGTCTCAGTGAGCGTGCAATGCGAATAGCAGCCTGGTTGCGCCACTCTTCCTCTCGCTCCTGATGTCGCTGCAATTCGACATAAACATTCTCACGCCCGTAGATGCGTATCAGTCGTTCGACGGTCTCGCGTCCCGCGGCTTCGCCGCCTTGCGTCAGTGCTGCTGCCAATGGACCTTCATCGCCTCCGGTCAGGCAGATCAGGCCGGCTGCATATTGGCTTAGGTCATCGAAGGTTGCTGCACCGTCGTCTTTCGTGGCCTCATGCATCTTGAACTGCGTAATGAGCTGGCAAAGATTCTGGTAGCCGTCGCGTGATGCGCAGAGCAATGGAAGTCGCGCTGGTTCGTTCTTGTGCTGGTGCGGCAGCCATTGCGGAGGTGCCAATCGCGGTCCAAAACTGGTGACAGAAATCTCCGCTCCTACATGCGCGCGCATACCACTGCGTTTTGCGCTAGTGTGAAAGCGAGCCGAGCCGTATACACCGTTGTGGTCGAGCAGAGCCATCGCCGGCATTTCGAGTGCGACTGCACGCTCGATCAGATCCTCTGGCTGCGATGCGGCTTCAAGAAAGCTGAACGCACTGGCGGCATGCAACTCGATGTACCGCTCAGTCATACAGTGCCACCATCTGCCACTGATCCCGAAGCACATCCTTTACCAGGCAACAACAGAGCATTGCGCCACTTTGCGTGCGCGCCACCAGGTCCCATTGCTCGTATCCCCAAAGCGTCGGATTCCACCAATCGCCGCTGCTCAACCAGGGACCGTATGCGCGCTCCACCACAAAACGCTGCTCGCGAAAAATAAACGTCCTCGGCCGTCCGGACTGCAGCACGACCAAAATTGTTTCGGCTGGGCGAATCCGCCGCAGAGCAGGCCGCACAGTAGCAGGTGAAAATACCGCCGCTTGCATGGAAGGTACTTGAAAAGGTTCCATGCCAAATCCATCCGCTGCGTGTGTATCCTCCAGCACCGCGCGGCCCACATTCTCCTCGCCCACAATCGCGCGAATACGCGCCAGCGTTACATCGAGTCGCGACGGCTCGGGAAACTGCGGAGAAAATAATCCAAGCTGAACCTTGCTCGTTCTGCCTGGTTCCGCTTCGATCGTGACTGTCACAATTGCGGCCTGCGGAGGGTGTGCTTCAAGATCGAGATGCAGCAACTTGAGCCATACTTGCCGATCGTTCATTGGCAGCGCCGGCCTGATCGTGCGAGCATGCGTCGTGCCCCCCTCAAGTATCAGCGTGATGGTGACCGAAGCCAACGCCAGCGCGTGCGCCGTAGCCCGAAGGACGAGCTGCTCCAACATCAGGTTTGCTACAAAGAGCAGTGGATCTAGAACTTCGACAGGCGAATCAAGCTCCATGCATTCTCTGAGTGCGAACTTAGTCTCCACTGGCTGAAAGAGATGCGGCAATTCGCCGCGCGCAAGTTGTCTAAGCTTCTTGCCCGCTTGTCCCATGCGCGCAATCAATTCCTTTTCAGGCAAATCTGCAAGCATTCCCAAACTGCGAATGCCCCATAGGGAGAGAGTCTCAGCCTGTTCTCCCGTAAGGCCCAGAACAGTAAGAGGCAACAATGCCAGCGCATCTTTTTCCCCGCCCTCTGGAATCATCTGGACGGGATTGCGCGCCGTGAGCCCTTTTGCAGTTGCTACTGCGGCATGAAAGTTGTGACTGATGGCAATGCAGGCTATGATGCCCAAAGCACGGATACGGGTAAGAAGCTTATGCGCAAGCGTCTCCGCTGGTCCGAATAACTTCTCAGTGCCTGCGATATCAATTGCACACAGGAACATGCCTTCTTCGCTGTACTCTTCTACGCGCGGAGAAAATCTCTCCGCACACTCGAGCAGAATCGCCTTCGCTGCTTTCTCTTCGTTGATGGCGCGCGCCAGCACGGTGACATTGGGAATCATCTCTATCTCCACCTTCGTCATGCCGGGCACCAAACCGAGTTCGCGCGCTCTTCGTGTCAATGAACACACCTGTTGCAGCGGCGGTTCGCCTTCCATCACCACGCAGGCGTGATCGCACAAATTCGGCCGCAGCCGCAACAGCGCCTGTGCTGGAAATTCCCTGACGCAAACACAGGCATAGCACTCACCGCAGTTCATCGCACACCTGCCCATGTCGAGCGGGTACGCCAGTGGGCGTCGCTCTCTCTCTGCGGGGGCTTGCGCATTGGAACAATATTCGCGTGAACCTGTGTGAATCGCCGTTGCTCCACTTCCAAGCGATGTTCGATTCCTGTGAAGACCGTGGTCTCGTCGTCACATGCACTGCCCGGCTGGAATCGCAGCAGCAGTTCTGCGCTGCTCTTTGCGCAAGAATGCTGCGTCAGCAAGAGCAGGCTCGTCTGTGTCCGTTCTGCCGCTGCTCGGTAACGGAACCACGTTGGGATCGGAACGCGTGCAGAATATTCAGGCGCGACGCCGGCCATATCCAGCACAATCGCTGAAAAGCCACCAGCTTGCAGCAGTAGATCGGCCACACGAAGCGCCTGTTCAATCCGCCTCCACGGCTTTCCAGACCTCACGTGCGGGTTCAACTTCGCTGCAGGCATCGGCGAAATCGGCATAAAATCTTTGCGTTCCGGCTTCATCCTTCGCTGCGGTTCTGCGCAGCGCGGTGCAAAGTTTTCAGGTCGCAGCAGATCGCTTACGGCCTCGGAAGGCTCTTTAACCTCCGCCTGTGAATGCGGGCCTAAGCCGCCATGGAATTCCTTTTGCACTTGCGGAGGGGCAAGGTATTTCTGAGGAAACTGGAAGCGCGTAGAAAACCGCGGAGGTTCCGCTGAACCCCCACATCTCACCCACAGCAAACGCGACAGGTCGATACCGGTGGCCGCTGTCGACTCGGGATCCATCCCATCGCAAACGTCAATCCATGCGCATACGCTCCCCATCCGCGTCATCCGGGCAAGAAAGGTAAGCGCGAGCGAGGTGCGCCCACTGCATTCCGGACCCACAAACTCCGTAATAGCTCCCACAGGCAGGCCGCCTTCCAACAGGTCATCCACCGCCGCTATGCCTGTAGGCGCCACCGGCCGCGGAACCCGCAGCATTGGTGTCAAAGCAGAGGGGACCCGATGTGCGAGTGCAGTTTCAATCTGGAACCGAATTGCGGATGCGGAAGGCATGGCGAATATCTTCGCCTTATATTCGCTCTTATGCCAACGTCCGGCAATCACCGGTCGCACCAATTTTTGTGCAGGATTGCGCTAAACGATAGAGCCTCCGCAAGATAAAAAAATCTGTACATCAACCAGCCATCCTCTACACTGGCTGGAATGTGTGGCCGCTACCGCAGACTTTCTGATAAGCAGCGAATCGCCGAGGTTTTTCATGCGGGGATGGATCTGGAGGGCATTTATCTGGAGCCTGAGTACGATATCGCTCCCGGCTCCGTCCAGCCAGTCGTTTTTACCGGCGAATCCGGTGAGCACGAGATCGCGCTCATGCGCTGGGGCTTCAAACTGCCTGATCGCCACCTCTTCACGGCGCGTTCAGAACGCATTGACCAGGCAGCGTTCTGGAAGGACTCATTTCAACAGCGCCGTTGCATAGTTCCTGCCGATGCCATCTTTGAATGGCAGAAGGTCGAGAAGGGAAGGAAGAAACCCAAGTACGAGGTCGTAATCCCGGGCCGGGAACCCTTCGGAATGGCCGGAGTTTGGAAGCTATGGAAGAACTCAAAGACCAATCAATGGGAACAAACCTTCGCCGTCATTACCGGAGAGCCGAACGAACTCATACAACCTATCCATGACCGAATGACAACCATCCTGGAGCCACAAGATTACGAGGAATATCTGGCATCGGCAGAAAGGCCACCATGCCATCTTCTTCGCATCCTTCCGGCCGAAGAGATGCGTGCGACACGGATCGAACAATCATCACCAGCCGATTCGCAATTGGGTTTATTCAATCCAGATCAGGAGTCATAGCACGAGTTCTTGCGGGGGTTCGAAGAGATCGCACTGCCCAAGAATGGCAAAAGGCATCGCCATCCGAGACCGGAGACAGAATATGAACCCGGTTAACTGTAAGGCATAAGTCATTACACATCAACATTTAAAATTGTCCACTATCGAAATGCATATAGTTCTCACGAAAGAAAAACACTGTCCCATAAAAGGCATCCGGTTACACCAAAGTCTTGACGTTTTATGTTCCGGCATTGTCACACGGGCATGTAATCGCCGTCACAGACCCCTCCAATGGCGCGGCTATAACTTTGCACCGTTCCTATGAAATTGGATAGAAGCAGTCCACAAACTATCCGAGTGGCGACCACCGTGAGGTTCATCTGTGGCGCTGTATTCGCTGTCGAACCAGATGCGACGCATCCAGAGACCACTTCTTTCTCGTGGGGCTGGGTCATCCAGCCTGTGTAGCCATTCCCGTAGGACAAAAGTTGCGCGCGGCGGGGGATGTGATGGAACTGACCTGGATTGCCATAGCGGCCAGTTTGTTGATGGGCGGAGGCGGTCTGTTGATCTTCATCTGGTCTGTGCGCAGCCACCAGTTCAAGAGTTTTGAAGACGTGAAATACCAGGTGTTCTGGTCCGACCTGGAAGCTGCGGCCGGAAAGCCCGCAACGAAAGCACCTGAAGAGGAGCAGCAGCATGGGAGCAGCACCAAGGACAGTTGAAGGCCATGAGCATCGGTCGGGGGAGGAGCAGATTCCCCGTCGCAGGTTCCTGGCATGGCTCAGCGGCGTCGGCCTGGTGGGATCGGCGCTGGCCGGTGTGTTTTCAACCTTTGTGTTCATGAAACCGCGCGCCACGTACGGGCAGCCCAACCGCTTCCGCATCGGGCGGCCGGAGGAGTTTCCTCCGGGTGCCCGGATCGCCATCGATCCCAAACGAGTGTGTATTGTGCGTGAAGGCAACAAGGTGGCGGCCATCTCAACCACGTGCACACACCTGGGCTGCATTGTGGCGCCTTCGGCAACCGGATTTCAGTGCCCTTGCCATGGCTCGCAATTCGACGTGGACGGCAATGTGACTGGCGGGCCTGCACCCAAGGCGCTCTCGTGGTTCCAGGTGACGCTAACCCCCAGCGGCGAACTTGAAGTGGACAAGGACAACGAAATTCAGACGGGAACGTACCTGAGCGTATGAGCAACGAAGCCAAATCCAAGTGGAAGAATGTGGTGGATTTTCCGGCCAACGTGAGAAAGTCCATCTTTCGCAATCCCTTGCCGTCGTCGGATCGCGGGAGGGCTGCAACCAGTTTCAGTAACTTCTTCCTGCATATTCAGCCGGTCAGGGTAAGCCGCCAGGCGTTGCGGCCCACCTACACCATGGGCCTGGGGCTGATCAGCTTTTTCCTGTTTGTGATCCTCACGGTGACCGGTGTTCTGTTGATGTTTTATTACGTTCCATCGACGACACAGGCCTATGACCGGATGCTCGATCTGCGCAGCTCAGTGGCCTTTGGTGTGATTCTGCGCAATATGCACCGCTGGTCGGCCCACGCCATGGTGGCGACGGTATTCCTGCACATGTGCCGGGTGTTTTTTACCGGGTCTTACAAGCCACCGCGCGAGTTCAACTGGATGATCGGCGTCGCACTGTTCCTGCTCACCCTGCTGTCGAGCTTTACCGGCTATCTGTTGCCCTGGGACCAGCTGGCCTTCTGGGCCATCACGGTGGGCACATCGATTGCCGGATATGCGCCGCTGGTGGGCAAAACGGTGAAGTTCATTCTGCTGGGCGATGCGACGGTGGGCCAGGAAGCGCTGCTCCGGTTCTATGTCCTGCACGTAGTGGTGTTGCCCCTGGCGCTCACGTTGCTTGTGGCAGTGCACTTCTGGCGGATTCGCAAGGACGGCGGTCTAGCCAAGCCTGAGGAAGTCGAAACCGAACCGCCGGTGGAAGTCGTTGTTGAACCGGAGCCTGCACTGGCTATGGCCACCCGCGGCGCGCATGCCGAGCCTGGCCGCAGATTCAGCCTGCAAGGAATCGTGCGCGGAACGTTTGTAAAGGTCGACAAGCTGAATCCGGACACGGTCTTCAGTTGGCCCAATCTGCTTATTGCCGAGTTGTTTGTCCTGCTGTTGACCATTGCGGGAGTGATGGCGGTTTCCTTCTTCTTTAATGCGCCATTGGAACAGCCTGTGAACGTAATGCATCCGCCCAACCCGGCCAAGGCGCCGTGGTACTTCCTGGGTTTGCAGGAGCAGGTGAGCTACTCGGCCTTCTGGGGCGGCATCGGCGTACCGGGCATCGAACTGCTGCTGCTGGTGCTGCTGCCCTATTTTGACCGCGGCAAGGCGGGCGTGGGGCGGTGGTTTGCGCGACAACGGCTGCTGGCGAATTCGCTCTTTCTGATTTGCGTGGTTGTGAACGTGATCCTGATTGTGATTGGCACTTTCTTCCGCGGCGCGAACTGGCAGTTCGTGTCACCGTTCTGAGGAGTTTCAGGTATGCGACTGGCGTTGGCCGTGGTGAGCCTAGTGGTGTTGGTGGGGTCGGGAGTGGTGGTGTACGACCAGTTCCAGAGCCGCTGGGAGGACAATCAAAGGGCTTACTTCCATCAGGCGCTTGAACTGGCGAAGACCCCCGCCGAACGAGCCTCGCTTGAGGGAAAAACTCCGAAGATCGAGCAGACCATTGTGACGGCGTTTGGCGGCACGCGTATCGATCGCTGCGAAAGCTGCCACATCGCCGCGGACGACCCGCGCTTCACTTCCGCCAATGAACCGCTGCGCACCCACCCCTACTCGGCTGAGATGGGCGACGTCTTCCGCAACGGTCGCTGGGAGCGGCGCCACAAGTTCTCAGAGTTCGGCTGCACTACATGTCACGACGGCCAGGGGCGTGGCTTGGAGGCAGGCGACGCGCATGGCGAGGACTCCTTCTGTCCGGACCCCATGCTGGGCTACACCACGCAAACCGGCTGGAATAAGGAGATCGCGGCTCACCTTCGCGGCAAGGAATACATGCAGGCCAACTGCGCCCAGTGCCATACCGGCAAGGATTTCGCCGGAACGCCGCTGGTGGCCCACGGACGTGCGCTGTTCTTCAAGACGGGATGCTATGGATGCCATCGCATCGAGGGTTTATCGGCAGGAACTTTGGGTCCGGATCTGACCGAAGAAGGTAAAGAGCGCAAGCTGGATTACCTGTGGGGACATATCGTTGATCCCCGCGCTTACACGCCCACCTCGATCATGCCGCAATTCAAACTCAGCGACGACGACCGTAAGGCGCTGGTGATTTTTCTCAAGAGCCGGCACGGTGCCAGCCCGGCCCAGTCGTCGATGGACAGTTTTCAACTGCAGGCAAAGGCCGAAGCTCCGGTTCCGGAGAGCGTGGGCGCAGCCGCCGCGAATGCTGCTCCCGCAAAGACCGCGGCCGAACGCGGCGGGCAGTTGATTCAGGGCTACGCATGCCTCTCCTGCCACAAGCTAGGGGATCACGATGGCGGAATCTCGCCCGACCTTTCCTATGAGGGACTGGTGCGCGACGAACCCTGGCTGATGGACCACTTCCACAATCCGCGCTCGCGAATTCCAGATTCGAATATGCCGGTGTTTGGACTGCCGGACGCCGAGTTCCAGGACATTACCGCGTACCTGCTCACACGCACCGCGCCACCTGCGCCCGCGACACCGGCCGAGACCTACAAGAGCCTTTGTGCTCGCTGTCACGGAGAAAAGGGTGACGGCCATGGCATCAACGCGATCTATCTCGATCCCGCGCCGCGCGACCTTACCAGAGCCGAGTTCATGGTCACCAAGCCGGAAGCCCGCTTCCTAACCTCGATTCACGATGGCGTGCCCGGAACCTCGATGCCCGATTGGGGCAAGACCCTGAACGACGTGCAAATCAAGGGTGTATTCGATTACGTATCGGCAGCCTTCGTACATGAGCCGCAACGCCTGCTGAAGCCGCGCAAGGTACCGGAGCAGAACCCGATGCCCATGTCGGTGGATTCGGCGAGCAGGGGCCAGGCAATCTTCATGCAACGCTGCATTGGTTGCCACGGGCGCAAGGCCGATGGCAGAGGACCAAACTCGATGGATATCTCGCCGCGTCCGCGCAATCTGAGGAACTCCGCCTTCATTCACAACGCACCGGACCGTCGTCTGTTCGAGTCGGTGATGTATGGCGTGGAGGGTACGGCCATGCCCTCATGGATGGATTACGGGCTTTCGCAAAACGATGTCGGCGACATTGTGAATTACATTCGCAGTCTCAACTAAGCCACGAAGCAAAGCGGGAATTGAGAGTGAGAAGCACCAGAGGAGGCAGTAATGGCAGAGGCAGTAAAGGCTATACAACCAGGCATTAGTTCCAGCGCCGCGGTTGCCTCGCCGGAAATCCACCAGGACACCACAGTGAAATGGTTTCTGCTTGGCGCGGTCGGGTACTTCGCCATCGTCGGCGTCATCGCCCTCATCATCGCGGCAAAATTTGTGTGGCCGCAATTCCTGGGCACGATTCCGTACTTCACCTACGGGCGCATGCGTCCTTTGCACGTCAACGGCATGTTGTTCGGCTGGCTGCTGGCGGCGGATATGGGGTTGGCGTATTACATTGTCCCGCGCCTCTGCGGGGTGAAGCTGTGGAGTGAAAAGCTGGGCATAGCGACCTCAATATTGTGGAACATCATCATCCTCAGCGCCATCGTGACCCTCCTGGGCGGATACCAGAAGGGCCTGGAATACGCTGACCTGCCCACACCGGTTGCGGTGCTGGTGGTGATTGCGTGGGTGATGTTTGGGGTGAACATCTTCGCCACCATTGCCACGCGCAAATATAATCAGATGTACGTATCCACCTGGTATCTGATGGGCACCATCCTGTGGACGGCATTCGTTTACCTGACCGGTAACTTCGCCACGTTGCTGCCCGGCATCACCGGCGTAAACCAGGCCAACCTGACCTGGATGTACACCCACAATGCGGTTGGACTGATCTTCACGCCAGCCGGACTTGCGGTGGCCTACTACTTTATCCCCCGCGCCTCGAACACACCGTTGTTCAGCCATAAGTTGTCGATGGTTGGCTTCTGGTCACTGGCCTTTGTCTATGTGTGGACCGGCGCCCACCACATGCTCCACGGACCGATCTCGCAGTGGCTGCAGACCGTCTCCATCGTCTTCTCCATCATGCTTCTGATTCCGGTGTGGGCGGTGGTTTATAACTTCATTGCCACGATGAAGGGCGAGTGGCACCAGCTCAGTGACAACGTTTCGCTCAAGTTCCTGATGTCGGGCACGGTGTTCTATCTGCTCACGTGTTTCCAGGGACCGATGCATAGCCTGCGCTCGGTAAACGCAATTGTTTCCAAGACGGATTGGATTCCCGGCCACGCGCATATGGCGGTTCTGGGAACCTTTTCCTTCATGGCCATGGCGGGCGTGTATTACGTGATACCGCGGGTTTTCAAAACTACGCTTCACTCTGAAGCCGCGGCCAACTGGAGCTTCTGGCTGTTTTTGGTCGGCGGGCTTGGCATGTTTACGGCGCTGTGGCTGGGCGGGTTCTGGCAGGGCTGGCAGTGGAACAATCCGTCGATCCCATTCATTGACACGGTGGTCGCTCTGAAGCCGGTATGGATGGTGCGCTTCTTCTCTGGAATCCTGATCTTCTCCGGAATCGTACTGTTTCTCTACAACATTTGGTCCACCGCACTGGGAAGCGGTAAAGCCCAGGCCGAGCCGGTGCGCTCGTAGGCGAAGGGAGATCGCATGCTGCACAAGACCGATTCAAATGCAACCTGGTTTGTGGTGGCCGCTCTGGGCCTGTTCTTTATAGGCGGGCTACTCACCACGGTGGCGCCACCCCTGATCGATAAGAGCTGGGGAAAGCCCTTTGCCAACGCCGACCCGTCGAAGGGGCCGACCGGCAAGCTGGTAGATTACACCGAGCAGGAAAAGCGCGGCTACGCCATCTACATTCGCGAAGGCTGCAAGTATTGCCACACCCAGCAGACGCGCACCCTGGCCTCGGACGTAATTCGCTCGGGATGGAAGGGCGTTCCTTCCCCGGTCTCCACTCCCGATGAATTTGTCTACGACTATCGTCAGACCTTCGGCACCAAGCGCACGGGGCCGGATCTTTCGCGCATCGGCGGCAAATACAACAAGGAGTGGCATCGCGCACACTTCCGTAATCCGCGCGACCTGGTGCCGGGCTCGATCATGCCGCCGTTTCCGTGGATCGCGGGCAATTCACAGGAGCTAGACGACCTGGTCGCCTACCTGCAAACGCGTGGCCGCGCCAAGGACTGGCGGCCCGACAACGACTATGAGAAGTGAGGCGCGGCTATGACTGATTTCACCTATCCGAGCGTGTACTTTTCCTATTTCCTGTTCGTGCTGCTGGCGGGTGGGGCGGTGTTTTTCTTCGTTCGCTCGCTGAAGGATGGATACCTTGGCCCGAACAGCGAGGAGCCGAAGTACCGCATGCTCAAGGACAATCCTGACGATGATGAAACGCAACCAACCGGCGCCGGCGCGCCGCGGAGGCCTTGATGAGCACTGAAGATTCCAAGCCTGAATTGAAGGAATATGCGGACGGATGGATCACGGAGCGAAAGGGAACCGGAGTTCCCGGATTCCTGAAACTCGCGTTTCCCATCATCGGTGCAGCGGTCGTGATTTACCTCGTCGTTTTTATGAATGGCGAAATTCATCATTCAACCCGCGGCCCGCTTGTGCAGCAACTCAACGCGGTAACCGGAACCGCCAACGGCTTTATGTACGTGGTGGGAGCTCTGATCGCGGCTTATCTAATCATTCTCCTTGCCTTCCTATTCAAGAAGCCCGGACACGAGGAATAGCGGACGGAACATGGCGCAAACAGGCGGACAATTCGACGTGATCGGCGGGGCAGGCTACTGGATGGAAATGGTCAAGTGCCAGGATGCCTGTCCCGTGCACACCGACGCATGCGGGTATGTGAACGCAATCGCGGAAGGCCGCGACGAGGACGCATATCGCATCGCGCGCGCCACCAATCCGTTTGCCTCAATCTGCGGGCGAGTGTGCGGCGCGCCGTGCGAAGCGAATTGCCGCCGAGGCTCCCTGGATAGTCCGGTATCGATTCGCGCTCTGAAGCGATTTGTGACCGATCAGTTTGGTCCGGAGAGCGGAGATTTCAAATCTTACCGCGAGGGCTGCAATCAGCAGATGCTGCCCCAGAATCGCGGCAACTATGAACCGGTTGCGGTGGTCGGTGCGGGAGTGGCCGGCCTGACCGTGGCACATGACCTGGCGCAAGTGGGATACAAGGTGACGGTATTCGAAGCCTATTCCGCGCCGGGAGGCATGCTGACCGCGGGAGTACCGGTCTTCCGCCTGCCGCGCGACCTGGTTATGGCGGAGATCAACGCCATCCTGTCGCTGGGGATCGAACTAAAGTGCAATCAGCGGCTGGGCCGCGACTTCACGATTGAGAGCCTGCGCGCACAGGGCTTCAAGGCCATCTTCCTCGGCGTGGGGTTGCCCAAGGGGCGCAAGCTGGATCTGCCCGGAGCCAACCTCAGCGGCGTATACGACGGGATGGATTTTCTGCGCGCCTTCAACGAAGGTAATCCTCTGCCGGTGGGCAAACGGATCATCGTGATCGGCGGCGGAAACGTGGCCTATGACGTGGCGCGCTCCGCAGTACGCCCGCTGGAGCTGCTCGGTCACACCGACACCATGGCGGACATCGAGCGCGGCGAATCCGTGGCCTACGACGTGGCTCGCTCGGCGATGAGGATGAGCGGCGACAAGGAAGTGCACGTGGTCTGCCTGGAAAAGCGCTCGGAGATGCCAGCCGACGAGATCGAGGTGACCGAGGGCGCCGAAGAGGGATTGGTGCTGCACAATTCGCGGGGTCCTCGTGAGATTGTGGGCCGCGACGGCAAGGTGGCGGGGTTGCGTACCGTGGAGTGCTCCGCGGTCTTTGATGCCAACGGCCGCTTCAACCCCATGTTCAATGAGGCCAACGTCGAAGAAATCCCAGCCGACACTATTATCTTTTCAATCGGCCAGTCATCTGACCTTTCATTCCTGCAGCCGGGAGACGGAGTGGAGTCGAACCGCGGACTGATCAAAGTGGATCCGGAGACCTATCAGACCAGCGCTCCCGACGTCTTTGCCTGCGGCGACATCGCGCACGGTCCGCGCCTGTTTATCAACGCGATCCGGTCGGCGCAAATTGCAGCCCGTTCGATGCACGACTTTCTTCGCGGCACGCGCAGCGAAGAGACGGTGCGCTCGTCCTGGTCGCCGGCGGTTTATACCATGCGGGAGGGCTGGGACCAGTTGCGTCGCCATCACCCTCCGGTGGTTGACGCAGCGGAGCGCGCATCCTCCCTGCAGGTTATCGAGGATACATATCCTGAGAATGTTGCACGCGCACAGGCGTCACGCTGCCTTCGCTGCAATGTCAACACCGTGTTTGACACGGCGATGTGCCTGGCCTGTACCGGTTGCGTGGATATCTGTCCTGAAAACCTGATCCGCTTGACCGGCCTGGCAGAAGTCTGCCGCACGAGTGAGGGACGCGACTGGGTGGCAAGCATGCTAGCCGTGGCGCCGGCGGACATTGACAAATATGACAAGGCCCAACTCGACAGCCTGGGCGGGGTGATGATGAAGGATGAGACCACTTGCATCCGCTGTGGTCTGTGCGCCGCACGTTGCCCATCTCATGCCATCACTATGCAGCGCTTCGATTTCCACCGCATGTGCGTGACATTCCCGGGGCTGAATCCGAAGTTGAAGCACGGTCCGAACGCGCCCCTGTTGAATTTCAAGGAGGAGAACGGCCAAGCCAGACAGAAGAGCCAGGCTCAGGAAAGGCCATGACTCCCAGCGACTTCTTTCTCGTATTGGCTTTCGGATTCGTCAGCAGTCTCCACTGTGTGCAGATGTGCGGGCCTATTGTGCTCACCTACAGCGTGGCCGCCAATACTGGAGCCGCACAGCGGTCCTTGTTGAGGCTGCATCTGGCTTATAACTCCGGCCGCACACTCACGTACATGTTGCTAGGCGCGATTGCAGGACTGGCCGGGGGGACCATGGGATTTGTGGGCCGGCTGGCTGGAGTGGAAAACGTAGCCGCGATTGTGGCCGGCGTGGCCATGGTAATAGCCGGCCTGGTTTTGCTGGGATTGTCGCCAGGAGTAAGGGCCTGGCGCGGATTCGCGCTGCCTTCGCGGCTTCTGCGTCCGGCCGGCAAATTGATGTCGTCCCCGTCCGCGGTCAGCAAATTCTCGCTCGGGGTGCTGATGGGTTTCCTGCCCTGCGGGCTGGTGTACGCGGCGCTGATGAAAGCGCTGGGTGCGGCTACGCCCCTGGACGGAGCCCTGACAATGTTGGCATTCGGTATGGGCACCAGTGCAGCGCTGGTGGTGGTGGGGTTGGGATCGTCGGCGGCCACGCGCAAGCTGGCGCGCTGGGGAACCACCATCTCCGCGGTTACGGTTCTGGTAATGGGGGCTCTACTGATTGCGCGGGGAGTTATGGCCGGTTCCGCGATGCACGGTCACATGGACCACATGGGTACGATGTAAGGACTGGAATACGATGGCGACTGACACAAAGATCAACGCCGCACCAGCGCGCACAAGGGTTGTCCTTCCGGGCACGAAGTTCCATCGCGTGCGCAAGACGGTGCAACTGATCTGCTTCGTCGTCTTTATCCTGCTGCCGCTGTTCGACGTGATACGCCTCGACCTGCCTCGCCAGCGTTTTTATTTTTTTGGTGCGGAGCTATGGATCAGCGAGTTCGCCATCATCTTTCTGTCCATGATGTTTCTGTGGATACTGGTGGCCGCTATGGCCATGATCTACGGGCGTTTTTGGTGTGGCTATCTCTGCCCGCAGATGATTTTCAGCGAGGCCGCGAACACGCTTGAAAAACGGATCTCGCGTCTTGTCAACCGAAAGTTGTCGAAGCGCGGACCCAGCTTGAGGCGCATGCTCTCAATTGCACTCTTTTCAGCCGTTCTGCTGCCCTCCTCGGTTTTCGTAACCTTCGTCTTCGTTTCCTACTTTGTTCCGCCCGTGGATCTCTTTCATCGCCTGCTCACGCTCGACATTCGCACCGCGGGAGGTATTGTAGGGGCCAGTGTGACCCTGGTTACGCTGCTCGATTTCGCATTTCTGCGACAGCGGTTCTGCACCGCGATCTGCCCCTATGGCTACCTGCAGAATATGTTGGCCGACAAGCATACGCTGCAGGTGCATTACCAGGACGACGAGGGCAAGTGTATTCACTGCGAGAAATGTGTGCTGGCCTGTCCCATGGGCATCGACATTCGCCTCTCTTCGCACCAGTTGGAGTGCACTCATTGCGCCGAATGTATTGATGGTTGCTCCACGATCTTGGGCCGGATGGGCAGAGAATCGCTGATCCACTATGCGTGGGGCGATGCGGGCAAGAACGCCGCGGAGGAACCGTGGTATCGCCGCATCGGCTTGCGCGACGGCAAACGAGTCGCGGTGCTGGTGTTGCTCATGATCTACGCATCGGGGCTCTCCATCGCCATCAACGTGCGCCAGGCGGTGCTGGTGCGCATCATGCCCGACCGCATCACCCTCTACAGCAAAGGACCGGATGGCCTGATCCATAACCGGTTCCGTCTGCTGGCGTCCAATCGCGGCAAGAGTCAAGCAAGGGTGACTCTCTCCCTCGCGGACCTGCCGGCCTGCAAGATTCTGGGCATGGAAGATGGGGTCACGCTGCAGCCCGGCGAGACGTTGCAGCGCGAGTTCGATATTGCCGCCGCTGCTACGGCAGTCAGCCCCGGAGTTAATCACCTGAGCATTTTGACGCATGTGGTTCCGGCGCAAAAGGACGGCTTGTTTGCGGAGACTTTTATCGCACCTATGGAAAATGAGCCGCCGGCTAAGCCTGCAGGGAAGCATTAGTTCAAGAGATGCCGGGCCGTTTGACCAATGAGTATGGAAGGAGCACTGATGGATTTGAACCAACGCCAGGCGGCAACGCTTTCAATGCGCCGTCCCATTGCGCCGCTCACGGTGGTGCTGGCGGTGGTGTTTGTGGTTTTTTGCGGAATTCTTATTTTTGTTTTCGTGGCCACCAAGCGCGCTAATCCGGTGATGCTCGATCAGCAGGGCAGACCGATCGGCCAGAGTTCTGAATCGGGTGGAGGCGGAAGCCGCTGACCATGGGAACTAACGCAACCTGCGGGTTATGTGAGCTTCCCTGCGGGAAGCATCCGCTGGTGCGCACCTGCAATGCCCGCGAGATTCCCTTCTGTTGCATGGGCTGCGCCAACGTCTATGCCATTCTGCTGGAGAGCGGAGTGATCGCCAGCGGACAGAACATTCGTGACACTGAGGTCTTTCGCCGCAGCCTGGAGTTGGGGCTTATCTCCAATCCTACGGGCGAGAACGAGCCCACATCGCCAGTCGCGATCGATCCCCGGGCCCCCACGCAGGAAGTGCTGTTGCAGGTCAGCGGGATGTGGTGTTCCGCGTGCGCTTGGCTCATCGAGCATGCATTGCGCGCGCTGCCCGGCGTGGTCGAGGCCGATGTGTTCTTTGCTTCCGATCTGGCCAAGGTAAAGTACTGCCCACAGTATCTTCCTCCGGACAGCATTGCGGCGCGCATTGCCAAACTCGGCTACCGGGCGACAGAGTATGGCGGGGAAAACACCGCAGGTAAATCGGAGGCTCGTGACCTGCTGTTGCGCCTGGGTGTGGCCGCCTTTCTGTGGGCCAACATCATGGGTTTCAGCACTATCCTCTATGTTGGCTACTTCGAACAGATCTCCGCAAGCGCCAGCCGCATCCTGCCATTCTTCCTTTTACTGCTGGCCACTCCGCTGGTGTTTTACTGTGCCTGGCCGATCCTCCGCGCCGCTGCGCTTGGAATCTATAACCGGCAGATTCGTATGGAGGCTCTGCTGGCAATGGGGATTCTTGCCGCGTACTTTCTCAGCGCCGCGCAGACCATACGCGGCCAGACCCATGTTTATTTCGACACCGCTGCCGCCATCGTCACTCTGGTTCTGGCGGGCAAACTGATCGAGCGCGCGGCGAAGGATCGTGCCTCGCGCAACATTGCTCTGCTCTACCGGCTCATGCCAAAGAAGGTACGCCTCCTCAGCAGTGCAGGTGAGCGCTTTGTGGCGATCGATGCACTCGCACCGGGACAGGTTTTTGTGGTCAAGGCAGGTGAGCGCGTGCCTGCGGATGGAATTGTGGTTGAAGGGGAGACCTACGCCGATGAATCGCTGCTCAGCGGAGAATCCACACCAGTGACCAAGCGAATCGGAGATGCGGTGGTCTCTGGGAGTCTGAACGCTGGTGGAGTGATCCAGGTGCGCGCCACCAGAACTGGAGACGAGAGTGCGCTGGCCCAGATCATCCGGCTGGTAGAGCGGGCATTGGCCAGCCGTGCTCCCATCGAGCGTACAGTGGATCGCGTGGCTCGCGTCTTTGTTCCGGTGGTAGTGTTGCTGGCTGCGTTGGATTTCGCCGTACTGGCTGGGACGCACGCCGGCATCGTCGCTGCCATGTTACGCGCTACCACGATCCTGGTTATTGCCTGCCCCTGTGCACTTGGCCTTGCCACTCCATTGGCGATTACTGCGGCTGTGGGCCGCGCATCGCAAGAGGGCCTGCTGATCAGCGACAGCCGGGTGCTTGAAACCCTGGGCAAGATCGACGTGGTGGTGCTGGACAAAACCGGAACCGTAACCCACGGAGACTTTCGTCTGGTTGAGTTTGCCCTGCTGGAAACGAAGGTGGAAGCGTTGGCGCTAGCGGGCGGCTGCGGCGGCGCGGAGCCGCTGCATGCTGAGAGCAATAGTGAAGAGCTGTTTTTTGCGGAGTGGCTGCCCATGCTGGCGGGAATTGAAGCCTATTCCGAGCACCTGTTGGGCCGCGCCGTTGTCGAATACGCCGGTTCGCACCATCTTCAATCTCTGGCTGCAGAGGCCGTTGAGATTCGTAAAGGGGAGGGGATCAGCGGAACTGCCGGTGGGCGCCGCGTATTTATCGGCAACCGGCAAATGATGTCGACGGCGTGCTGCCAGATGGGCGCCGACGCGGAATTGCGCGCCGGGGAGTTGCAGAAAGCCGGCCGGACAGTTGCATTTTTTGGTTGGGATGAAGCGGTTCGCGGAATGCTTGGTTTTGGCGACGAGATCAAGCCCGGGGCAGTTGAAATGGTGGAGCGCCTGTGCGAGCGTGGCATTCGCGTGAAGATGGTGACCGGGGATTCATGGCCGACAGCCGCCGCGGTAGCGCGTCAGATTGGTGTAGACGACTTCACCGCCGAAGCCCCTCCCGCCGCCAAGGTGCGCATTATCAGGGAATTGCAGCAGTCCGGGAAGCGAGTTGCACTGATTGGTGATGGGGTGAATGATGCGCCCGCGCTGGCCCAGGCTGACTTGGGCATCGCCCTGGGAACCGGCGCCGACATTGCCATGAGCGCTGCCCCGGTGGTTCTGGTCAGTGGATCGCTGGCCAGGGTGGAGGACGCTTTTCGCCTTGCCGCCAAAACCAGGCGAGTGGTCCGGCAGAACCTGTCTTGGGCGTTCATTTACAACGGCTTGGGCATCACGCTGGCCTTTGCCGGGGTGCTCACGCCCATCTTCGCCGCGGCCGCCATGTTACTGTCCAGCACGTCGGTGGTGGCCAACTCCATGCGACTCACGCGCCAGGAAGGAAGGTAAGCCTGTGCATACAGCGCACACCCAGCGATGCGAGTGCCCACTGCAACGGTCTTCGGTGTTTCGGTCCGCAATTTATGCTATAGGTGGCAACAACATGGAAAAGTTCAGTTCATCAATGCAGTTGACGCGTGCGGCCGATTACGCCGTGCGAGTGATGATTCATCTCGCCACTCTGGCCGACAACGAGCGCGCAATGTTGCCGGCGCTGGCCGAGGCCACAGGTGCTCCCAGCAGCTTCCTTTCCAAGGTTCTGCAGGCACTGACCCGCGCGGAGCTGATCTCTTCCCGGCGGGGACCGCTGGGCGGATTCGAGATTCTCGCACGCGGCCGGCAGGCATCAGTGCGCGAAGTGATTGAGGCCATCGATGGGCCAATCATGCTCAACGTCTGCCTGACACATGGGCAATCCTGCAATCGGAAGTCGTGGTGCCCGGCGCATCCTGTCTGGGTTAAGGCCCAAAGGGCCATGCTCGACGTGCTGGACGGAGCCACAATAGCTGATTTGGCAATAGAAGCTGCAGCCCCTTCTCCATATCATCTTGAACTCAATTCGTCGATGATGGACTAGCAGTCGCGGGACCAACGATGAATAGATCGCAATGATCGAGTCGCGGTAGCCAACTCTTTGTGTTGGCAAGCTAGATCGGGAATCAGGCCAAAGGCGGGATCGGAAATATGGGGAGCCGACCACGGGTGTGATCGGCCCCCCGATATGGTTCTCGGTCTTACTTCCCAGTGAGGCGGAAGGAATACTCTCCAGATCCCACCTCAAAGGCAAAGTTGCCGTCTTCCTCTGTTGCGCTGGCAACGCCGGGATCTCCGGGAACGAAGTGGCCTTTCTCCCAAACCACGTGGCCATTTTCCTCCACCATAACTCCCGACATCTCATCTGCCTTGGGGATAACCACGCGAGCATCGGAACCGACGGGAATTGTGACTTGCAGCGTCACGGCGCCCGGCTGGTGATTCCAGGATGAAGTGACCGTGCCGCGAATTGTATCCACCGTGCCGCTGGCCCAATGCAGGTCGCGCACAATCTGGGGCTCGATGCGGAGATGGCGGTATCCAGATCCGTCTTCGCTCTGGTTAATGCCCGCCAGCCCCTGGTAGAACCACGCTCCCACGCTGCCGAACATAATGTGATCCTGGGAGTTCATGCTCCGTCCGGATTTTTCCTCCCACAGTTCCCACAGCGTGGTGGCTCCGCGTGAAATCATGTAGCCCCAACTGGGATAGGTGGTTTGCACCGAGAGGTCATAGGCCAGGTCAGAGTGTCCTGTCGACGTCAACGCGGGCAGGAGGAACTTAACGCCAATAAACCCAGTGGTGACGTGAGTGTCGTGGAAATAGAGGACATCGTTGGTCAGATTGTCTGTAACTGCGTCGCGCTGGTCCTTGGGAACCATGTCAAGGAACAGCGCCATGGCGTTGGCTGCCTGCGTGCCGTTGGCGTACTGGCCCGTCTCCGGGTGGAAATAGGTACGGTTGAAGGCGTCGCGAATATCCGTGGCGAGCCTGCCGTAAGTTTCCGCACTGGCTGAGTTGCCCAGAGTCTTTTCGATTCTGGCCAAGGTCTGGACATCGTAGTAGTACCAGAAGTCAGCAACATAATCGTTGGGAGTGTGAGCCAGCTCCACCCAGTCGCCTTCGTGACCAAGTTTGTCGTGCATGACATTGTCGACCGCATGGCTGCGCAGGAACTCAATGTACTTCTTCAAGCCGCTCTCGTTCTGCTCCAGAATGCGACGATCGCCATACTGCTCCCACATGTACTTCACGAGCAACGGATAGGCTGTTTCCCAACCGAGATCGGCGGGGTACATGCCGTACTTGCGAGGAACCGTGGAGGGCAACGCGCCATCGTCTCCCTGGGCGTCAGCAATGTCGCGGATAAAGTTGGTGTAGAAAGCCGCCATATCGAAGTTCATCATGGCTTCTTCTGCGGTGGCCTGCGCATCGCCCATCCATCCTTGGCGTTCATCGCGCTGGTCGCAATCGGTGGGGACGCTGAAGAGATTGGTGAGTTGAGACCAGCGAACCAGCTTCTGGATGTCGTTGAGAATCTGTTTTGAGGCCATAAAGCTGCCCACGGTGTTTACCGCGGTGTGGGCCACGCGCCCGCGCACCGAATCAAGGCTGGGCGTCCCAGGGAAGCCCGTTACCTCAACGTAGCGGAATCCGTGATAGGTGAAACGCGCCTCATAATTCTCCTGCTCGCCGCCGCGAAGAATGTAGATGTCGCGGGATTTCGCTTCGCGAATATTCTCGCGGTTGATCATTCCGTTGTCGTAGAGAAGCTCAGCGTAGCGGAGCGTGACCTTGGCGCCTGCCGGTCCTTCCACTTGCAGGCGGGCCCAGCCGCTCATATTCTGCCCCATATCGTAGACATACACTCCCGGTTCAGGACTGGTGAGCTTGACCGGGACGATGGTATCGACTACGCGAATGGGCTGCATCATCTGCGAGGAACGAATGCCTGCGGAGCCTTGCATCACCTGCGCCGCGCTCCATCCAGCGTCCGCAAACCCCGGCGTATCCCAACCCGGTGTTTCGCGGCGCGCGTCATACACTTCTCCGTCGTAAACGCTGGCGTCCACGATCGGCCCCGCAGTTGTCTTCCAAGAGGCGTCACTGACCACACTCATCTGTCGGCCCCCTGCGAGTTCGGCATTCATCTGCATCAGTAGCGCGGGCGAATTGTAATAAATATCAGAACCATTCACCTTTTGAGTTGCCCATCCGCCGCTGAGCATAACTGCAATCACGTTCGGCCCTTCCTGCAGGGCTGAGGAGATGTCATAGGTGGAGTAGAGCACTCGCTTGGGATACGTGGTCCATCCCGGATCGAGCACATTGTGGCCGATCCTCTTTCCATTCACCCGCAGCTCGTAATACCCCAGCGCGGTGATGTAGACGCGGGCGTCGGCAACCTTGCCGTTCAGCGTAAATTCTTTGCGAAACTCGTTACCGCCGGCGCTGCCGCTGCCAATCCAGGAACCTTTCCACTCCGCCTGTGACAACAACCCCATACCGAAGTGTGCCGTCCGGCTATACTCGCTGGACTTTCCTTCTTTATCCCAGGTGCGAACCTTCCAATAGTAGGTCTTGCCGCTTTGAAGCGCCTTACCGGCGTAGACGACCTGGGTCGAGTCCTCTGAGGCTACCTTCCCGCTGTCCCATTGGTCGCCACTGTCGTGGCCCAGCTGGTCGGGCTTGGTCGCCACCAGAACCTGGTACGCAGTTTGCGCTTCTGCGCGCTGCGAATCCTGCAGCACCCAGGAGAAACGGGGCTGGGCAGTATCGACCCCCAATGGGTCCGGCAGGTATTCGCAACGCAGGTTCAGAGGCGATCCGGGCCCGGCTGGCGCCTGTGCACGCGACGATCGAATACCACAACTGACGGCGAGAGCTGCAATCAGGAATAGCGGAGTAAATGAGGCGCGGACTTCAAACATGAATGGTTCCTCCGGATTGGACATTGAGAGAGTGGAACGGCCTCAAATTGAGGCGGGCAGTCAGGCGAAAGGTCTGGACCTTGCCAGACGCAGACAAGGCTGGTGGTTGATGTGAATCTCATTTTTCAGAACGAATGCGCCCGAATTATACCGCTCTCCACGTGTGTCACGAGATGGTGCCAAATCCACGATCGCGAAGTCGGGCTCTCCCGCCGCTTTTGCCCCGAGGAGTAAACTGCTGGATCATCCCTGGTGAGGAAATTCCAGTGCTCCACCGAGGGTAGGGAGCATACGCAGTCATGAATAGAATTGGGCCAGGCAGAATGAGGATTCTAATGTCACAGATATCAACATTGGTCACTACAGGCGTCATTGCGCTCACTTCTGGTTCCCTGCGCGCCGAGCCTGCCGATGTGGGTTTCGGCCCCGCCAACCCGTTTTATGCCCCCAGTTCTTTGCCCTTTCATGCTCCGCCGTTCGACAAGATCAAGGATGCCGACTATCAGCCTGCGATTGAGGCCGGAATTGCCCAGCAGCTCGAGGAGACGAACGCCATCGCTGACAATCCGGCGGAGCCCACGTTTGAGAACACCGTCGTGGCCATGGAAAGGTCCGGGCAGCTACTCACCCGTGTGATGGGAGCTTTCAGCGGGGTTACCGGCGCCAATATGAATCCGGTGCTGCAAAAGATCCAGGAGACCGAGGCGCCAAAGCTGTCCGCTTTGCAGGATGCCACTTACCTGAATCCCAAATTATTCAAGCGGGTATCCGAGATTTACGACGAGCGCCATTCGCTGCATCTAGATGCCGAATCCCTGCGCCTGGTGGAATATGACTACGAGCAATTTGTGCACTCCGGTGCGCGGCTTTCTGACGCCGACAAAGCCGAGTTGAAAAAGCTCAATGAAGAGGATGCCAATCTCTCCACTGCCTTTATATCCAAGCTGCTGGCCGCCACCAGGGACGGAGCCTATGTGACGAAGGACAAAGCCGCGCTGTCGGGATTGAGCGAGGCCGAGTTGGCTGCCGCCGCGCAGGCCGCCAAGGATCGCAATGTCGAGGGCTGGGTGATTCCCCTGCAGAACACAACGCAACAGCCGAGCTTGTTGTCTCTGCGTAATCGCGTCACCCGCCAAGCTCTGTTCCAGGAGGCGTGGAATCGTGCCGAGCGTGGGGATGCCAACGACACGCGCGACACCATCGCCCGCCTGGCTCAGTTGCGTGCCCAGAAGGCCAGACTTCTCGGCTACCCCAATTACGCGGCATGGAACCTTGAAGATCAGATGGCGCACACGCCTGCAACGGCGCTCAAATTTATGGATGCGCTGGTGCCCGGGGCAACCGCCAGGGCCGTGGGTGAAGCCAGGGACATCCAGGCGCTTATCGATGCGCAGCAGGGCGGGTTTGCGCTGCAACCATGGGACTGGAACTTCTATTCCGAGCAGGTACGCAAGGCAAAATACGATTTGGACGAGGCGCAAACCAGGCCCTACTTCGAGTTGAATAACGTACTCCACAACGGAGTGTTCTATGCGGCTCACCTGCTTTATGGCATCAGCTTCAAGCAGCGCACCGACATTCCGGTCTACAACCCCGACGTGCAGGTATATGAGGTCATTGACGCCGACGGCAAACCGCTGGCCTTGTGGTATTGCGACTACTACAAGCGCGACAACAAGAACGGCGGCGCGTGGATGAGCAACTTTGTGAACCAATCCCGACTGTTGGGCCTGTTGCCCGTGGTGTACAACGTGGCCAACTTCACCAAGCCCCCGGCGGGTCAGCCGGCGTTGATCAGCTTTAACGATGTCACTGGGATGTTCCACGAATTTGGCCACGCACTCCACGGCATCTTTGCCAATACCGAATACCCAAGCCTCTCCGGGACCTCAGTGCCCCGGGATTTCGTAGAGTTTCCCTCCCAGTTCAATGAGCATTGGGCGAGTTATCCGGCGGTCTTCGACCACTACGCAAGGCACTATAAAACCGGCGCGCCGATGCCGGCGGAACTTGCCGCCAAAATCAAGAATGCAAAGGCATTTAACCAGGGTTACGAATTTACCGAACTGCTGGCCGCTGCAGAGCTGGACATGCAGTGGCACAGCCTAGCTCCCGATGCTGCGCTCCAGAATCCCGACACCTTTGAAGTGGATGCGCTGAAGAAGACGCACCTATGGCTTAGCGCAGTGCCGACGCGCTACCGCTCCAGCTACTTCTTGCATATCTGGGGCAATGGCTACGCCGCCGGCTACTACGCCTATCTGTGGTGCGAAATGTTGGATGATGACGCTTTTCAATGGTTTGAGGACCATGGCGGGCTTACACGGGCCAACGGCGATCGCTTCCGCCAGATGGTGCTCTCTCGCGGCTTCACTGAGGACCCCGCCAAGATGTATGAGCAATGGCGCGGTGCTGAGCCCAGCGTGGAGCCCCTGCTGAAAGAGCGTGGACTGGAACTGGAAGCACCCTCAAAATAGCCGCTCCCTGAGAGTGAAGCTCCTCAGAGTGGTGCGGTGCGATCTGATTTGAATTCATAGGTATACGCAAGCGGTTTGCGAAGCCAGGATGCTGGCGAAACCGGTAACGGAGATAACCGGCATGGGAGAGACTGTGTGTGAGGAGCAGAGACCCCGTGTTCCATATCACTGACGGGCGGTGCCGTGAGCGGTATATCAGGCTTGACCGATTGTGGCCATCCGTATTGTGGGTCCAAGGGGTAGGAGCCATGCGCAACGAGCGCACCGCGAGCCGGCGGGATTTCCTGAGGAACTGCCTTGCCGGAGCCGTGGGTCTGGCAGCCGCTGACCAGGCGATTGCGCTCGACGCTGCCGAACCGGTCACTTCGCCAGGCAAATCCAAGGTGGTGATTGCCCAGGACACGCAATTGCGCAGCGCAGGGGCAGGCGTGGACGAACGTCGGGTTCTGAGCCTGCTCGACCATGCGATGCAAAGCCTCTTCAACGCTCTTGATCCAATTCAACCGTGGTCCAGGGTGGTCCGCCCGGGGCAAATGGTCGCAGTGAAGGTGAACACGCTTGGCGGACGCGGGCTCAGCACCAACGTTCAGCTCGTGGAGGCGATTTGCGAGAGGCTGCAGGCAGCGGGAATCCTAGCGCAGGACATCGTGATCTGGGATCGGGACAGTGACGAGTTGGAGCGCGCCGGATTCCGCGTCCGCGGGGGAGCAAATCAGGTGCAATGTTACGGCACGGACCGGGTGGGATTTGAAGAGGATCTTGTGTCTTATGGGAGCGTCGGGAGTCGCCTGTCAAAGATTCTCACCCAGAGGTGCGATGTGTTGATTAACGTGCCAGTGCTTAAAGACCACGATGGAGCCGGAGTATCGATTGCTCTCAAGAACATGTATGGCGTCATCCACAATCCGAACAAGTACCATCCCAACGGCTGCGATCCCTATGTTGCGGATGTGAATATGGTTGCCGAGATCCGATCCAGGTTGCGCCTGCACATTTGCGACGCGACGACAGCCTGCTTCGAAGGTGGACCCGCATTCAAACCCCAGTTCGCCTGGCAGCAAAACGCGCTGATCGTCTCCCAGGACCCAGTGGCGCTGGACACTATCGGCTGGCAGACCATTGAGCGGAAACGGGCCGAAAAGGGACTGAAGCCGCTCGCAGCCGAAGACAGAATGCCGCGCTACATTGCCACCGCGGCCGACGCCGATCACCGGCTGGGGACGAACGATCCACGGCGCATCGAACTGGTTGAGACGCGTGGGTCGTAGAGGAGGTGCGCAATGCAATCCGATTACTCATTACCGCATACTGAGGAGCCGCGAGTTCCAATTTCAGCGGTGAAGCGCGACCCTACAATCTCTGCGCTCGACCGGCGTTCCTTTTTGATGTGCGCAATGTCTGCCGGTGCGACAGGCGGCATCCATCAGCTTGCCATACCGCTCAAGGCAATGCCCGCATGGAATAACGAACAGAAGCAGGACGATGCGCAGTTTACGGTAGAGGCACGGTTCTATCAGAAGCTGCCGAATAGAAAGGTGAAATGCAAACTTTGCCCGCGCGAGTGTGCGGTGGGCGACCGGGAGCGCGGTTACTGCGGTGTCCGCGAAAATCGCAACGGCACGTACTACTCGCTGGTGCACTCGCGCGTATGCGCCGCGCATGTCGACCCCATCGAGAAGAAGCCGCTCTTCCATTATCTTCCCGGGACAATGGCGTTTTCCCTGGCCACCGCCGGATGCAACGTGAATTGCAAGTTTTGCCAGAATTGGGATATTTCGCAGGCGCGTCCAGAGCAGGCCCCGGCTCAGTATGTTCCACCGAAGCGAGTAGCTGAACTCGCCGTGCAGTACCAGTGCCCAACCATCGCTTACACCTACAGCGAGCCCGTGGTATTCAGCGAGTTCCTGATGGACGCTGCGGATGCGGGTCATGAGGCCGGAATCCGCAGTATCGTGGTTTCCAACGGTTACATGCAAGAAGAGGCGTTGCGGGCCGCTTACGGCAAGATGGACGCGGTCAAGATCGATCTGAAGTCGTTTTCCGAGTCCTACTACCGAAACGTTGTCACGGGCCAGCTCAAGCCGGTGTTGGACTCGATTGTGACCCTGCGCAAGTTGGGCAAATGGACCGAGATCGTCTACCTCGTGGTGCCGACCCTCAATGACAGCGATGTGGAGTTTCGCGGCTTGGCGCGCTGGGTAAAGCAAAATGTTGGTCAGGATGTTCCCTTGCACTTCACGCAGTTTCATCCCGACTATCTGCTGAAGAATCTGCCCATCACGCCCATTCCCACGCTGGAACGCGCCCGGGAAATCGCCGTTGCCGAGGGTTTGCATTACGTATACATCGGCAACGTACCCGGCCATCCGGCAGAGAACACCTACTGTCCGCAATGCCGGCGCATGTTGGTAGAGCGCGTCGGTCTTGAAATCCGGCAAATGCTTATTCATAAGGGCGAGTGCCCATTCTGCAAACAGACGATTCCGGGGGTCTGGCACGTTTGATCGCAGAAGAACAGGATCCGCGCATGAATCTCAGAACGCGCATTGGAAGGTACGCGATGTCCGCATTGCTCCTTGGAATTGCAGCGATTGTGACCCACCAGGATGTGCATGGCGCTGACCAGCAGAAGGTGCGAGCAGCGGGAGTGGCGGGCAGCTTCTATCCCGCTGATCCCACCGCCCTGACAGCCATGATGGATGGCATGTTGGCAAATGCCTCAACACCCGCGATTGATGGACCCATTCTTGCGGTCGTTGCACCGCACGCAGGGTATCAGTACTCCGGCCCGGTGGCAGCCTTCACCTACGCAGCCTTGAAAGGGCACAAATACTCGCGAGTAGTAGTGATCGCCCCATCACACTTCGAAGGATTTGATTTCACGTCGGTCTACGATGGCGACGCGTACGCCACTCCGCTCGGAACAGTCCCCGTAGACAAGGCTTTCGCGCAGCAGTTGACCAGGCAGAGTTCATCGATCAGGTTTTCCGAGCGCGGTCATCTTCCCACCTCACAGGGCGCGGAGCACGCGCTTGAAGTGCAGTTGCCATGGCTGCAGCGCGTGCTGGGCAACTTCACGCTGGTGCCGATTGTCATGGGAGATCAAAGCTACGAGAGCAGCCGTGCGCTGGGAGTGGCGCTGGCGAAACTGATCCGGGGCGGCGATACCTTAATCGTGGCCAGTTCTGACCTATCGCACTATCACACGTATGACGACGCCGAAAAGATCGATCACAAGACACTGAGCGCTCTGGAATCCTGGGACTACCTGAGCATGTCGCGCAATTTTCAGTCGCGAATATGGGAAGCCTGCGGAGGCGCGCCGATTGTAGCCGCGATGATTGCAGCCGAACGGATGGGAGCAAGTGGGGCGCGAGTGCTCAAGTATGCGAATTCAGGCGATGTAACCGGCGATCACTCCCGCGTCGTCGGCTACAGTGCGGACGTCTTTTTCAAGGCCCAGGACGAAAAGGTGAAGGAACCTGCATTCTCGCTGAGCGACCGCGACGAAAACGAATTGCTCGCCCTGGCCCGCAAGTCGGTGGAGCACGCGGTGCAGGAAAAACATGCCCTGGAGCCTGGAGCGAGCGCGAGCGACGCGCTGAATCAGGAGCACGGTGCCTTTGTCACCTTGAAAGAAGGCGGAGATCTGCGCGGTTGCATTGGTTACACCTCCGCGGTAAAGCCTCTCTATTTGACGGTCCGCGACACTGCCACCCTGGCTGCCTTGCGCGATCCGCGGTTCGGTCCGGTAACGGCTGAGGAGTTGCCAAAGCTGGAGTATGAAATCTCAGTGTTATCGCCCTTGCGACACGTGCTCGACGTGCGAGAGATCGAGGTCGGTCAACACGGATTGCTGATGAAAAACGGCGACCATGAAGGACTTCTGCTTCCCCAAGTTCCCGTGGAGCAGCACTGGGATCGGATGAAGTTTCTTGAGGAGACCTGCATCAAGGCGGAGATGCCGCCGGACTGCTGGAGGGACGAGAATACCGACATCTTCCGATTTACCGCGGTTGTATTCGGCGAGCATCGAGCACCGATTCGAAACTAGTTCTGGGATCGAAGTGTGCTCGTGCGGCTAGCAGCGCCGGCGCAAGACTCACCACTCCGGCCAGCCACGCAACCGGCCGGAAACCAAACAGCGGGATGAGGAATCCGGCGAGCAACAATGCGCCGCCGCAGCCCCCCACCAGATCGAGGGCATAGAGAGTGCCAGTTCCAGACGATGCTTCGTGCCCGCGAAGATAGATCTTCGTCGCAAGCGGAAATAGGTACCCTCCCGGCATCGCACACAGCAGCGCTAGTCCGGGGAAGACAACCGGGGCAATGGACATCACGCCGCCGGTAGAACTGCGCGCGAGCAGGCTCACTGCGACGAGCAGCAAGGGCGCGGAGACAGCCAGCAGCAACTGATTCATTGCCACGGCCAGCAGCAGTTCCTCACGACCTTTGCGCATGCGCAGGATTCCGAGCCGACAGCCCAACGCAGTACCTGCCATGAACATCCCGATCAGCATTGCCATTTCCTTGTAGACATAGCCGTATATGGACTGGAATGCGAGCAGCAGAAGAATCTGAAGCGTCATGAGCGTGTAGCCCGTCGCGGCCACGGACCACACCGCTGCGGCGCGGGCTCGCACGGTCGGCTTGGTCAGCCAGGCAAGAAGAAGAACCACCAGCAAAGAGAGCACCGCCACGCTAGTGACGACCGGCGAAAAAGGAACCTGCTCCGCACTCTCCAGCAGTCGCGCATAGCTCCCCTTAAACTGGGAGCTCCAAAGCACCGCGCCAAAGTAGTAGGCAATGGGCTGGAAATCTCGATTGGTGGGCGTCTTCTGAATCGGCCTCAGGAGATCCTCAATCTGCTCCATACGGTCAGGCGTCATTCGATAGGGAATGAAGTACTCGCGCACATAGAGCGTGTGGAGGTTGCGGCTCTGCAGCCTGGAGATCAGGACTTGTGGATCCTCCGTGAGCACGTTGGAATCGACGGCCGCGAACATGTGGATTGTGTCGCCGGGGATGACGGCGACATGGGGCAACTCCCCTTGCAGTGTGTGGTAAATGCTGCGAAGAAACTGCGCCAGCTCCGGCGCAATGGTCTCTTCCGATGAGTGCAACTGAAGTGCAAGCAATCCTCCCGGGGCCAGGTGATCGCGAGCGGAACGGAAGAACTCCGCTGTGTAGTAGCGGTTCAATTGCGCGGTCTGGGGATCGGGAACGTTGATGATGAGAACGTCGAAGCGGTCGTTGGACGTTTTCAGATAGAGCCTGCCATCCGTGTGGTGCAGGTTCACGCGGGGATCGGAGAAAGCCTGAGCGGATTCCGTGGGGAAGAACTTGCGGAACATGGTTGTGAGCGCCGGGTCCAGTTCAACGTAGTCGAGCCGTTCAAGCGTTGGATGTTTCAGCGCTTCTGTAATGCTGCCGTTTACACCTCCGCCGATGAGCAGAACTCTTCGCGGAGCGGAGTGCTCCAGCAGCGCGTAGTGCACACTTTCTTCGGCCGCGGCCGGGTCAGGCACATTGGCCAGGATGGAGCCGTTGTCATACATGCTCCGCATTCCTCCTGCTTCGACCAACGTGAGCCTGCCGTAGATCGTGTCCCGCGAGCCCAGCACATGGAATCCGGTCCATAGACGCTGTTGCGAAGACTCTTCCAGGTGTGGCGCAACGTACGTCACGAGCGGGACGGCCACCAACAAGGCAATTGCGGCCAATGCCGCCACCCACATGCGACGCATATTGAAAAACAGGCTCAATGCCACCCACGCATTCAGCAGAACGATGATCGCCGCGATCTGGAATGACGAGAAAAAACGCAGCAACACGATGCTGGTCAGTATCCCACCCAACGCGGAACCGGACGTTTCAAGCAGATAGGCATAACTAGTTGCCAGTTGCCCGGAGACGGCGCATGTCTGCCGAAGCCATTGCGCAGCAAGTACGAAGAGGCACCCTGAGAGGCCGCAAAATACGCTGACGCAAGCCACAGAAACCAGCGCCATGGGCACCGGACCAAGCAGCTCGCCCGGCACGGCATGAAAAAGGGCTCTGGTCGCGCGAAGGCCCCAGATCGTCAGCGGCAAGCTTAGGCCACACAGGGATTCGACGGTTGCAATCGCGTTGCAGATTTCGGCGACATTTCTTGCCAGCTGGCCCGTCAGCGCGCTCCCCACCGCGGTCCACATCAGCCAGGTCGCCAGCACGATTCCCAGAGAGAGTTCGTTGCCGTTGAAAAGGACGATCAGTTCCCTCATCAGAACGATCTGTCCAACCACAGCCGTGAACCCAACCAGGGCAAGAACCGCTTTTGCGGCGTACGGTGGTTGTGTCACCCACGAGTTGGAGTCGGTTTGCACAGGTTCTGCCATCGAGGCGGGTCGAACCGAGCGCTGGGGCACGCCACCCTGGAGCTTACGCTTGCCGGCCTTTGGAGTAAATGCTGCAGTGCAGAAACAGACCAGGGTGCGTAGTGAGAGAATTCATATCGGAGTTCAAGTCATCTCGAAATGAAGAGGATCGAATGAAGACCACAGCGTTACTTCTGACTTTTTGCATCGCTTTCGGCATGGGCATTTGCCCCGTCATTTCACAGGAGAGAGCGCCGGCGACGCCGCTCATTACGCACGATCCGTATTTCAGCATCTGGTCTACCACCGATCGTCTCACCGACTCTGACACCAGCCATTGGACCGGCAGCCCTCAACCCATCTCTGGGATCGCGCGCATCGACGGTACTCCGTTTCGCTTCTTGGGTCACCACCCCGATGCCGTTCCGGCAATGGAGCAAACCGGCCGATCGGTCACGCCTACGCACACTCGTTACCAGTTTCGCCAAAACGGCGTCGCGCTGGAACTCAGCTTCTTCACTCCTGCAATCACTAGTGACCTGGATCTGCTTTCGCGCCCGGTTACCTATCTGGCGTGGAACATTCAAGCTACGGATGGAGCCAGGCATCAGGTCTCAGTTCTTCTCGATGTCGATCCCCTGATTGCGGTCAATGATCGCAGCCAAAAGGTATTGTCATTTCGTAACCAGACCGCGTTGCTCAACGTCCTCTCGGTGGGGTCGCGAGATCAAGAAATTCTGAACCGCTCTGGAGACAATCTCCGCATCGACTGGGGTTATTTCCACCTGGGAGTTCCGAAGGACGAAGACGCGACTCTAGCGATCACGCCTTATCCTGCCGAAACCTTTGCGGCCCTGGGCAAACTCCCGGTGAGCGACTCAATTGGCATGCCCGAATCTGCCTCGCAGGAAAGCCCTCATCTGGCTGCAATCCTGGATTTTGGTTCGATTGGCACGCAAGCCGTAACTCGCCACCTGCTCGTGTCCTACACCGAAGACTATGCCATCCAATATCTGCAGCGGAATCTGCGGCCCTATTGGCAACGCAACAATAAGACAGTGGAGGAAATGCTCGATTCCGCTGAGGGGCAGTATGCAGCCCTCGAATCACGAGGTAAAGCGCTGGATACGGAGTTGACCGCTGACTTGACCAAAGTCGGTGGGGAACACTACGCCGCGCTTGCCGTCCTGGCCTATCGGCAAACCCTGGCCGCGCACAAGCTGGTCGCCGATGCCAATGGCGATCCAATGCTCTTCGCAAAGGAGAACTTTTCCAACGGCTGCATCGCCACGGTGGATGTGCTCTACCCCTCGGCTCCATTCTTTCTGTTCTTCCAGCCGAGATTGCTTGAAGCTCAACTTCTTCCTGTCCTCGAATACGCATCGCTGGCCCGTTGGCGGTTCCCATTCTCGCCTCACGATCTCGGCCAGTATCCCTTGGCTAATGGGCAGGTTTACGGCGGTGGAGAGCTAACCGAAGAAGACCAGATGCCGGTGGAGGAGAGCGGCAACATGCTCATTCTCGTCGACGCCGTGGCGCGCGCTGAAGACAACGCAAAGTTGGCAGAGCGGTACTGGCCTCAACTCACTAAATGGGCTCAATATCTGAAGGAAAAGGGCCTCGACCCTGAGAACCAACTCACCACGGATGACTTTGCCGGCCACGTTGCCCACAACGCCAATCTATCCATCAAGGCGATTGACGCCCTGGCTGCGTATGCTGACCTGGCTCATCTGCTGAGGCACGACGCGGAGGCCAATGAGTACAGCGCGACCGCGAAGACCATGGCAGGTAAGTGGGTCGCCATGGCAGTTGAGGGTGACCACTATAAACTCGCGTTCAACAGCCCCGGCACCTGGAGCCAAAAATACAACCTGGTATGGGACCAGCTACTCGGCTACGACTTGTTTCCCAAAGCTGTGCGCGAAACTGAAATGACTTATTACATGGGGAAGATCAATCGTTACGGCCTCCCGCTTGACATTCGCGCAGACTACACCAAGCTCGACTGGTCGCTCTGGACGGCCACGCTGGCGTCAGACCCGGCACAGTTTAACGCCATCATCGATCCCATTTATCGTTGGATAAACGAAACGCCCACCCGTGTTCCTCTCACCGATTGGTATGACACTAAAACAGGAAAGCAGATCGGCTTTCAAGCGCGCAGCGTAGTGGGAGGTGTCTTCATCAAGGCTCTTTCGGACAAGCAGCTTACAGCCAAGTGGCGTGCCCGGGCGGCTCAGCAATAGTCGAATAGGCATTCAAGCCTTTTTTGCCCGCGCGCCTCGCCAATACAAGATGAGGCCCAGCAGGACGGAGGCTGCCGTGCCTGCAACCAGTTTCAGTTCAAAGCCCAACTTGTTTGACGAGTCGCCAGGAGGCACGAGAGAAACCGCAATGCCGATCAGTACGACGATGAATCCAAGGCTGCCGGAAATCCACACCCCTGCAATCCCACCGGGAACCAGTACGGCATGAGGATTCTCCTTACGATCGCGGCGACGTGCCAGCTTGATGACGGCCGCAAACATGTAAAGAAATGGAATGAAGTAGAGAATAATAGCGGCGTCAATAAGAAACTGATAGGCGCCGCGTGTGGTTTCATTCACCTGGCTGCCCAGCAGAATTGCGCCAGACACAACCGCCTGCACAAGGATGGAGATATAAGGCGTTTTCCAGCGCGGATGAATCTTGCCGAAGGCGGCGGGCAGGTAGCGGTCGATTCCCACTACGAATGGGACGCGCGCAATGCCGGCCACGGTGCTGCCCACGCCCCCGGCATTGCCCACCGTGACCAGGATGGCCGCAAGTACTCCCAGAAAGCCGATGCGTAGGGCTACGGATCCAACTGTGATGGCGTTGAACACGCCGCTCTGGGGGTCAAGATCGGCAGCAGGCACCAGGGCCAAAATTGCAAACGTCCCGGCAATGTACATCAGGGCGATCAGCGCCCCAGCGCCAAACACGGCGCGCGGTAGCGTCCGCCGCGGGTCGCGGACCTCTTCGCTCATGGCGGAGACAAGCTCGAGCCCGGTGAATGCAAAGGCGATCTGGGACCAGAAATTTACCGTGTCCCAGTTCCATGCGGGCATCATGTTGTGGACCGTGAAGTGCGTAGCCGAGCCGTGCCGCGCGCACACCAGCACCGCGATTCCTGCCAGCATCAGCAGAGGAACATACGTTCCCACGCCGCCCGCATTCTGCAGCCACTTGCCAATATTCAGCCCGATGATGTTCAGAAGCACTGCAACCAGCAGCATGGCCAGGGAAACTGACAGCAGAAAGGTCCGGTTCTGCGCCAGCGCGGCACCGCGCCCGCCCATAATGTATGCGGACATGGAGGCGCTGGCCAAAAGGAGGCCGGGGAAATAGAAGACGGTATAAATCCAGTAGGTCCACCCGGCGATGAATCCGTGAAAAGGTCCAAAGGCTTCTCTGGACCATGCGTACAGCCCACCCTCTTCAGGGAATCGCGAGGAGAGTTCATTGATGACCAACGCGCCAGGCACAAAGAAGAACACCGCGGCCAGGACCCACAAACTGATGGAGGAGGTGCCGTTGTGCCCAGCGGCCGCGATCCAGCGAGGTCCGAGAACCGTGGCAATGTTGAACAACAGCACATCCCAAAAGCCCATCGTCTTGCGCAACTGCGATTTGGAATCGAGAGAGGTGGGTGCAGCAATAGTCATAGTGTCCCCTGACGTGCGGGAAGGCAGGCATCGCGCATTGGGAAATCATAAATGGATGGGGCATACCCGGATTCTCGGGCCTTGCTCGCGATCATCGACACCCGGATATTCCTGCGGATTTGCGGCTGCTCCATGGTCAGCAGCCGCTGGAAGGATGATGGGCGGCTGTCCGCCTGGATCAGCATCTCCAAAGAGCAGGGAAGCGATCCACCGCCATCGCATATTGCGCCGGGAACGGTCCGCTTCTTTCCATATCAGGGAACTTGGGTAGCTTGTCCATCATTGCAAACCGCAGGCCAGCTTTCTGTCCCAGGACGGTGTTCGGTAACTAAGCCATCATGTCGGCCTACACCCCTTCATGCCTCTTCGGCGATCCATCGGGACTATCTCCAGGACGTGCCTGGGCATGGGCAGGCTGGCCAAATGCCAGACTGCAAGTCAGTGCGCAATATGTCACCCTCTCCAAACCCATCTTCATTTCATCATCTCGTTCCACCGCTCCTCGGTCGCCCCGGGAATATTCCTGCAGCCTCGATGGACTTGATATTTCGGATTCACTTGACCATCGCGTCCTGTGTCAGGAAATCGCCGGAGCTGGGAAATCAGCAAGAATACGCAAACCTTTCCCCTCAAAATCTTGCTTCACCGTTGGGGGTTCATTGAACAGCATGGTCGATTTTGTTTGCTCCCGGTACGCCGGCCATGCTGGAATTCCACTGTGGTTCGGATCGCCGTGGCGGGCGAAAGCTGTCCATGCGCCGCTCATCGAAGCAGCGACCGCGTTTCCTTCGCGGCTGTTGCAGGAGTAATTCACGCACAATTCAGCGTTGTCGAACACCATGGCGATTTCAGCGCTGTGGAATGTACCGGGCTTCCCGTCGAGCGCCGGCGTTCGCCAGCAGTACACATAGTGGTAAGCCGGCGCTGCGTTCAGAGCAGCCTTTCGCCGTGCCTGCTCTATGGCGGCGCGCCGAACTTCGGAGGCCGAAATTGCGGCCCAGATTCCAAATGGAGTCTCGCGCGGATGTTCGTCGCGATACGCCGCGGCAACTTCTGTCGCTTTGTCGCCGTAGCGCTTTCTGAGCCGGCTGATAAGTTCCATTTCATCGAAGCCGGCGTCCGGGTTATCGACGCCGTTGGCGAACTCATTCAGGTTTGTGCCGACAATCAACGGTACATTCGCCGATATGCTAGGCGCCTCTTTGTCCCACGAGCCTACGGGAATGACCCGCCCGTCGGTGACAGGCCAGAAACTTGACATCAGACCCGTCAGCCCCATCTTTCCGGCCGGTCCCTTCATGATCGCCGAGGCTGTGGCTTCTACCAGACGGTCAGGAGCAACCTTCTGAATCTCATCGGCCCTATCTGGACTGATGCCCAACTCTTGAAGCACTGCTGCCGCCAGCTTTTCATCGAGAGCGCGCAGTCCTCCCATCGAGCCGCTTTGAACGATGGCCTTATGGAACAAGCCCTTCGCTGCAGGCATCGCCATCAGCGCACTCACTTTGCCTCCGCCACCCGATTGTCCGAAGATCGTCACATTGCCGGGATCGCCGCCAAAATTTGCAATGTTGTCCCGTACCCATTCCAGAACCGCTAGCTGGTCCAACATCCCAATGTTCCCCGAGTTGGCATACTTGTCGCCGAACTCAGCAAGATTGAGAAACCCGAACAGATTCAGCCGGTGATTGTGCGTCACCACGACGACGTCGTGCCGCCTGGCAAGGTTTTCACCGTCGTATGAGAGCAAGTCGTTGCCACATCCCGCGGCGAAGCCGCCGCCGTGCATGTAGACCATCACCGGACGTTTTTGGTTGTCGGTTTCCGGTGTCCAGACATTCAGCCGCAGACAGTCTTCCGAATACCCTTGAAATCCGGCAATTCGATAAAGCAGAAATCCATCTTCATCTCCCAGGCCTCCACGCGCGCCATCCGAGATGAAGGGAAAAATGGGAATGCAGGCATTCCCATATGTCAAACAGCTTCTTACGCCCGTCCAGGGATCGGGCTTGGCTGGCGGCATGAAACGCCGTAATCCACCAGTTGACGCGCCATAAGGAATTCCCTTGAAAGTGCTTATGCCATTTGAGATGTAGCCCCGGACTTTTCCGGATAACGTTTCGACGATCGGCTTCGAGTAGGACGATTGAGAATTAAGAAGAGGCGATGTCTTCCTCTCCTGCGAGTCGTTCGACGTTGGCTTTGTTTCGGCCACGCCAGGAGGAACTACTGTCGTCGCCATTGTCAGCAATCCAGTCTTCAGTAGAGCACGACGACTGAGCGAATTCCGCAAATCGATTTTCACCTTCTCCTCCTAAGTGCGCGCCTTCATCTCCGCGGCTCACTCTCATCCGCGGACTGAAACTTACAGGAGCCCTCCAGGGTATGGCCGCATGATTTTGAGTTGTGTACCGGCCGGATTGAAGATCACTTGGCTGGTTGGAATGTCGAAACTCATCGTGGCTCTCTTTTCGAGCGAGTAAGGAGCCCACTCCGCCAGGCCTTTGTGGTTCGGATCGCCTGTACGAGCAAATGCTGCCCAGGCACCGGCGAGTTGTCGAGATAATTCCTCCGCCTCGGGATAGAGCACAAGCCGCATCTCGAGCGGCAAGTCCGCGGTATGGAAAGCGCGTAGCTTGCCGCCGTCAACAGGCGTGTTCCAGTCGAAGTGATACATGTACACTTTTCCGCTGTTCTGGGCCAACTTCAGCTCAGCCTGGGTTAAAGCATTTCGGCGCGCGCCTTGATCGCTCGATAGTCGGAAATAAATATCCGATGCAGACTCGCTTGGGTAATCCTGCCGATAAGAAGCGATCAGATCAACCGAAATCTCCTCCGGAATTCCACGCTTGATCACCTCTTTTTTCAATGAATCCCAATCGAGCGAGAACAGCTGGGAGCCACTCATACCGACAAATAGCGTGGATTCGTCTTTACAATTACCAACAAGCAGGTCCACGCCGGCAGCCTCAGGAGGAGCACCTCGATCCCAGGTCTGATGAGGTATGGAACGCCCGTCTATCACCGGGCCTGGTCCCATTCCGCCCTGCGCAGCTGGAACCTTAAGCAATTGCTCGGCCGGAATCGTTAGCAATTCTGAAGCTGACTTGACTCCGAGTTTCTGTAGCCAGTTCTTCGCATCCTCGGTTGCGGCTTCTTTGGTTCTGACTTTAAGGAGCGATCCACTCTGGATGATCGCGCGCCGAAACAGCCCTTTTGCCGCTGGCATCGCCAGCAATGTCGAGACTTTCGCGCCGCCACCGGATTCACCGAAAATTGTGACATTCCCGGCATCTCCGCCGAAGTTGCTGATGTTCTTCTTCACCCATTGCAAAGCAGCGATCAAATCGAGCTGGCCTACATTTCCCGAGTCTTCATACTTCGGATCTATGTCGCCGAGGTAGGTATAGCCGAACATGTTAAGTCGGTGATTGATCCCAACGAGAACGACGTCCACCTCCGCCACAAATCGGTCGCCCAGCGCGGTAAGGATTCCAGAACCGCCGCTGAAGCCTCCACCGTGAATGTAGACCATCACGGGACGGTGCCCTCGCAGGCCAGGGGTAAGAACATTCAGCACCAGGCAGTTCTCGCTATCCGGCTGGTATGTCCTCTGCGCGGCATCAGGTGTTCCGCCGGAAAAGTAGGCTCCTATCGCTGGGTTTGTGAAGATGCTGCCCGGCCCCTGGATGGCGCGCGGGCCTGGTTTTGTGCAGTCGCGCGCATTTTTCCATGGTTGCGGGGCCTGTGGAACCATGAAGCGCGCATTGCCCTCAGTGGGCCCTCCGTACGGAACGCCCAGAAAAGCACTCACCCCTCCTAACGTGGCGCCTCGCACGCTTCCATACTCGGTCGTTGCCATGAGGCCTTGCGAGTCCGATGAAGATTGTGCAATGGACTGGCCGCTCGCAAAGGGGGTTGTCTTGAAAGCTCCTACGGCAACCGCACCGCAGACCCCGGACACGAATCGTCTTCTTGTGAAGTCATGTTTCATCTTTGGCCTGCTCCTTCACGTCAATTCAAGACTTCTATACCTATTCATAACGAAATTCATAACGAAAAGCGACCATTGGATAGATCCTTGTAGCGCACCGCGCCGGCAACCAGCAATCCATCAGGATGACAAGCACCATGAAAATATCCAGGTAAAGCTGTACGCCCTTGGCTGCAGTCTAATTCTGGTATAGCAGCAGGCGGCGCAGTTCCCCGGCATTCTATCTATACCAACTGGGACCTTCCCGTGGGAATCTCGAAGATGACCAGTTCTGTGCGGAAATCGTGCGCGCAAATCGCTCTGTAGGCCATGTCGGCAGCTCTAAATTGTGCGCCCAGCGGCAGAATCAGGCGGCTGAGCTGGATTAAGATGAAGCCGCAAGACAGGAAATCCCACACAGGAGAAGCCAAGCCTCTCTGGAAAATGCCCTACCGTTTTTTGGCTTGGATTCCGCTTGTTTCGGCGAGTCTTCCCGCGTTTTGCCCCGCTGTCCAAGCAGCTCTTGCGACCTTGCCTTAGGCCCTCGCAGAAACTCAGCTCAAGACCGTTCCATATGGTCCTGCGGTGATTAAATCGATTGAGATTGGTTGTGTTGTCTTTTGTCCATTCTTGTTTGCTTTGTATTGCTGGACACGATATTCTTGGCCGACGCAATCCTAGACTATTCTCACGCTGTTGCGAAGATCGCTGTCAACAATCAGCTCGGAAACTGCTCTGCTTCCGAAACGGAAGCCAACCAGGCGCGACCCGAATTGTCATCAATCAAATTCGTTCACTTGCGCGCCAGAACCCAAAAGGGCCTGCAATACCTGTCCTGGGTGAGGGGGACGCAATTGAGAAAACTCAGAAAGGTACAAACCAGCTCGCTCGCTTACCGTGCTATGTCCAGAATCGGAGTCGTGGCCACAACCCTGAGCGTTGCTCTCTTGGCCCGTGCAACGGACAGCACCCTGCGCAACAAGCAGGAATTCGTCATAGTGCATTCCGACGATGGTTCTTACGAAATTGGGCAAGGAAATCGGACCGTGGTCCATTCCCGAGTCGCTGTGCGGGTGGATCATAAGTGGATTGCCTCAAGCGACTTTCCGCAGCATCGGATCAGTGAATCTTCTGTCGACGATGTTCTCGGACATGGCCGCGAAGTGACTGTCCAGTGCTCCGGGCTTCCCTCCCGCCCGGACCTCTCCTATGCGATTCGGCTTTATGACAATATCGATGCGGGCGATATTCGGGTCGAGATTCAGAACCACACCGGAAAGCCTGTCACGGTGCAATCGTTGCGTTCCGTGGAAGCGATCGGCGATCAGCGCCTCGACATGAATGCGTCCGCGAGCAGGGATAGGGTCCTTTCCGACAGCTTCAGTGAAGACTGGCCCCCGCTGAAAATATACGATCTGGGCGAAGCCCCCGGCGGGATGCACCGTGCGGTCGGCAGTCAACTCATCTATAACCAGGAAAGCAAAGAGTCTATTTTCTTTGGCGCCCTTACTTCGGACCGCTTTCTAACCATCCTGCACCTGAAGACCAACTTCGACGCGCAGCATGCTGCGGGAGTTGCTTCTTACACCGTCGATTCCACCGGAACGACTGAGATACAGGCGAGCGACCCAGAATCCGGCTTATCACAAGGTCCCACAAAGAACCTGGTGGAGCTGAGCCTGCCTGTGGCCCCGGAGGCTGCGCTCGGCTCTGAACGCCTGATGTTTGTCCTGGGAAATGACTACCACTCGATGCTCGAAATGTATGGCGCCGCCATTCGCGCGCTGCACCACAGCCGTTCCGGCACGGGCCCCATGCTTGGCTGGTGGAGCTGGACCGCTTTCTATTCCGGCATTACCGAGGGCAACAGTTGGACCAACGCCCAATGGCTTGCGGAGCACCTGAAACCTCTGGGGTTCGATTATTTCCACCTCGATCTTGGATATGCTTATGCGCGTGGAGAATACACCACTCCCAACGCCGCCCAGTTTCCCAACGGACTGGTCCCACTGACCCGCAAGGTAGCTAGCTTGGGATTGAAAATGGGATTCTGGACAGCCCCGTTTGAGGTCAGCGGTCGTTCCTGGGTTTATGAGCACCATAAGGATTGGTTGGTGCACAACGCACAGGGCGAACCAATTCAAATCGGGGTGGGGGACGAAGCCGGTATAGAAACGCTGTTTGTCCTGGACACGACCAATCCGCAGGCACAACAATATCTCCGCGCCACCTATCACACGCTTGTCGAGGAATGGGGAGCGGCTTACATCAAGCTGGACTTCATGGACAACACCGCCATCGAAGGCTACTACTATCGCCCCCAGACCACTGCGCTCGAAGCCCAGCGCATTGGTTTGCAGATCATTCGCGAAGCAGTGGGCGAACACGTCCTCCTGGACAAGGATGGAAGCCCCATGCTGAATCCCGTTGGGCTCGTGGACGAAGGACGTCTCTCACAAGATACCGGTCACACCTTCCTGCGCAGCAAAGAGGCGGCTCCTGGCATCGCAGCGCGCTACTACATGCAGCATAATTTTTTCCTCAGCGATCCCGATGCCTTGACCATCTCGCGGCAGATGATCGAGGAACGCGGTATTCAGGCGCCGCTTACGTTGAATGAAGCTCGGGTCTCGGTAACCTTGGCCGCGGTTTCGGGTGGCATGTTGGAACTGGGTGACGATCTGCCTACTTTGGGCCAGGATCCGGACCGCCTCGCGCTGATCACCAATCCCGATCTCTTGCAGATGATTCAGCTCGGCAAAGCCGCGATACCTCGCGACCTGCTGACTTATCGCCCAGCGGATGAGCAGCCCGGTATCTTTCTGCTTAGGGAGGATACCCGGCAGACGATGCTAACGGTATTCAACTGGACGGAGCATCCCAATTCGCATAACTTCAGTTTATCCGATCTGGGGCTCCCACCGGACCATCGCTATCGCGTGGTCGATATCTTTCAGCCAGAGCGACCAATCGCTTTCGATTCCACTGGACTGCGCTTGGAAAACCAGTTGGCGCACTCCGTAACGTTGCTCAAAATCCTGGATGAGTCCGTCGCCCCGCAGGCCCCTTCGATTACCGCCAAAGTTCGAGCAACGGGCAAGATCGGCGAGAATCTTGGTTTTGCGGCCGCCGCCGCCGCAGGCCAAGTTCCGGCACTGGCCTATCACTGGGACTTTGGAGACGGCGTGATCGCGGATGGCGCCGCCCTCACGCATACCTATACACGTGAGGGCAGCTACAAGGCTCATCTTCGCGTTGAAGGCGTGGACGGTCGGTCCTTCGAGCAGGATTACACTGTTGCCATCAAGGGCACGACATCCCTTCCTTCGCCGAGGCGCGGGGAGGGCAAGTAACCGGATCGCCCCGGAGCGAGATCGCGATGGATGCTGCGAACTTCACACGCCCGCAAGCACCAGGTTCACCGCGGGTTGCCGAGTGTGATTACTTTGCCTGGAGCAGCAAGGGCCGTGAGAGTATCGATGTCGAAGTATCGATAGAGGTCGAGACAAAAGAGTTCTGGAGCAGTGCGAAACGGCACTGGCGTATCGATCAAGTAGGCCAGGCTCTTCATGGCGTTCCGGTTCACCAAGGTGGAGAAGTTCTCTGGCGCTATGGCAGCAGCGGTTAAGGCAATAACCTGGTTGCGAATTCCGTCTGTCTCTACCCGAACCGGACGCCCCGTGGTGGATCGAAGCCAGTTAGCCACTGCCACCAATTGAGCGGCCTCCAGCCCTAATGGACGAGCACCGCTACTGTCTGTCAGCAACTCCCAAGCCGCGCGATTCGGTAATTGATCTCCATTGAAGAACAGATCCAGCGCCAACACCTGTTCCCCACGGTTCACATGCGGGGCCACCATATCGACAGAAGCTTTGTAGCCCTTGTCATTGAGCACAATAGTTGCCGGAGCGTTTTCGGGGGCAGCTTCTTCCTGGAACAATATGCCATTGGCGCTGAGTTCATTGGAGAAATCGAAACGATAAGACAAGGAGCGAAAATCGAAGCTCCTGCCGTTATCCACTCTCCAGGCGCGTACTGTGGATACCGGGCCGTAGCGGACCACGGACGCCAACTTCTCCCGCTCTGACTTTGCCCACTCTTGGCGCGCCGCGCTGTCAACGGGGACCGGTTCGTGATGGACCTGTTGCGCCAGTTTTCTCGCCAGGGTAAGGAAGGTCAAGTTATCGGGCGGCACTCCAATGGCAAGCTCTTCGGGCGCTCTGATTTCATCGTCACTGTAAATCTCGCCATCCAACAACGGCAAATTGAAATGTGCGCTGAAGAAGCGGTAAGCTTGCTGCCGGTTATCTAACTGATAATTGTGCGAACCCGGATAGAGGTTCTCGCTCCAGGCCAGCTTGTCGGAGGCCCCGTATAGCTGAAAGAACGGTTTTACCTGATCATATAAATACGGCTTCACCAAGGCAGCCCGAAAACAGCAGCTGTCCGTGCCATTATGGATCTCCAGCGTGGGGCGAGGCGCGCGTAATGCGACCAACTCCGGATAGTCTTCACCCTGCATCAAATCAGGCGCGTCCTCTTCAGTTTCATCTGTATCTACGGGATGGGTAAGATTTGACTCGCGCGAACCAATTCCGGCTACCTCGACCTCGACCGCGACGCGTGGATCCAGGGCGCTCAGCATGACTGTCTGCCAGCCCCCACCGGAAAGTCCAGTCACACCGATCCGGCTCGTGTCCACATCCGGCAACGCGCTCAGATAATCCAACCCGCGTCGCATGGAAAGATAGAAGATCCCCAGCACATTGGAACCGACAAGGTTCAAATGGGCTCCGAAATCGTGTGCGTTTTCAGCATTCGCAAGCTCTCCGAAACCGATAAACTCCAGGTCCAGGGCGACGATGCCACGCTTCGCGAAGTTGATGCAACGCTTCTGCTCATACTCCACCTCGATCCCCTCCGGCTCATGTCCGAGGACGTTCAAAATTGCGGGTACGCGGCCGATAATCTTTGACGGTTCATAGAGAAGAGCGGTCGAATGGAAGCCCGGCACAACCTCAAAGCGCAATTTGTGAATCCGATATCCAGCACCGGTTTCAATGATCCCCACTTCTTCGAATTTCGGGGTCTCATCCACCCATTCACGCGGCCAGCCGTGATAGACAATGTCGCCGAGAACGTGCTTGCGCACCCGTTCTTCTTCCGCACTCCACAACGCTGGCGTTGTGGCACTGGGCAGCGCAGGAATGCGCTTCAACAGGAACTCCTGCAACTGGTACTCCCTCCATGGAACATCCAGTGTGGGTTGCGCCAGCGTCTCAGCCACGTAAGGTTGGCTGATCTGGGCATACCCCGAAATTGCACCCATGCCCAGGATCCAAGGCAATAATGCGGCAGCACCAAGTGTGCGCCGGCTGTTCCCATGCGGTCTAGGTTTGCTGATTGCTGCTCTATTCTTCATTCGTCGCCCCCGATTGAAGATCATTGTTACCACACACTCCCGGCACGCGCAACGCACGGCTGCCTACATAGAATCAGGGTGCTCGGATGGAATGTAAGTCGCATCGCCACTGACTTATATTCCATCCGAGCACCCTGATTTAGGTTGAGGTATCTTAGAACTTGATCTTCAGCGCCATCTGCAGAATACGAGGGTCGCCGGAAGAGCTGATTTGTCCGAAGTTGCTGTCCTGAAGCCCAGCGTCGGGATTGTCAAAGTTAACATTGTTGAAGACATTGTAGAATTCTGCCCGGAACTCATAATTGATGCGTTCGCCTGCCTTCCCGGCCTTCAATAGAGCGAGGTCCGTAGTGAATAGCCTCGGTCCACGAAGAGAGTTCTTGCCAATGTTTCCGTAAGTGCCAATCGCGTTTGGAGCAAAATCGGCAGTGTTGAACCATTCATTAATCAACGCGGAATGGGAACGGCTTGAACTTAGTTGCGTATTCTTGATGTTTGGCACGGTGATGTCTGGACGGTCATTGCCCATCGCGCTGAAAGAATTGTCGTCTTCCGCGAAGGACGTGAACGGGAAACCCGTTTGCCAGTTGGTGATGGCACTAAGGTTCCATCCGTTGATCGCCTGATCCGCAATTCCTTTAATCGGAACCCGGGGCAGGGCATAGTTTCCTGAAAATCTGATGACCTTATTGTCATCTCCGGCGTCGGGACCGTAGTCAAGAGAACGGCCACAGCCGCAGGTATTGATGCCATAGACTCCAAATATCCCCGGCTGACCATTGGGACCGAAGTTATTCAAAGCACGGGACCACGTGAAATTCGATTGGAAGGCGAGGCCGTGCCCCACACGCTTTTCGACCTCAAACTGGCCGGCATTGTAGTTGCTGTTGACTCCGGAGTTGATCGAAGCGATAAACCCGTAGTTTGGATAGCGCAGGCGCGATTGAATATTGTTCTCTGTTGACTGCCCCGGAATGTAAGTTGAGGGGTTCAATTGGAGCAGCCCTGCCTCCTGATCTCCTGTACCACCCAGGTGAGCTCCGTGATTTCCCGCATATTCTGCCCGTATAAACCAACTGGCGCCGAGTCCACGCTCCAAAGTCAGGTTATAGGTCAGGATCTGGGGAAGGCGGAAGTGCCTGTCGAAGATCTGCGTAAAAGCGATGTCCTGAGGAAATGTAGCCGAAGCGCCTGGATTGCTAGGGCCGAATGACGCAGGAAAGGGGTCCGCCACACCCGCTGCGGCATAGGGGTTAGTGAAATTGGTGTTGGTAATGTTCACGATAGGCGCGAACGGAGGAACACCGACGACGTCTTCAAACGCTACTCCATTCGGCGCCTGGTAATAATAGCCCGCCCCACCACGGATGCTGGTCTTGCCATCGGACGTCAGTTGATATGCAAAACCCAGACGCGGGCCGATATTGCCCAAGTTGTTATAGATTGAGGATGCGGGACATCCAGCATCGTGATGACTTCCGCCGAAGATTAGATCCTGAGGCGCATTCGGGTAACGCGCCGATTGTGCTCCCGGCACAAAACATGCGACTCGTCCCTCGCTATCGGTGTAGGGGAAGAACGGATCCCAGCGAAGGCCGGCATTTACGGTGAGCCGCGAGGTCACGTGCCAGTTATCCTGAACGAAAACACTCCAGTCGTTTCCGCTAAAGTTCAAGTACAAACCGCCCGCCTGGACAAAGCTGGACGCGGCTCCCAGCAAAAAGTCAGAGAGATTGTTTCCGCTTAGATTGCCGCCAAAGGAGTAGTTGCCATCCGCCTGGTATGAATTTCCCATGGGAAGGTTCATGTGTTCCCATTCGCCCCCGAACTGGAGTTCATTCGGTCCCTTAATAAGGGTGGCGATCTCACGGTCGGATATGTCGCTGTGATTCCATGTTCCCGTAGAAGACTGCTCGCCTACGGTAAATTCTCCGGACACATTAACGTTCAGCGTCGCTGGAAAGTTGGTGGGTTGAGGAATATTCGCGCCCGCCGTGGCTATATTGAAGGGGGCTGCCGATTCTGTCAGTCCGTCCTTTCTGGTCAATCCGAAATAGCTATTGAGCAGAGTATTGGGCGAGATCGTGTAGATGTCGACGACGCTAATATTCTTGAGAGTCTGACTTTGTGGATCTTCCGAATTGCCCTCAAGGATGTTGCTGGTCGGCGGGAGGATGATTGGGACGGTGTATTTAAGTTGAAAATAGTGCCCGCTCAGATGGTGTTTGCCAATGTTGTAGTCGATCTTGACCAGGTACTCGTCGGTATCCTGGATCGACGGGGCACCGCTATAGCGCAACTGGTTAGGATTGCCGGATGCCGGGTCGTTAGGCAGAGGAATGTAGTTCAGCAGATAGAGCGCCGTGGGGTCGAAGGCTGCTGGATTGATCATATTGTTGCTATCGAATTGGTAGGGCGAAAGCGCGTTCGGGTTCGTTAACACCGTACCAGGCAGAAGAGCTGAGAAGTTTCCGTTACGCTCATCTTGGGTTGGTACCTGAGATATCAGGCCATTCACGGCAGTATTTTGGCGCGTGCCTTGATAGGATCCGAAATAGAACAGCTTGCCCTTCAGGATAGGTCCGCCAACAGTGCCCCCAAACTGATTTTGCTTCAGCGGATTTGGCCCGGTGGTACTAAAGTAGTTGCTAGCATCCATCGCATAATTGCGCAAATACTCGAAGACATCTCCGTGAATTTGATCGGTGCCGGACTTGGTGACGACATTGGCGACTCCGCCCGTCGCGTTTCCATAAGTGGCACTCATGTTATCTGTTTGCACATTGAATTCCTGCAGCGCGTCAGGACTTGGGAATGGCAAATTGGTGTTGATATACATGTCGTTGTAGTCCACGCCATCCAGCAAGTAATAGACTCCATTGGAGCCGCCGCCATTGACTTTGGCATATTGCTCGCCGGGCAGAACGCCTCCTTCGCAATCTGTGCCGCAGTTCTGCGAGGTGACATTGACCGCGCCGGGGACCAGAAAGACCAACTGTTGCGCTTCGCGGCCATTCATGGGCATGATTTCCATGCTTTTCTCATCGATAACCTGCGAGATGGATGCATCGTCGGTGGTCACTTGGTTGGTACTCCCCTCCACCGTGACCTGCTGGGTGATCGAGCCGACCGTCAAGGTGACCTTCTGGCTGGCGGCCTGTCCGACTTCCAAACTGATGCCCTTTTGCACATAACTGTTAAAGCCGGCCATTTCAACTGTCAGTTGGTAACTGCCAACGGGAAGGCTGGGAAACAGGTACTCGCCTACCCCTCCCGATTTCGCTACTTGCTTATATCCAGTTCCGACCTGTTCGACGGTCACAGTTGCCCCGGGAATCGCTGCACCCGTGTTGTCTTGTACCGTGCCGCTCAGCCGTGCCGTGGTGTACTGGGCGACTGCTGTCGTTGCCCAAACAATGACGACGAAGAACGATGCGAAAAGAAAAGCTGTCTTGCATCGCGTGCGGTTGAGTATTTGGCGCTCTAGATTCAAGCCTTTTTCCGTTGGTCTCATTTGCACTGTCCTCCATTCCATTGAAGTGTCGCGTTCCTTCTCTGAGGTGCTGTGAATTATTTCTTTTTCCTTCGAATTGTCAACCAAACAGGGCTTCGAAATCAATCAAATATTTGAGTTTGTGATCGGTTGATGTTTTTCATGATAATTCGAGCCCGTTTGTCAAGCGAAAAGTCCTGACAAAGAGTCGCAAACGGCTGCTCGGGAGGACTAAACTGCGCGCATAGACCCGTCCACAGAGCCGAGCGTTGTTCCCCTGCCACTTCCCACCCGCCTGGCGAAATGGCGAGACGCTGGGTCCAACACTTTGCCGCGCTGCCTCAGCAAGTTCTTGTCATGATAGCCCTGCCTCTGCCGTCGATTCTTGCGCGCCGCTCTGCCGATAAGTCTATTTCGGAATTCTGGTGGGGCTAGATCGGAATTCTCCACTAGCCGCGGGCGGGTTTGCCTCTGGCGACAATAACCTGGACTCCGAGATCCTTGAGCGTTTGCAGGTCTGCCGGGGAGGTGCCGGAATCGGTGATGAGTGTCGTCAACTCCGTGACAGGCCCTACGAATGCGAAGCCTTGCTTGCCGAATTTACTATGATCGACCAGCGCGATGCGCATCCTTGCGGATTTGATGATGGCCTTCTTGATTGTTGCCTCGGCATGGTTAGCTGTGGACATGCCATAGCCTGGATCTATGCCACTGACTCCCAGAAAGGCCTTATCGACGCGAATTTCACTGAGCGACCTCTGTGCCCAGACTCCCGACAAATAAAACACATCCCGCTGCAGGTCGCCACCGATACACATTACATTCATCTGCGGATAGCGCTGCAGCTGGCAAAGAATAAGTGGGGAATTTGTGACCACTGTCAGGCGATTGCGGTGCTGCAATCTGGAAGCGACCTCCGAAACGGTGGTGCTCCCTTCCAGGAAGATGGTGTCGCCGTCGAGGATCATCTTCGCGGCCTCGGTCGCGATGGCCTGCTTTTCTTCGCGATTCGTACGTCCAAGGGTGTCGTAAGAAGGCTGGAAATTGGTGGTAGGGGACTTGGAGACCGCGCCTCCGTGGGAACGAACGAGCAGCCCCTTGCGTTCGAGATCCGCCAGATCCCGTCTGACCGTCGCCGCCGTCACTCCAAGGATTTCGATGAGTTCAGAAGCGCTTACAGTGCGCTGTTGCGAAAGGAGTTCGGAAATTCGGAACCGCCGTTCTTCCGCCAGCAATGATTAGCCTCTCTTCACCGGTTATGCAATGGTCACGCCGCGCGGACCAGCAGGTTTGCAATCAGCGACAAGACACCCTTGTGAATCGAAAGCGCACTCCTGTCAACCATGAATCTGTACTTGAGAGCAGTGAGGGTAAAAGAGGCCTGTTGCGCATGCTTTCCCTGGGAGTGCCAGGCAAGCCACGGACGGTTGTCGAAACGACTTGACGACCTGCCTCATGCTGCCCGTCGTCAAGAACCTCTGCCGGCCATTTCGGTTCGACTGCGAGCGAATTGAATTGATTATGCCTGACCTGTTTCATCCGTGCAATCCGTTTCACGCGCCGTCTATCGAGAAGGGCTCACGATCCGCTGCTGCGTTTCGAACTCTGGCCAGCGCGGTCTGGATGCTGCTCACTCACTGTGGAAACTCCAGCGATGCACCCGCCGTTCTTTTTCGCATGACGAAGTAGAGCAGGAGTCCGACGGCGATCCATGCGACGCCGAGTAGCTTGGCGTCGCGATTGAGGTTGAGCCAGATGAAGGTACATATAAGAATGCCGCAGAGCGGGGCCAAAGCCGGAAACGCGACCTTTTCCTGCGAGCGGAATTTATAGTGAATAAGCGCTGCCGCATTCACTCCGATGAAGGCGATAAACGCACCGAAGTTCAGCAACTCCGCGCCCCTTTCGAAGGTCAGGAGAAAGGTGCCAAGCAACGTCACGATTCCAAGCAGCAGCACGTTGTTGCGCGGGATTCTAGTCGTGGGGCTCACCACACCGAAAAATCGCCTGGGGAGAGCATCCGCGCGCCCCATTCCATAGAGGAGACGCGCCGCGCCAAATTGTGCCGCAATGCCGGAACCCATATTCGCGATTAGCAGCGTTGCATTCAGCAATTGGAAGAGGAACTTGCCGCCCACGCGAAGAGCAACTTGCACAAAGGCGGTATTAACCATTGAGGCTGGGAATGGAGTGCGCGCAGACCATACAAGCTGCGCGACATACACTTCGATGGCGGAAAGCACCCCGATGGCAAAGCAGGTGAAAACGGTGGCCAGTAGAATATTGCGGCGAGGGTTCTCTACTTCCTCCGACATGGTAGAGATGCCGTCGAAACCGATATAGGTCAGCACGGCAATCGAGGCGCCGTTGAACAGGCGGCCGGGAGCGAATGTGGCCGGATCGTAAAACGGCAGTAACCACTGGCCTCCCACGGGCCGCGCCACCAGGGCTATGTAACGAATTGCAGCAGCGATAAAGACGACCACGACAATGCTCATGCCCAGCGCCAGCAGAGCGTTCACGCGGCTTGAGGTTTGCACGCCGAATAAATTGAGGCCGGTGAACACGAGAACGAAAGCCAGGGACCAGGCGGCATAAGGGATCTGCGGCAGGATGTTCTGTGCCGCGGAACTGCACCAGATGGCACAGATAATGGGATTCAGCATGTAATCCATGAGCATGGCCCAGCCCACCACATATCCTGCCAGCGGATGAATTTCCTTGCCAACATAGGTGTAGGCTGATCCGGCGCTGGGATAGATGCGTGCCATCCTGCCGTAACTGACGGCGGTAAACAACATGGCGACCATCGCGATCAGGATGGTGGTGACAACATGTCCTCGGGCGGCATTGCTGACCACGCCATAGATGCTCATGGGTGCGGTGGGCTGAATGATGATGATGCCGTAGAGAATCAGGTGGTGGAGCTTCAGCGTCCGGCGAAGCCCTGGAACAGCGAGTTCATGATCGGTCTTGGCGCTCATGCTCGGAAGATCCTCTCTTGCTACTGCGTTGCTCCATGGTGAAGGAAGACTCACAAGTTCTGGTGCGGCCAATCCGAGGTGGCGTAGAAAAAAGGGCCGGCGATTCGGATAGCGGAAGGTTGCGGTTCCCCAAGCCAATAAAGCGCCTTCCCAGCAGACTCATCTGGCAGATGCGGAGGATAGCCCAACCCCTACGTCCAGCAACAAGAGATGATACGCGAGTCACAGCAGAGCTAACCTACGTTGCTTGAAAGTTCGCCCCGAAGATCACAGCATCGAGTAGGGCGTTTTCTGGCAGGCCATGAAGGATGAGATCAAGATGGAGTTCACGAGCCATCGTCACATCGTATTGGGTCGTCATCGCGATATTCCCGGGTCCAGGCGTTCCGATTGCAGCCCATGGCCAGAACGTATCCTTTCACCGGACGTTTGCATAATATTCATCCGCGATTGCCATTTGCTACGCTTATTATCGTTTGTCACCGTTGCAACGCAATTCTGGGCCTCTACCCTCCTCTCGCCCCGCCACGATGGTTTTTGCCAGAATTCGATCTACCGCGGCAGCCCGTATTTGTTTCCCGTTGCCGATCAAGGTGCCTACGGATTCGCCGCAGATTGCGTTGCGATATTGTGCCGGCGCAATTTGTGAACATAATCAATCAAAAAATGACATTATAGATCATAATCGATTTGACAGAAAAATATGCCCCAGCTACTCTTATCCGAAATGACAGGGTGAAGGGGTAAAGATTTGAGCGATTTTGGGAAGAAGATACGGCTCAACCGGATTCTCAACGAACCGGGTCGCGGTACCCTGGTTGTGGCTTTTGATCATGCACTGGTAGTCGGCCCAATTCCCGGAACGGAAGATGCGTGCGGCCAGATTTCCCGCTTTGTTGAAGCTCGCGTGGACGCTTTGCTGCTGAACCTTGGCTTGATGCAACGCTGCAGCGCCTGTTTTCCCCGCGCGGCAACACCGGGGATTATCGCCAGAATCGACTGGACGACCATCTGGAATTCGCTCGGCCAGGGCGAGCAGGGCGGGATGCGCAGTTGCATGCTGGGGAGCGCGGAAGATGCGTTGCGGCTAGGCGCGGACGCCGTCCTGAGCTACCTTGTCGTGGGGACGGGCGATGGTGATTTCGAAACAAACGAGATTGCTCGAAATGCGCAGCTTGCGCGCGAATGCGAGCGGTTGGGCATTCCCTTGATCATCGAGACGCTGGCGCGTGGCAAAGAGGTGCAAAACCCCGCCGATCCGCAATGGATCAAGAGGCATACGCGGATTGCGACGGAGCTGGGAGCCGATGTCATCAAGACCGACTATGCCGGAAGTGTTGCGAACATGCGCGAGATAGTAGAAGGGTGTCCGCTTCCGATCTTGGTTCTCGGCGGGAACCAGAACGATCGGGCGTTGGATGTGGTTCGGGGCGTGATGGAGGCTGGAGCCGCGGGGGTCTTCTTCGGGCGCAATGTTTTCCAGTCGCCGGATATAGCGGAATTTCTGAGGCAGGTGCGCCACATTCTCAACGGGAACGCAAAATGAGCGTTGCTTCTGTGGAACACGTGCCGGACGTTCTGGATGGACGCGCGGGCTTTTGCCTGCGTGGGGAGTGGGGACATCTCTCGGCAGTTCTGGGCGGAGGACACATTTGCCAACTGGTGAAGCGGAGCCATCCGGAGCTGAATCCACTGTGGCGCCCGCAATGGCAGACAATCGATCCGGAGCGGTTTTCTCCGGACAGCGACGAAGGCAGATTCGGCGCTCCGCCCGATGGGCGGCTGCTTGCCGGCATTGCCGGACACAGCCTCAGTTTCGACTATTTTGGGCCGCCCTCGAAAGAAGAGATGGCCGCGGGCCTGAGCACCCATGGAGAGGCGCCCGCAGTAAGGTGGCAGATCTTTCGTGAGTTTAAAGAAGGCCGGCCGGGGGTCGAATATGGTGCCGAGTTGCCGGTCGCGCACATTGATTTCAGGCGAACCCTGCGCATCGATCCTGAACACCCGGTGGTGTATTGCGAAGAGAAGGCGCGCAACCTGGGCCGTGCCGATCACCCTATTTCCTGGACTGAGCACGTCACCATTGGGCCACCGTTTCTGGCCTGCGACGCGACTTTCGTGTACATGCCGGCGACACAGGCAAAGGTGAATCCAGCCAGCTACAGCGATGCCATGATGATCACTCCGGACGCCGACTTCATGTGGCCGCAGGCTCCGCTCGAGTGCGGTGGTTTTCACGATTTGAGGACCACTCCCGATGGCTGCTATTTGCGGTACACGGCGCAACTCCTCGATCCCAGCCGTGTAATTGGTTTCACGGCAATCGCCAATCCCAGCGCAGGACTGCTGCTGGTTTATGTTTTCCTACGCAGGGATTTTCCCTGGGTGGGCAATTGGGAAGAACGCTTCTACTTGAAGACCGCTCCATGGGGTGGAAAGACCTTTTGTCGAGGTATTGAGTTCAGCTCGACCCCGCTCGCGGTTCCCAAGCGTCAGACGATTTCTCAAGGACCCCTGTTCAATGAATCGACTTACCGGTGGCTTCCCGCTCTCTCTGAAGCCACCGTCCGATATATGACGCTGCTGGTCGACATCCCTGCGGACTTCGAGGGAGTCGAGGATGTTTCAGTTGAAGTTGCCCGGATCATCATCCGCGAAGCCGGCAACGGGAAGGCCTATTCTATCCCCGCGGACGGTTCATTCCTGACGGGAGAAACTGCCGGACTGCGATGAGTTTTCTCTCCATCGACGTGGGATCGAGCCGCTGCAAAGCGGCCATTTTCTCCTCTTCTGGAGAGATGCTGGCAATGCGTTCCGCGGTCTATTCTCCGCACTGTCCCCGGCCAGGTTTCGCCGAACTGAACGCCGACACTTTTCTAAATGTCGTCATGGCTCTCGCAAATGAACTGGCCTGCATTCCGGTCGGCGAAGCCGTTCAGGCGGTCAGCTTCAGTTCGCATGGGGAGACCTTGATTCCTGTCTCCGCAGCGGGACAAGCTCTCGGCCCGGCAATTCTGAATATAGATGTGCGCGCCACCAGGGAAGCGACGTGGATGGAAGACGAAATTGGGCGCAGGCAGCTTTTTATGCTGACCGGACATACCAGCCACGCCATGTATCCCATCCCCAAGCTCCTTTGGCTGCGCAGCCATTCCCCGGAGATATTCAATGCCGCCAGCACCTTCCAGAGCGTTACCAGTTTTCTGCTGCTCCAGCTGGGCCTTCCTCCGCTGCTCGACTACTCGCACGCATCGCGCTTTTTGGCCTTCGATGTAAATCGCCATATCTGGTCAAAGGATTTGCTTGACCTGGTGCGGATATCGCCGCGGGTTCTGCCCATTCCCGTGCAGGCCGGTACGGTAGCGGGAAGATTAGACAGCACCGCGGCCGCCATGCTGGGTGTTGGTGCCGGCACTCCGGTTGTGGTGGGTGGGCACGATCAGGTCATTGGAGCCGTTGGACTCGGCGTGATTGAAGCGGGACGAGCAGCAGGCTCGCTGGGGACGTATGAATGTATCACTGTCGTGTCCAACCAATTGCTCCTAAATGACGCTGCCCTGCATTCCAGCCTCAACTCTTATCCGAGTGCAGTTCCCGGCCAGTTCGTTACGATCGCCTACTTCCCCAGCGGCATCATGATGCAATGGCTCGCAAACCTTCTTCATGGACCGGAGAAGGAGGAAGAGGAATACCATTTTGGGGATCTGGAATTGGCAGCCCCCAAAGGTCCCACAGGCCTGCTGATTACGCCCCACTTGATAGGCAGTTGCAACCCCGAGTTCGACGCGCAGGCACGCGCAGCCATTAGCGGCCTTAGCTTCGACAGCACGCGCTCTCATCTGTACAAGGGAATTCTGGAAGGCATCGCCGCGGAGTTGGCGATCGTTACCGAGTGCCTCGAGAACGCTGGCTCCACCATCAGCGATATCAATGTTTTCGGCGGCGGAGTCCGCTCCTCGCTGGGGTTGCGGCTGCGCGCCGCGTTCACACACAAGCGGCTGCACATCATGAGTTGCCAGGAATCGGTTTGCCTCGGCGGAGCGATGCTGGCCGGCGTTGCGGTGGGCATCCATCCCGATCTCAACTCTGCCGCACAGGCCATGGTGCGCGAGCGGGAATGCGTTCCAGATGATCCGCCCCTCGCCGAAGAATACCGGCCGCAGATCGAGAGTTATCGCCAGTTTCGTTCCATGCTAGTGCATCGCCACAGCCAACAAAACCTGTAACTGGAGAGGAATCATGATTCAAGCGACTGTCGGATTCATAGTCTATGGAGTGCACAAAGATGGCCTGCAGGATCCAATGGGCACCCCCTTTGTGGATGATGCTCTGATTGCACAGGCAAAGGCCGCGCTCACCAAGGCGGGACTGCAGCTGGTCGAGTATGAGACCGTGATTGCGAGCAAGCAGGAAGCTGCGGAAGCTCTGAAGAAAATGAAGCAGGATGAGCGGGTGGATGCGGTGGTACTTTTCACCGGCACTTGGGTGTGGGCTGCTCATCTAGTAGGCGCGGTGCGCGATTTCGCCAGGAGCGGGAAAGCCGTTGTGCTGTGGACGCATCCGCGCTCCCAGGGCTGGAGACCGGTGGGCGGACTGGTGATGCATGGCGGGCTTCTGGAGATCGGCGTTTCTCACCGGTTTGTGTATGGAGATATCGAGGATGCCGACACGGTGGGCCGCATAGTCAGCTACGCCCGTGCCGCGCACTTGAACAACAGCCTCAACCTGTCTACCATCGGGGCCTTCGGAGGCAGAGGCATGGGCCAGACCTGCGGGGCAGCGGATCCTTCCCAATGGATGCGCACATTCGGGATCGATATTGATTCCCGCGATACGACAGAACTTATCCGGACGGCAGAGCGTATTCCGGCTTCTCAGATTGAGGCTCTGCAACCCCGCTTGCGCCAACTGTTTGGTGCTTCTCCCGAAGCGAACCCGGTCAACGATCGCTCGATTCGCCTTTATCTGGCGTTGAAGGAGATTGTGGAACGCGAACGCTACGCCTTCTACACCATCCAGTCGTTCCCCGGACTAGCGGATGATTACGCGGCCACCTGTTTCGCGCAGAGCATGATGCTTGAAGACGGGCACGCCACGTCGACCCTCGGGGATTTCAATACCGCGCTTACCGTCTTCCTGCTCATGCGCCTGAGCCGGGAACGGATTTACTACGGGGACCTGCAGCACATTGATCGGAAGACGCGCGAGATCAAGATCATCGGCGACGGGGCATGCCCGCCTTCACTAGCCGGCAAGCTAGGGCCGGCCGGGTTTGCGGAGCACGGAATTCCCACCGAAGGGGACGCAGGCGGTCTCTCGGTGCGTTTGATCTGCAAGGCTGGCGAGGGCGTGCTGGCCCGGCTAGGCCGTGTCAACGGGGAGTTTCAAATGGTCATCACGCGCGCCACGATCTCCGAGCCTTCAAGCAAAGAAATGCAGCAGCGCCTTGACGAATGCGGGATTCCCTTTTGGCCGCATGCATTTGTAACGGCACATTGCGATATCGATGCGCTCCTCCAGCATTGGACCAATGAATACGCATGCCTCGGCTATGGAGAGGATCTTTATCCCGCGCTGGCCGATTTCTGTGAACTTACTGGCATCAAGGCGATTCTGCTCTGATTCGCTCCAAGGAGGAAATTCGGCAGCCGGAGCGACGGCGATGAATCCAAGCGAAATTGCCTTACTCGAATCGCGTTCGAGCGGAAGGATTGAAAGTTGTCGGGAGCTTGCCGGAAACTGAAACCTTGAGGGTGGTGGAATTGGTAATTGCGCCCAAACCCGTCACGGTAACATGCACTTCGTACTCGCCGCGCTGCGTATAAGCATGATGCACCTCCATGCCATCCAGGTTGGTTCCATCGCCGAAGTCCCAGTGACAGGCGAGCACAGGCGCATCCGGCGACGACTGTACCGCGCTGAAGAGCAAGCTCTCTCCCACCTTGGCGCTGGCTCCTGCGTGCGCCTCAAATGCCGGCGGTGCAGCCGGAACGGCATTGTCGATCAGCTTGAACATGCGGACGGAGTGAGGTGGCTGGACCAGGTTGATCGAGTCCGAAAAGTTACCGCAGCAGTCTTGCTTGCCGAACACTTCAGTGATCGCGTACTTGCCCTGCTCCTTCAAGCCAAGGCTCGATAGAGTTATGGCACGCTTACGCTCCCCATTCGTCCAATTGAAGACGGTTAAAATCGACTGGCGCTTATCTTCCTTCAGCAGAAACACGCTCGGTTGCTCATCATCGGGCGCATACGTCATCAGGTCGATAGGCGTGGCTGAACGGCCGAGATGGGCAATGTCAATCAGATCGGCGTTCTTTACCAGAGCCAATCGATCCGTCGAAGCCCCAAGAGTGGGAAGATCGTCTCCAATCTCGAACATACCCCCTGACACCGCCGTGAGCGCTAACGAGACCTTAGCTTCTTCAAAGGTGAGCGGGCGCTCTGCGTTGTGCCAGCCCTGGTCAGGCAATGTTTGCGTGGATACGGTGAACGCGTCCGGATCGGAGATAAAGAAATTGCGATTCATATAGTAGCGGGCTGCGATACCCGAGGCAGCATCTCTGGTGGCGCCGAAGGTGTGTCCCGTATCCTGCGAGATACGTCCCACATCCACTATTCCAACGGGGTTCAGCATGGGACTGCCATCCTTATCAAGAATGACATCTTCGCCGACGGCGCTCCGGATGATCTTTAGACCGATCTGTTGGGCCTCGAGGGCTGTCGTGTTCGGGCGGTAGTAAGAACCTTCGACGGCCGAGTCGTCCATAAAATCCATTTTGATCAAGCGAATGCCCCAGCTATAAAGAGCTCTATACGTCTGCCGCAGGTATTCCTGGGCGCCGGGGTTGGTCGTATCCAGCACATACAGAGGGTCATTCTTCTCGTCGACATAGCCAATGTGAATGAGCTGACCTGCGGCGTTATGCAACAGCCAGTCTTTATGGTTCTGATACACTGACGCGCGCTCAGATACCTCAAAGGGAGCCGTCCATATCCCAAAGGTAAGTCCACTGTGGCGTACTTGATCTCCGATGTATCCCATACCGCGGGGAAACAGGTTTGCTGCGGCGGTTGAGTATTCACCGCGCGCGTATTGATATCCCTCGTCGATGAAAAAGTAGTTGAACCCGAATTTCTTCAGGTTTTCAGACAGCCACTCCGCATTCGTCAGGGCGGCTGCCTGATTGAGCCCAAAGTAATAAGCGGTCCAACTCCACCAGCCCATGGGCGTGGCAGCATTCACACGAGCCTTATGCAGCAACCGAATTACACGGCCGTACTCCTCCAGCTGCGCATGATAATCGGTTCCCACCTCGAACATCAGGCGTTCGGATGACAGGCTCTCACCGGGGTTCACGCGAAGGCTCAAATCCACCCTGTCCGATGCAGGTGATCTCCTGAGCGACTCGCCCTTCATGATTTCAGTCGTGCCCGTTGCCACGGCTTCGTACGAAAGAACGGTCGCGTTTGCGCCTGTGTTTTGCTCTTTCAAGTGGAAGATAGTCAACAGCCGGTCGGAGGTGAGTGCGCCAAGGAATAGACTTTCGCCACTCTGTCGGTTGTAGATTAGCTGGCTTCCCACGGCCCGGTGCATTCCTCCCGGTGCGGTGCCTAGGTCACGAATCGCGAGTTGTGGCCTATCCTCACTGTAGCTGTCCGACAAAATGCGGTCAGCAGAAGCAGGTCCATTCAGATTTAAGACTGGAGCGTCTTGCGCTTGAATGCTGCGGACCGCCTGAACGGTGATTACTTTATCCGTGGTATTGACCACCTTGACTTGTAAATCGCCCCATGCCTGATCCCGATACAGCCGGAGAATACAGACCAGATCGGGCGCGCCTGCAAGTCCAGTGTGTGTTACAGTCAACTGCGACCCTGAACCGAATTGGTCATTAAAGTCAGATTGCACGGTCTTGTGTTGCGGATATTCCGATGACTGCAGCACCTTGGAGTCTACGTTGGCCCCTACATCGGAGCGCAGCACTGTACCCGGCATGCCGGAATGCGATATGGAGTAGGAGCCGTCGGCGTTGATGCCAATCGACAGGACCTTTCCCTTCAGCTCCGCGCCCCGGCCATCCAATTGTGCCTGGAGAGAATAGCTGGCCAAAAGAAACAAGGCAAAACAAAGTGTGCGCACCTTATCGATGGTTGCTGGCATGTCGATACCCCTATATTGATTTTAATTCTATTGTATTGTTACTTTATCTTGTACATTGTATGTTTTATTGTCGCATGTTTCTTTTGCAGGGCTTCAATGGAGGGATATCGACTGGGCGGGTCAACTGTACCCACATTGAAAAACCATGTGGACTAGCTGCTCGAAGGCGATTTTGCCGCAAAAGGCCCCCGAAAATGGGGGGCTATGAATAGGGCTTGTGAACCACCTATTGCAACTTGCTCAGGAGCAATAACGCGATATTATACCTCTGCTCAACCCGTTCAAAAGTCCGCCGCACGGTGTCACGATTCGCGTAGGAGAATTGCCCTCCTACTGAATTCCGGTCCCATTCTTAGAAATGCCAATGATATGGCTGAACCTAGCGCTGCATGGAATAGAAAGCCGTACTTTCGTCTCGAATAGAGGGCACTCAAGCAAGTCTAGGAGAGCGGAGAAGTGAGCCATTCGTCTCCGCACGATGTGCTTTTCCTGTGCTCTTCGATCGTCCAGCGGCACATTAACAGGCAAACAACCACCCCCAAAGGCATCGCCAACATCCAGGATCTGGCTCATCTCGCTCCAAAAGGGAATTTTGCGAGCCTTAAGATTCATTTTGCCTCCGGATGGCATTTGGATGAGGCATGGGTCTTCCTCGGCAAGGACGGTACCGATCAACTGCACGGGGGAAGATCCAAAGTGTTCGCCTGTGGGAGACGCATCCCCAAAATTGATCAGCTAGAGACTCAAAATGTCGGTAAAGTGAATTGGAAATCTAACTCCACACTTCTAGAGTTTATCGCATGAAGTTTGTGATGTTCGAGTTGACTTTCCGAGATTCGGGTCACTATTTTCCGTACTCGACATCATTTGTGGAGGATTCCGTGTTTACTTTAGCAAAAACAAGAGACTTTCTATGTGCCCCCGTCGGTTTCACCTCAAATCGTGGCAAGGTGCTATCTCTGGTTTTGGGTTTGCTACTTATTGCAGCGACACCAACATGGGCCGATGTTTATGGACGTGTAGCCGGAACGGTAAAAGATCCTTCAGGAGCGAGTGTGCCTGGTGCAACGGTAGTGCTTCTGAACGTCGATAAGGGTGTTCAACAGAGCACTACCTCCGATGATCAGGGCGCTTACGCGTTTCCGGCAGTGCCCGTAGGCCACTACGACCTGGAGATTCGAAAAGCCGGGTTCGCCGATGAGCGCGAGTCAGGCTTGATTATCGACGTGAACACGGTCAGGATTGTCGATGTCGCCCTCAAACTCAAGACAGACGTGCAAGAAGTCACGGTAAACGTTTCGCCTGTGCAGGTTGAGACGGCAAGTACACAAATGGGCGAGGTCATTAGCGATACAAGAATGGAGAGCGTGCCCCTCAATGGCCGTTCCTACACGGACTTGCTCTCGCTGCAGCCAGGTGTTGTGCCTCAGAGCTCAGGCGAAGCGAGCAGCATTTCGGTCAACGGCGGGCGCGAATCGACCAACGCATTCATGGTGAATGGGGGCAACGTCGAAGAGGGCCAGTTTATGGGACCTGCAATCACTCCCAATCTGGATTCGATTGCCGAATTCCGCATCATCACCAACACTTTCGACGCCGAGTATGGTGAATACAGCGGCGCACAGGTTAATGTGGCCACCAAATCGGGAGGCAATAAGTTCCACGGATCTGGATTTGATTTTCTGCGCAATAGCGACCTCGATGCGACGCAGTACTTCGCCAGTAGTACAGCTGTGTACATTCAGAACCAGTTTGGTGGAACAGTCGGGGGGCCAATCGTTCCCAAGAAGCTCTTCTTCTTCGCCGACTATCAGGGAACTCGAAATATTCAAGGCCAGAGTGACGGAGAAGTCTTTGTTCCTTCTGCGGCAGAGAGAACTGGAGATTTCTCCGCTGTCGCAAGTCAACTCACCGGGACGGTCAACGGCTCTTACTGGGCCGGGCTGCTTTCTCAGCAACTCGGTTACACGGTGACTGCAGGCGAGCCTTACTACACCGCCGGTTGCACGTCCAACACTGTCTGTGTGCTCCCCAACGCCCAAATCCCACAGGCAAGTTTCAATCCGATTTCAGCGAACATTTTGCCTTCTATTCCCAATACCCTGCCAGGTCAGAATTACTTCAGTTCGTCTAGCGAGAAGCAGAGGATAACGGATAACGAAGGTGCTGTGCGTCTGGATCTCGATAGCAAGCTGCTGGGAAATATCTCGGCATACTACTACGATGAGGGCTCGAACCTACTGTCCCCGTTTGGCGGCAACAACCTGCCCGGATTTCCCGTCGCGAGCGATAGCACTTCGACAATGTTCAATGTTGGAGATACAAAGACAATTACCCCAACAGTTCTGAATGAGCTCCGGGTGCACGTCATGCATTTGACGTCGCTCACAGTTCCTGGCGGTTCCTCGACCGTTAAGCTCAGCTCGTTGGGATTTGTAACTGGTTCGACTACTGAAGGTATCGTGGTGACAAATCCCTCTCTCGAAGGATTGCCGCCGCTAAGCTTCCAGAATTTTTCGATTGGTGTGCCTTCCTTCCTTGGATCTCGTTTCAATACCAACATCCAGCTCAGCGACAATTTTTCCATCATCAAAGGCAAACACTCGATCAAACTTGGCGGCGTGCTGCATGATGATCAAATCATTAACAAGCTGTTTGGCGCAAACAACGGTGAGTTCGCTTTTCCTGGCAATGAGACCGGCGTTGATATTGCCGACTTCCTTCTAGGCGCCCCTGGCGGGTACTCCCAGGGCCAGCAGATGCCCTTGCACATGCACGCGCCCAATTTTGGGGTATTCGGTGAGGATAGCTGGCGTATATTGCCTAGCCTGACTCTAAACTACGGCGTGCGTTGGGATGTTCCCAAACCATGGTCAGAGGCGAATGGGCAGGTTCCGACCATCGTCCCAGGTCTACAGTCGAAGGTATTTCCTGGAGCACCTGAGGGGTTTGTATTCCCCGGCGATCCCGGCATTCCAAACAGCATGGCGCCAGCCCACTATGATAACTTCGCTCCGCGACTCGGTATCGCATATTCTCCAGTTGCGTCCGAGGGCATCCTGGCGCGTCTCTTGGGGTCGTCCGGCCAAACGAGCATCCACGCAGGGTTTGGGATCTTTTACACCGTGTTTGAAGAAGAGTTGGCAAACAACGAGATCGGATCCGCACCCTTTGGCGACTGGTATTCCCTCGGGACTCCATCACTGTTTGGCACTCCGTTTATCGATCGCCCCACGGGCTTCGCTCATCCGCAGCCCTTTCCCGTGCCCTTCCCGGCTCCCGTCTCACAGAGCCACCCCGATACTTCGGTCAATTGGTCTTTGTTCGAGCCAATCGGAAGCACCCCCGGCTTTTGGTACAAGGACCGCGTTCCATACACCAACCAGTACAATCTATCGATTCAGCGCCAAATCGGCGCCAAGAACCTCGTCCAGGTGGGGTATGTGGGATCGGAAGGGCACGCTCTCATTACCAATGTCGAAGCCAACGTGGGTAGTGCCGCTTTGTGTATGAGCCTCAGTCAAACCAGCGAAGTAGCCAGTGGCAGCCCCACCTGCGGTCCGTTTGGTGAAGATACCGTCTACACTGCGGCCGATGGGACAACCTATAAGGGGCTTCGATCACCTCTTGGTTATTCATTTACGAGCGACGGGCTCTACATGACAATCGGAAATTCAAACTACAATTCTCTCCAGGCGTCTTGGAGACACCAAAGTGGACCACTGCAGTTCCTTGCCGGCTACACATTCAGCAAATCAATCGACAGCGGCTCCGGCTTCTCTGAGATGATCAATCCGGTAAATCCAAAACTGAATCACGCTCTCTCTTCATTCGACGACCCTCACAACTTTGTCGCCAGTTATGAGTACAAACTCCCTCTCGATAAGTATTGGCAGAGCCGGCTCACAAGTGGCTGGGAAATCGCTGGAATCACCCACTTTGCCTCTGGCCTCCCCATTTCTCTCATCGAGACCGACGATCATTCGTTATTGGGCACGCAGGGCGCCGGAGCGGGTTCGGGCGCGGATACTCCCGTTTACACACCGGGACCTCTACACTTCACCAATCCTCGATCAGGGAAGCCGTATTTCAACACAGCCTTGTTCAGTCCCAGCCCGATCGGTCAAGTTGGCACCTCCAAGTTGCGCTTTTTCCACGGGCCAGGCTTAGACAACACAGATCTAAGCTTTATAAAGAACACCAAGTTCACAGAAGCCATGTCACTCCAGTTCCGCTTCGAACTGTTCAATGCGTTCAACCACGCACAGTTCGCGAATCCGTCCGGCAATGTCGATAATGGTGCCGGTTTCGGCCTCATCACAGGATCGGGTGCTCCGAGGATTGGACAGGCGGCATTGAAATTCGAGTTTTAGTGAAGGGTGGGCTGGTTAACGCTGAAATGCAATCGGCTGAATCCCGCTGGAGAGACAGGATGAAGACGAAATACGCTGCGCACCTGGCACTTCTTTTGTGCCTTCAGTTGGGGTTTGCTCAAGCCGTGCCGGGGAAGATTCCCCGGCGCAGCTCTACCCAATTACTTGATGGGTTTGGCGTGAACCTCGATTTGCCCCGGCAGCCTCGTATGCCGTGGACGAAGACATGGACGCCGCTTTTTGACTCAGGCGCCAAGTGGGTAAGAATCGGCCAATATGAGAACTCTTCCGAGCAAGTTAGCTGGGATTGGGTCGAACAAACGCCAGGTCACTACGCAGTTCCGGTGGGCGCTGACGAAGCGATTCGTTCTCTCCTCGACAATCGCGTATCCATCGAAGTGGAACTGCAATACTCAAATCCGCTCTATCAGGAAGACAAGTCCAAACGTCCCGACCGCGTTACGCTCCCGCCCCCGGGAATTGGACCCGGCGACAACTCGATAAATCCAATCTTCTTTGGCCCGAAGACAGACGAGCAGATCAATGCATTTCTGGGTTACGCACGCTTCATGGTCGACCGTTATAGAGGTCGAATAAGCCATTGGGAACTGTGGAATGAAGAAGACATTGGTTACTGGCGCCCAAATGCCGATGGGAACGGAGCGCCCTATGGACGCCTTTTCTGCAAGTTCGCAGACACCGTTCATCGAACCAATCCTGACGCCAAGGTCATGTTTGGAGGGCTCGCCGATCCCAAGGCTGAGTTTGTTAAGGGCGCCCTCGCGGGTTGTCCAGACAAAGTCGACATTATGCCGTATCACCGGTACCCCGGTGGTCCGTTTGGAGCCGGTCGGCCGCCGGAAGAGATCGATCCACTCTACGGCGGAGTGGATTTCCGTAACGGAGTTAAGGCGATTCCGGGCATCCGCTCCGATCTGGAATTCTGGCTCAATGAATGGAATGTCGACCCGAAGGCAGCGGGATCAAACCAATCGGTTCAGGCCCGTTACCTTCCACGTTTCTACCTTGAGCAGTTAGCTCATAACATCAGGGGCTTCATCTGGGTGTTTATGCCCAGCACCGACGGCAACGAAGACAACCAACTTGGAATTCTGGAGGGCGACACCCAAGGTCCAGACGCATTCCGGCCTCGCGAGGCATTCTTCGCATTTCAGAATCTCTCGGCAGTTTTCGGCCAGACCGTTCGTGACCCTGGTGGCGAAGATGCTCTCAAGCCGGTGAAGCCATATGCCGATGGCGAACTCAGAGACTTCTGGTTCCGCGACCGCGTTTCTGGGCGTCGAGTCTTCGCATATTGGCTTGCGATCGTAGCAGACCCAAAAGACGCTCTGAAACCCGTAATGACGGAGATGACGATCGAGGACAAGAAAATCACTCATCCCGTGTTGATGGACATCCGTACCGGGGATATCCAGTCGTTGAGTTGGGCTGACAAGACTAAGAGAACCGTGAGAGTGCCCTTGAAAGACAGTGTGATGGCGGTGGCCGACGCCAAGTTTCTTGATTGGTCCGAGGTTCCGTTAACCCCAGGTGAGTTGGTTGCGGAACGAAGTGGGGAGCAGATTAAGCTTCATTGGAAGCCAAGCGCCGGCGCGCTGAAGTTCGAGGTGGAGCGCTCCGATGACTTTAGTCCATGGCATCGAGTTGGCGAGGTCAAAGCTCCTGCGGCGGCTTTCTCCGAACAGGCGTCGGTTGCGCATCACGCCACTTATCGTGTTCGCGCGACCAGCGCGACCGGCGTGTCGCCTTGGTCCAATCCTGCGTGGGAGGGACAATAGGTTCCGTCGTATGGAGATACTCGCCGGCATGGGCGAGAGCACATCTCCTTCCGGTTTTCATGATGGTCTTCCGAAGGCATGTCAGCGCACCGTGAGGCCTTCAGCGAACTGGCAGCGACAGCTCCGGCAGATTCACATAATCGACGCACCCAAGGTCTCCCTTCTTGGGGAGGTTGAGCTCCCGAAGGGAATGAGGTTGAGCACGAGGTTTGTGTCTTCTCGCTCCTGGCGGTTGGAGACCGGCGTTTGATACAGAGCAGCGACGTCGGATCGCAAAATACGTATTCCCACAGAAAACGCTTTGCCTTTCCGAGTCCGCCATCGATTCTCCGAACTTAAGAAGCAAACAACAAGCACGTGAGTGAAAGCGATGCAAGCAATGAACTCTGGGTTGAAGTTAGTCTCGGTAGGGTTGGCATTCCTGCTTGGCGTGGTTGTGACGGGTGCGCAGAGCAAACCCGATCCGCTCGAAAAGGGATTTGAAAATCCGCCGCAAAGTGCTCGTCCCCGCGTCTGGTGGCACTGGATGAACGGAAACATCACCAAGGAAGGAATCAAGCTTGACCTGGAGTGGATGCACAGAGTGGGTATAGCTGGATTCCAAAACTTCGACGCCTACTTGGATACGCCGCAGGTGGTTAACAAACGCCTTGCTTACATGACCCCGGAGTGGAAGGATGCGTTTAAATACGCGACTACCCTCGCCGATCAGTTGGGCATGGAAGAAGCAATCGCAGGATCCCCGGGCTGGAGTGAGTCTGGCGGTCCCTGGGTCCCTGGATCGGAGGGAATGAAGAAATATGTCTGGAGCGAGACTTATGTCGAAGGCGGCAAGCCGTTCACGGGCACGCTGGCTCATCCCCCCGTCAACACCGGGGCGATTCAGAACATGGGCATCCGTTACGACGAGCCTCCGCCGGGCTCTACGCCGATTCCGCAGTTCTACGCCGATGCTGCTGTCGTCGCTTATCGCAGGGCCTCGAGCGATGTTCCTTTCGGATCGCTGCACGCCAAGATCACCGCCAGCGCCGGCTCACCGGATGTGGCGATGCTGAGCGACGGAGACCTGGAAAGGACGACCAGGCTGCCAATGCCGCCAATCGGCGAGAGTTCCTGGATTCAATACGAGTTCCCAACGCCCCAAACGATCCGTTCCATAACATGGGTCACCAAGGATTCAGACGACCTTTCGGGTCTCATTGCCCGTGTCGCAACACCTGAGAAATCCCTTGAGGCCAGCGATGACGGGCAAACTTTTCGCCTCGTCGTAAAGCTCACTGGCGGCAGCGCACCCGAGCGTACAATATCTTTCCCCGCGGTAACGGCGAAGTATTTCCGCGTCACATTCAAGCGGATGCCACCTCCACCTATCCCCACATGGGTTATCACCCTTGATCCGGCATCGTATGCGTCGCTTGGAATCAAAGTCGGCTCCCCTCCCACCGATTATGAGATTGCTGAGCTGGTGCTCCATCCGGGAGTGCGTGTCAACCGCTTTGAAGAGAAGGCTGCCTTTACTCCGGAGCCAGATCTTTATGGTTTCGCGACGCCCGCAGTCGCCGCAGGCGATGCCGTTCAAAAATCCGATGTCATCGACCTGACTTCGAAAATGCGCCCGGATGGAACGCTCGATTGGACGCCCCCAAAGGGCGATTGGGTCGTACTGCGGTTCGGCTATTCTCTTTTGGGGATTATCAACGAACCCGCAACCGCCGAGGCGACCGGACTCGAGGTCGACAAACTCGACAGAAGGTTTGTGAAGAAATACTTCGACACCTATCTGAACACCTACAAGGAGACGGTGGGCGCAGACATGATGGGTAAGCGGGGAATCCGCTACATCATCAACGATAGTTGGGAGGCTGGGTCGCAAAACTGGACCGACAACATGATTGCCCAGTTCAAAAAGCTTCGCGGATACGATCCTCTACCTTGGATGCCTGTTCTTACCGGGCAAGTGATCGAAAGTGCCGAAGCCAGCGACGGCTTTCTGTGGGACTTCCGAAAAACAATCGGCGATCTGATCGCCAACGAGCATTACGGCCAACTGGAGGCAGCGTTACATGAGCGGGGTCTAGGCCATTACGGAGAATCGCACGAGTCCGGACGCGCCTTTGTGGCCGATGGGATGGAAGTGAAGAAGTTCAATGAGGTTCCCATGAGCGCCATGTGGACCCAGACGCCCGGAGTTAACAATGAACAATTCGGCTTCAACGCGGATGATCGCGAGTCAGCATCGGTTGCGCATATCTACGGACAAAATATTGCCGCGGCCGAGTCGATGACAGCGTCTGAGGCGCCCTGGGCATGGTCGCCCGCGACGCTAAAGCCGACCGCTGACATGGAACTTCTCAACGGCATCAACCGCTTTGTGATTCACGAATCGGCGCATCAGCCTCTGGTTGGCAAAGCACCAGGACTGGCACTCGGACCCTTCGGCCAGTGGTTCAACCGCAATGAGACCTGGGCGGAACAGGCCGGTCCATGGATCGATTACCTTGCGCGCAGCAGTTATCTGTTGCAGCAGGGACATTTCGGTGCGGACTTGCTCTACTTCTACGGCGAAGATTCCAACTTGACCGCGATCTTTGCAGATAAGCCGCCCAGCATACCGGATGGCTACGGATTCGACTACATTAATGCCGATGGTCTCATCCACGAACTGAGCGTAGTCGGCGGCCGCATTGTCACGCCAAGTGGCATGAACTACCGTGTCCTGGGGCTCGATCCCTATAGCCGACACATGTCGTTGCCCGTGTTGCGCGCCATTCACAAGCTGGTGGCCGATGGCGCCGCTGTTGCGGGACCGAAGCCAACCGACGATCCAAGCCTCGCCGACGACCAGGCGGAATTCAAAAGACTTAACAGCGAGCTCTTTGGCGACGGAACCGGCACGCACAAGGTGGGTAAAGGCATCGTGTACGCAGGTCAGAGCCTGAAGGAAGTCTTTGCCGCGCTGCAGGTGGCGCCGGACTTCGATTACACCAAGCCGGAGAGCGACGCCCGCCTTCTCTTTGTCCACCGCAAGCTGGCGGAAGGCGATCTCTATTTTGTGGATAATCGCAATGACCGTGAGGAGACGGTGGATACGAGTTTCCGCGTAACCGGAAGGGCGCCGGAATTGTGGCACGCCGACACTGGAAAATCAGAGCCCGTGTCGTTCAAGATCGCCGAGGGCCGCACCACCGTGCCATTGCACTTGGAACCGTGGGGCACTGTTTTTGTTGTGTTCCGTAATGCAACGACCAAGACATCGCGCACACTGCCCGCGGTAACTGAGACGAAACTTGCGACCGTAGACGGCTCGTGGCAGGTCAGCTTCCCGCCGGATCGTGGAGCGCCGCCCTCGATCACCTTGGGAAAGTTGTCGTCTTGGACCGACAACTCCGACGCCGGCGTGAAGTACTTCTCCGGAACTGGAACCTACACAACGACCATCGAGGCAAAGACCGAATGGTTCAACAAGAACGGGCACATTTTGATCGACCTCGGCGATGTGAAAAACTTGGCCGAGGTCACGCTGAACGGCAAGCAACTGGGCATCGTTTGGCATGCGCCCTATTCTGTGGATGCTACCGCCGCCTTGAAGCCGGGCACCAATGAAGTGTCGGTCAAGGTAACCAATGTATGGGTCAACCGGCTCATCGGCGATTTGCAACCGGATGCAAAAAACTACACCTTCACCACCGTAAAGCCTTACAAGTCGGACTCGCCCCTATTAAAGTCAGGACTATTGGGGCCGGTTACGGTTTGGCTAAGCGATGCTGAGCAACATCGGACCAGTTCCAAAAGGGAAGAGAATTGAACTCGATGAACCGGCGCACTTTTGTGCAGGTATCCACCGGAGCTCTGCTCACGGCGGCGTCGAGCAGATTGGTGGCCGATTCTGCCATTCCCTCCATAACTCGCACTGACGATGGAGTTGAGGTCAAGTCTCCGAAGTACTCTTGGAGATACACTCAATCCGACGATACCTTTCACCTTTGCGACTCGAGGAGCCGAGTTATCGTGAGTGGGAAGGTTCAGCCGGCAGTTATTGTTGCAACGGTTGGTCAACCTGCTTCCCGGCTATGTATTCCGGGCAGGCCATCCAGACATGACGTTGAGCCTGGTCGAATAACATTCAAGTACGAAGGCGTCAACGGGAACTCGGGCTTGTCGATGACTTGGCGCTTCGGCGAGCATGGCATCTGGACCGACCCCATCGTCTTTGAAGTGCCAACTGAACACGATATTGTAAGTATTCATTACTTTGGCCAAGGAAGTGGAACTAATTCCGTACCTTCCCTCCAGTCATCCTATCTTGTCGCGCCCGGGATCTTCTCAGGTTCTTCGGTAAGTCCAATTATTGGTGAGTCTGAGCATCTCGACGAGAGTGTGTGGCTGGGCCGGGGCGGTTCCAACCCCGGACTGTCGCAACAATGGGGACTGCCCGTGCATTATTTCTGCGGGTTCAGCATAGATAGGTCCGGTGGGGAACGGAATATGTATACCGAGGGAAAATCGGACGCATTCGTCTGTGGGCTGGCCGACCTTCCCGGCGGAGACCTATTCCTGCAACTGCACGAAGGGAAATGTAGTCCATGGATCGACTATCGAGGCGATCTCTGGAAGCACCTTCGGGGTCCTGGGCATCTATCGCTCGGTGCGACGTTCCTCTGGACTATCGCGCCGGACTACTACCAGGCAATCGCCCGATACTATGAGGAACTGGTTCAGGCGAAAATCATCCAGCGACACCATAACTCCGCGCGTAAGACAGCAATTGCCCTTACTCCGCAATTCTGTACCTGGGGTGCGCAGGTGGACCGAAACAAGGGAGGAGAGAATCTGGATGAAGCTTTTCTGAATCAGTTATACAAAGAGCTCAAGGCGTCTGGCATGAAAGCCGGACTTATTTCCTTTGATGATAAGTGGGAAGGAACCTATGGAAGCCTGGTACATTCGGCCGCAAGGCTTCCGCACTTCGAGCAATTTCTCAATCAGTTGCGGGCCGACGGATATCGGATTGGCATGTGGGCAGCTCTTATGCGATGTGAGCGCCCTTCTGATCTTGGGTTGACCGAAGAAAACATGTTACAGTTGCCGGACGGAAAGCCCTATGTGGTCAATTCCCAATACTATATCCTCGATTTTACCCAGCCGATCGTAGCAAAGGTTCTCGCAGAAATCGCGCGAACCTTTGTTCGCAGATACAAGCCGGACCTGCTTAAGTTCGACTTCGGCTATGAATTGCCTGCCGTCAGCGTTGCTGCTCCGCGTGATAAAAACTGGGCCGGTGAACGGCTTATGTTTAAAGGCCTGGACGTTGTCATCAAGGCAATGCGTGAGGAGAATCCAGACTTGGTGGTCATGTACTACAACTTATCTCCACTTTTCCTCGACTATTTCGATTTGCATAGTCCAGACGATCTGTGGGCAGCCGCTGGGGAGTACGATCTCGAGGCCAACCGACGCTTCTTTTTCAGCAGCCTGCTGGCGCCACTCGGGATTCCAACCTACGGTTCATCTGGATACGACTGGGCCAGCGCGCCGAATATCTGGTTCGATTCTGCGGCGATGGGTACGATCGGTTCGCTCAACGATTTTCAAGGCGACGAACAAGGCGAGGCCAGCACTCCTGCACTCATCGCGAGGTACAACGGTATTGCCAAGACGTTGCGCCCCGCTAGCACCTTTGAGATTTTGCCCCTGGATACCATCCCTGAAGCGCCAACTCTTGGCGCGCATGCTCGCTCCTGGGCGAGATTTGAAGACGGGAGTCTTGTGATGCTTGCTTATCGACCCATTGCTCCCGGCGAAGAAAATTCGCTGATGCAGCCGAAGATTATCGATTCGCGTGTCAGGGATATCATTCGCTGCGGCGTGCCCGTGGTTGTCTCTTCCAAAACCTCTGAGAGCCTCTCCCGCTGCAGCAGGCTCGCAGTTGTGCCGTACGGCGACGCCGAGATTGTCCTTCACCGCGAGCAAGGAACGCGCGCTGAGATTCACAGCCACTACCTCAGAGATTCTGTCACCCAAAGCCGCACTACGATTGAAGACGGTCAACTGAAACTACGCGTACCGATACGGAATTCAGCGGGCGAGCCTCTGGAATGGATAGAGGTGCTCATCTCCTGAAATGAGGGTTCGTGTGAGGTGTGATAACGAAAACCGAAATTGTCGAGAGCATGGAATCCTTACCTCTTTGGAAATGATCGTAAGGCCCAGCTGAGCCCGCGATCATTGCAACCCTAATCCCTGTGGCCCGATTCAGCCATCGCATCGCCGTTTTGGGGCATGATCGAGTGCCGCTCCAAGTCTCGTTGCCTACTTTGCGCAACTGACTTTGAGGCAATCGCCAGAGTGCGAGACACCTCCGGGCATTCAGGATCAACGTACCTCGGATGTAGGCCGGGGATGCGAAGTTGAGCCTGTGTTGTCTCAAGACAACTTATCCTCGTTAAATATAGATGTTCTCGGAATATCTCGGACAATTCCGTAAATAACGCACCTTATTTCGATTTTTTCGTGGCTGTTATTCCAATAATGAGTTAAGATAGTCTCGGTTAATCGATATGAGACAACTTATCTGGCAAGGTCCAAAAGGTGTCACTTTAGAGCGGAAATCGTATACGCGTACCTCTATTCCCGAACATCAGGTTCTTGTCAAAATGAAGGCGGTGGGGATTTGTGGTACTGACATTCACATCCTCAAGGGCAACTTTGAAGGAGCCAATCCGCCCATGATCCTGGGGCACGAACTGGCAGGCGAAATCCTCGATGTCGGCACTGGGGTTAAGCGGGTTCGTCCGGGCGATCGAGTTACAGTCGACTCCGTAGTTGGTTGCGGACGATGCGATCTCTGCCTGAAAACCCGGACGCAGTTCTGTGCTGAAGGCTTTGAGTTTGGCATCAATCATGATGGTGGTTGTCAGGACTATCTCATGGTGCCTGAGAGAAATGCCTATCTCATCCCCGATTCCATCTCGTTCGAAGAGGCCGCAATACTCGACATGGAGGTGTGGAATGCGGTCCACAAATGCGGCATTCACGCCGGTGATCGTGTCCTCATCATCGGCAGTGGTCCCATCGGTCTGATCGCCTGTCAATTGGTCCGAATCCTCGGCGCAGGGTATGTGGCGCTTTGCGAGGCATTAGAGTCCAGACTGACGGTGGCGAAAGGCCTAAATATGGCGGATGAGTACATCGACAATGCCGCAAGCAGCTCCGCAGCCGATCTCAAGTATGACGTTGTCATCGATTGTGCGGGAACGTCGGCCAGCACGCTGCACGCATTCAAGGCCGTCCGCCCCTGTGGACGTGTCCTCTTGTTTGGAGTTCACGAACAGGCGCTTAGGCAGTTCGATATGAATGAGATCATACTCAAGGACTTGGTTGTGTTCGGCGCCTTGAGTGATCGCACTGGATGGGAAGATGTGATTGCGCTGGTTGCTTCTGGAGCCCTCAACTTGAAAAGCCTAATTACCCACCGATTCTCGCTCGACGAGGGCTCGTTGGCCTACGACGCCGTACGGAATCGCGAAACGGGGCTGATTAAGGCTGTGCTCATGATTTAGGCGTTCGAAAACGGTATTGAGTCGGACGCTCAATTCTGCCATGTCGCTAGAGGTTCCCGCTGTGGAGCATATTGTTTGCGTCCACTTGCGCTCGGTTTCAATGGTTTGTATGGTGATGGGTATCCGGGCTACTAGGCTGCGTACGAGCATTCCTTGAATGGCGACTAATTCGAAGTAGGAGCTATGCACAGCTTCCATCGCTGTTTGTATCTAATTGCATTCATCTCAATGAAGTGACACTTATATGTCCCAGAAGCTTCCTGAGCCGGCGAGTCAGCTCATTCCGGTGAGTCTCCGCTCGCAGACTGCAACCTTCCTTGGTATGCCTGCCTGGCTGGTTTATTCCTTGCTCACATTGCTGCTGTGGGGAGCGTGGGGCGCTGTATCCAAGATTATTTCAACTCGGGTGGATGCCTATACAAATCAGATACTGTTTACAATTGGTCTCCTGCCCCTGATCCCTTTCGTGCTTCATTCCCCACGAATCACTTCAGGACGGCATCGTTTCTCAGGTGCCGCATGGGCGTTCCTAACGGGGATTTTGGGCGGGGTCGGCAATATCGCTTTTTTCCATGCACTGACAATTGGTGGTCAAGCTTCAATCGTGGTGCCTGCGACCGCACTTTTCCCGGTGGTCACCGTGATTCTTGCGGTTACCGTGTTGCGCGAGCGTATCAGCCTGCTGCAATGGCTCGGGCTTGGTCTAGCTCTTGGCGCAATTTACCTGCTATCAGCATAGGAGGCGATAATGACCGCATCTTCGTTCCCAGTGTGGTTGCTATATGCTGCGCTAGCTCTGGTTTTCTGGGGTATTAGCGGCATCACACAGAAGCTGTCTACAAATCGGATATCCAGCGAGCTGAGTTTTCTTTGGTTTGTAGGTGCAATGATTACAATTTCGTCAATATTGTACATAGTGCTGCGAACTTCATGGCATCTGCCAGTAACAGTCTTCTGCCTGGCGGCGATCGGCGGCGCATTGAATGGTGGAGGCGTACTTACTAGTTTTCTGGCCTTGGAATCCGGGGGCAAGGCCTCAATTGTCATTTCTCTAATCTCACTCTTTCCGCTCCCGACTGTGGCGTTTGCCGTGCTGGCCTTACACGAGAGGCTTACGCGTCAGCAGAGTGTGGGCGTCATGCTGGCCATCGTTGCGGCCATCCTGCTTTCGCAGGAACCTGCACCAAACCCAACGCCATCCCCTGCTGAAGATATCTAACCAGCGTTGATTTTGGCGTACGAGAATCAGATTCTGGAACTCAATCCATTGGTTGCAGAAGTAGGCAGTGCTTCAGTCGCCTCTGTCACTCCTGTGCGGCATTCTCTTATGTCGTGTGCTTGTCTTCAACCGCTCGCTTTCATCCCAGCTACGCAGAAATAATCTTTCTAATGCCCCTTCAGCCACAAGCAGAGTTGCTCCAATCGCCGAGGCCTTCTCATCTAATTTGGACAAACGCAATTCCACTTGCTTGGCGGAATGAATCATTGCAGTCTCTCGTACCACACGTTCAATCTCCGGCAAAAGAAGTTCACCTGCCGCTGATGCAATGCCGCCGCCGATCACGATCAAATCGGGGTTCAAGAGGTTCACAAGGCTGACGATAGCTCGACCTAGATATACCCCCGTATCAGTCAGGAGTCGCACGGCAAATCGATCTCCTTCAAGCGCCGCCTTTGCCAGCATCTCTACGGTAATGTTATCTGGAACCCCTTTCGACATCTGCGTGAGCGTATTACTCAACCCTCTTGCCAGGCCCTGGCGAGCCCGATGAATCAATTCTGAAGCTGAGACCACAGTTTCAAGGCAGCCCCGATTTCCGCATGAACATACCGAGCCGCGTTCTGAAACTGAGATATGGCCGAACTCCCCCGCGAAACCGCCAACGCCTCGATAAAGACTTCCATTGAGGAAAAGGGTCGCACCTGTTCCGGCGCCGATCGCGATGAACACAAAACTCTTTGATTGATTCGCGCCGCCAAGGTGATATTCGGCCAATGCTGCGGTGCGCGGGGAATCGTCAAGAACAACCAAGGTCTTATACCGCTCCTCAATCATCTTCTTAACCGGCACGTTGGCCCAGCGCGAAAGTCGTGGCCAATAGAGAACGACTCCCTCTGGATCCATCACTACTGAGATTCCGATGCCAATCCCGTTCAGGTCGGAATAGGCTATCCCGTTTGCATCCAGCATTTGGTCGATCGATTCCATCAGGTGAGGAATTGCAACACTCGGTCCTTCTTCCGCCCGGCTTAGGCCATGGCTATATGCGATTGTGTTGCCACTGAAGTCTGTAATCGCAATGCGTAAATTCACGGTTCCAAAATGAATTCCAATCAAGCGGCCAAGGCCGGGCCTGAGTGACAGAAGAGTGGGACGGCGTCCTCCTGTCGAGTCGCCGCGTCCGACCTCGGTGATGAAGTCTCGCTCTAGGAGCTCATCAAAGATCTTGGAGATCAGAAACGTACTGTCGCCAGTCTTCTCCGCCACATCGGAGCGGGCGATCGATCCTTTAGCTCGGATCAGTTGCAGAATCTGAAGTGTATGTTGATGGGAGAATCGAATCTTTGGCATTGATGTCGTCTTTCCCGAAGGTCATTCACCCGAGAATTGTCGGCGGCAAATCATTGTAATTAGCCACCTTATGTCTCCATATCATACAGCGATCGGGTTCCGCCGCGATGCCGTGCCCTTTGGCGATTCTGTTTCCAATCCCAGGTGATCAGCGGGCTTTCACCTTTGAGTGACAGGATTTCACTGACTGTACCCGCAAAACTCACGCGTGTCACAGCGCAACCAAATCAACCGCGACCCATTCGGGGTACTAACTCTTGACCAAAATACTCAGGTCCAGTGGGGGCACTGTAACAGAACCCTCGAATGTCGTTCCCGAAAGCAGATCGCGATGTTTTCCTGCAAGTTTTATGGTCTTTTCGCTGTTATTGAAATTGAGAAGGAAAAGGAAGGATGTGAGCCCTTTTTGGCGGGTTGCCGCGTCCACTCCGTCGGGCATCTCCGGCCCGGATTCCAAGTTCGCCCATACACAAGCCTGGTGCGCAAGGTCGACATAAAAGCGCGGCTCCAGCAGTGTCCCAACGTAAATCACTTTCCCCTTGCCAAAGTCCGCAATGGTCACTGCGGCTTGGCCTGCAAAGTAGTCCTTTTGGTAACTGAAGAGCATCTTTGCGCCAACAGGCTCAAGGATGTCGGCCCATACTTTGGCCTTGTATGCTCCCGTCCATTCTGACGCGACGGCATTGATAGAGTTGTCAGGGCTGGGTCTGTAGCCCCCTTGTTCATCAGGGAAGTCAAGCCATTTTGGCGCGGCGTACTTTTCAAGCAATGTAAACCTTTGAATTCGCACCTGGGCCAACCGCTGCAGTGGTCCGGGAGGAACTTGCGTCGCAAGATCGTCTTGATTCTTAAAGCCAGACCGCGCGCTGAGAATCAAGATTCCACCATTGTTCACAAATGTCTCGAGGTTTTTCACGATGGCTTCATCGGTCACGTGGAGTGAGGGCGCGACCACAACTTTATACTTGGACAAGTCCGCGGCAGGTTCGATGCAGTCCACGTTCATTCCCCAATGATGGAACCCGCTCGAAAAAGCCTTGATCTGATCGAAATAGGGGAATTTATCGTCTCCTATCTGAAGAGCCCAATAGCTATCGTAGGACACGATCTCTGCAATGCTTGCAGGCGTTTCGGCACCCACGAAATTGGGCCCGACCTTGAGCAACTCCTCGCCCATGCGCACGACCTCTGGAAAAGTTGGTCCCGGGGTTCCGTCGTAGTTCAGGAGCCCCTGCCAATACTGCTCGCTACCTCCGTTGTTCATTCGCCACCGGAAGAACAACAGCCCGTCAGCGCCGTGCGCCAACGTCTGCCATGCCCATAAACGAATCAGGCCCGGTGGCGGAGTCGCATCGAGGAGCGTATAGCCTCCGTAGGTGCCACATCTGAACTCAAGTACCGGGAAAGACTTACCACGATTGAATCCGCGCATGAGATCGGTACTGAAGCCTGCCGAAATGGATTCGCCGACTGTCGGATAGCTGTCGAGGCCCAGGGAGTCCAACTGACTCGCAAAATCAAAGCAGTTTCTTGACGGAGCCGGCTGGTTCGTCGTGATGAATTGCCCTCTGGTGTATTGGCGCAGCAACGCGGCTTGAAAAGCCAGGAAGTTCTTGATATTGGCAGAGAAGAACCTCTGACTCTCCAGAACTAGCGGCGCTTGTAGAGCATCTTCTGTGACGGTAGACCGGAGCGGAATCTGGTCCCACGAACTATAGCTATGTCCATACGACACGGTAAACAGACGCCTATTCAATTCGCCGATCGATCCAAATTTGTTCTTCAAATATTGCCGGAACTTGGGCACGCAATAGTGCTCGTCGTAACATTCGCCTCCCCATGATCCCATCTCGTTGTCAATCTGCCAGCCGATCACACCGGGGTGGCGACCGTAATGCGTGGCAAGAGCTGTGACAAGCTTTGCCACGTATTGCAGATAGACTGAATTATTCAGGCACATCATTCCCATGCCGCCCCAACGGCGGTGCACTCCCGCTTCGTTGACCATGTAGAAATCGGGGTGTTTTTCAACCAACCAGGCCGGAGGCACATACGAGGACGTGCACAGCACTACTCGAATCCCATATCGATTCAGAATCTCCAACGCACGATCCAGCCAGGCGAAATCGTAGCGTCCCTCTTCAGGCTCAAGCCGTTCCCAGTTTGTATCTGCTATGCGCACGGTGCGGAAGTGCGCCTGCTGCATGAGTTTGGCATCCGTCTCGACCCTCTCCGCAGGCCAGTCCTCCGCGTAGTAGTCTGCACCGTACTCAACTTGATCTGGAGCGGACTGGAGTCGATCTTCCGCCATCCCGGCGAGAGAGTGCTTGGGAAAAATCGAGATGGCTGTAAGGGCAGTCATGGCAGCCATGAATTCTCGGCGATCGATTTCGGAAATCACACCTTGCTCCTTTTATTGCAGCTCAAAACCTGAGGGAAAACGTTACGAACCACGTTTCTGAATGCCACTAAGTCATCCACATAAGACGCGAAAAACACCAGCAAACGTGAAAGGTCGATCAAGCAGGAGGGGGCACGATGCGCGCCTCGTATTCTGGCTTCCCACGGATTCCCAAGTTCAGATGGAACAACTGACCTCCGGCGGGCAGATGTCGAGAGTCGTAACCAAGGGGAGCAAGCGATAGGGCGTCGGGCAGACCGGCTGAAGTCACAAAAATATCGTCCAGGTTCGGTCCTCCGAAGGAAAGCGAGGAGGATTGAGAGGCTGGGATTTTGATCATCTGCTGTACCCGGCCGTCGGGGTCATAGCGAACAATGCATCCGCCGAACCAATGAGCGGACCAAACATAGCCCTCGGCGTCCACGGTCAGGCCATCGGGAATACCTTCACTGCGCGGTACCCTGACAAACGTCCTGCGATTGCTGATGCGCCCATCCGAAGGCCTGTAGTCGTAAGCGTAGATGACTCGATCGGCAGAATCGGTAAAGTAAAGCGTAGAGCAGTCCGGGGAAAATCCAAGCCCGTTAGCGAGTCGGATGCCCTCGTCGACTATATGCGTCGAACCGTCGATGTCGATGCGGGCGAGAAACCCTCGATCATAGTCTTCACGATTTGGGTCAAAGAAACAGGAACCGGTAAATAATCTCCCCTGTGGATCCGCAATGCAATCGTTCAGGGAACACTTCCTGCCTTCAACCGAATCCAGGATCAGAACGGGCCTGCTCTCCGGATTCCAAAGCCAGGCGCCTTCGGAGTTGACAACAACGAACCCTTCCGAGGCGTGGAGGGCAAGTCCTCCAACCTCCAGGTCGGGATGAATGACCTCATGGCTGTGGGTTGACCAGGAATATCGGCTCAGCTTTCGCCCCGTAATGTCACTCCAAAAAAGAGCTTGCTCTCGCTGAGACCAGAGGGGGCACTCTCCGCACAAATCTCCGCGGTCGGCAATTGCAACAACTGGATTCATGGGTATCCAATAATTCGAACTTTGATGAATTAAAGCATAAATGTTTGCCAATAATCAATGGATTTTCTTGAAAATAGCCTCTTTTATTGGATTGTGCTTGACAATCCTGGGCGTATGCGGCCATAGTTCAACCATTAAAATTATGTAAGTGTCCTGGAGCGCAGACTCGGACCGTTGAATCGTGAAGTGTTGTACCGCCAAAGCGGAATCGACTCTGCAGAGTTGCTGAGTGGGGACGGCAGGTTTGGAAAAATGAGGATTCATAAGTGGATGTTTCTCTTGAATGAGGGAGGGAGTGCCGAAAGGTGAAGATTACTAAGGTCGAGGCATTATATTTTCGTCTACCCGAAGTAAAGGAACAGTGCGACAGCGGTCAGGATGCAATTATCGTGCGCGTGGAAACTGATGCCGGAATTACCGGCATTGGCGAAGTAGACTCTAGCCCCCAAGCAGTCAAAGGGGTCATCGAGGGACCCTATTCTCACACCATTACGTCTGGTCTGGCGCACTTGCTCGTCGGCGAAGATCCCTTCGAAACAGAAAAGCTCTGGTACAAGATGTACGAGCAAAACGTCTACTCCGGCCGGCGCGGCATTGCCGTACACGCCATGAGCGGCATCGATATGGCCCTGTGGGATATCAAGGGAAAGGCTCTCGACATGCCGGTGTGGAAACTTCTGGGGGGAGGGTTTCATAAGCAGATTCGTTGCTATGCGAGTTCGCTCTTCGGTTCTACACCTGCCGCAACGCGCGATAAGGCCCAGCGCTTCCGCGATATGGGCTTTAATGCCGTGAAATTTGGGTGGGCTCCCATGGGCGGGGATGAGCGCACAGATATCGCTCTCGTTTCAGAGGCTCGCAGAGGGCTGGGCGACGAGGCCGACTTGATGATAGATGCCGGCCTGGTATGGGATGCGAAAACAGCAATCAAGAGAGCGCGCGCTTTTGGCGACTACAACATTTTCTGGCTCGAGGAGCCCCTTAAGCCCGACGACTATGAGGGATATCGCCGGCTCAGTGAGGCTACCGACGTGCGTATTGCCGCCGGAGAAGAAGAAAGTTCACGCCTGAGCTATCTGGACCTGATGGATCGCGGAAAAATCGACATTGTTCAGGTTGATCTGGCCCGGTGCGGTGGCTTTACAGAGGGCATGAAAATTGCCAGCTTGGCGTGGGACCGAGGCCTTTCCGTGGCGAACCATGGATTTACAACCTACGTCAATGTAGCTGCCGCACTGCACTGGTTGAACGCGGTTCCCAATGCCTTGATCTGTGAATTTGTCGCACAGGAGGGCACGGGTCTCCGCGAAATACTCACACGTCAGAGCTTCGTTGCGAAGGAGGGGATGCTTTCTATTCCCGACGAACCTGGCTTGGGAGTGGAGTTGAACGAAGACGCTATAGCAAAGTATCGCGTTAGCTGACCATGGTTGCTTGCGATCGCGATGGTCGTGTGACATCTATTCGGTCGAATCAGAATTTGACGATGGGAGTCATCAGGTTGAATGTTCTCGGTTGAGAGGCAAGGTATAACCCAGGTCGATGAAGCGCTCAGTGTCTGTCTATCGTTCGTCTCATGAATTCGTTGCCGGAGGCACACGATTATGAAAGGTTCCAGTAGGCTAGATGCATTATCCGATCCCGACACGCATTCATCGGCCGTGCTCTTCGAAAAAGATCTCGCCTTCTTTCAGCTTTTTTTTGCGCTCATTAATAGATACTGTCCAATCAACGGAGTTGATTTAGTTTGGATGAGCACTGACCCTGGCGGGTCTGATCTGGTACAGGTCTCCGGGACCAGACCGGCCTTGCCGGGTAAGCGCTCTAAGTACGCTCATTCCAACCACACAAGTCGGACGCCAAAAGTCTGCGAAATGATGCAACCAGGTTGTGCGCTGTTGGACAAAGCAGCTGAATGCAGGGTCAGTATGGAGGGCCGGCCTGAGGTCTATCGCTGTCACGCGGGGCTTGTCGATATTGCCGTCCCGGTTGTGTGTGAGGGACGCCATATTGCAACCCTGATTACAGGGCAGGTACTGAGATCCCACGCTGATAATGCCGGTTTTCACGAGGTCCTCGACAATGTGAGGGGTCTAGAAACGATTGACAAAGCGCAATTGAGCGCTGCTTACAATTCGGTCCCGGTTGTGACGGATGATGACATTCAGGACACCGTGAATATTCTCAACACATTCGCCGATTATCTCGCTACAACATGGAAACGCCTCTTGAATGCCGAGGAGGCACAAAAGCTTCGCTTGAATGAGGCGCAAATTCTTCGGCAAGAGATGGCGCAAATTCTCTTGGGTGGACAAGTTCATGAAAGTACGCGGTTGCGGGAAATCGCTCGCGCTTTGGGATTCAATTCCTACCCTAACCGCATACTGGTTGTCCGACTGCCTGAAGACCCAGCGCTGAAGCCGGATTCCCTTTCCTCCGATCTCGAATTTACTCGGATTCGAAATGCTATCGAGGATCTGGTGAAGAGACTAATGAATACGATGGCCATACAGCTTCACCGCCGCGAAATCTGCGTATTTGTTCCCGATAATGGAGAAGGGACTGGCACAGTAAGTGAAGCTCGAGCACACTCTTTGGCTAAGAGGATAGTGAATTACATCTATCGGCAATGCAACCTGAGCATACGAATAGGAATAGGACGACCTGCACCTGATTGGCGAAGACTTATTAGTTCATATCAGCAGGCTTGTGCAGCCCTTGCGCAATCAAAAGCCAATACCGCCGTGTATAAGGAGCCCTTCTCTACCTTGCAGCCCCTCTCGGATCAGGTGGCATTGGCATGCGAAGCTCTAGCACAAAATGATCGGCAATACTTTCATTCCACTCTGTGTTCGATTTTCGTCTCAGCTAACAAAAGTCTTAGCAGTAAGGACGGAAGTATCATCGCTTTGCGACAATTCCTTCTTGTTGCAGTTGGAGCAATTATTTTCAAAGCCCATGGAATGGCATGCGACCCCGCTGCTCTGGAGCGTTGGAGACGGGATACATGTGAGGGTCTTGAGCTTGCGACGAATACCTTCGACCTGGGCGAATTGTGGTCGAGTTGTGCAGATCGTCTTTCAGCGGAAATCGAACAGGTCAATTCCGGGAAACACGAACAGCTCGTCGATCGAGCTCGTGCCCATATCCACAGGAATATCGGATGGCCGGAGGGGTCTCAACCCATCGTGATCGAGGAAATCGCAGCTCTTCTGCGTGTTTCTGAGGGACACCTCAGCCGCACATTCAAACGGATCACCGGAATGACATTCGAGCGATATGTAATCGAGAAGCGAATTGAGCGTGCGCAAAGATTGCTTCTTGATCCAAACAGTCGCGTCTCAGAAGTCGCGGATAAGTGCGATTTTTGTAATCCAGCTTACTTCGCCAGGATCTTTCGAAAGGTTGTTGGTTGCACTCCCACCGAGTTCAGCAAGCACCCGAGCCTACATCAGGCAGCTTCCGGCACACCTACGCACCGCTGCTCAAGTCCAGTGGGGCAGATGTGAAGGTCGTGCAGGATTCACTTCGCCATGCAAACGCGAGAATCACGATGGAGATGTACGCTCAGGCACTCTCTCAGGACATCGAACGGATGCCGATGTGCCTCGTGCAGAAGCTTATCGAGTGCGGGACTCCGGGCCTTGGTCCCGCTCACCCCGTGGTCCACGCATTCGCGGACGATTCCATAGCCGCGTTGATTTGCGAACTGACGAAGTTCGATCCCCTGCGTTTCCAGGTGTTGATCACAGTCGAAACACGCATGTACAGCGCGGCACACCCATTTTCAGATTGATTCTCCAAGCAAATAGCTTGTCCGGATCGCTTCAGTAGTGAAGGCCAAGCTTCATGGGAAACTCTTCCTCGTCATCTTCCAGTCCAGGCATGCAGCAGTGTTCCTGGATGATCCGGCGGTAGACGCTGCGGAGCGCTAAGTGTGCCCCCAGGATGGATGCGGCAGCCAGGAGGAAGTGTTGGACGCTTGCTTCGATCCATGGTTCTGAGACGACTGGGATCCAGACAATGATGGGAAAGAAGGTAAAGTATTTGAGCACTGTCAGCGCTAGGTTGGACTGCTCTCTTGCCGGTTCACCGGTAAACGCGATGGTCTTGACGTTGAGGAAGAAGAGGTCGGTGAGAAGCAGGCACAGACCGGCTCCGATGAGCAGCAGGCTTGCGGTAGCAGGCCAGGTCCTGAGATCCGGAGGAGCCAAGGCGTGGAATGCGAGACACGCGCCGAATGTGGCGATCCCGGCCCAAAGGAGTACCCAGAGTTTGGCGGCCTGCAACTGCTGCATGGCGGTCGAGAGAAGTGGGGGCCTGCCGTGAACGATGCGAAAGACCCAGCTTCCCTGGCTGTTTCCGGGGGAGACGAAGGCCATGCGGAGTCCGGCGATGGTCCAGAATGCCACAATGGCAACGGCCGCGCGAATGCCGTCCGGAGAGATTTCCATGCGGACTTGGCCGTGCGTGGTCGTGAGACGAAGGACGCTGGTGGCAACGACAGACAGTCCGACTCCTCCGTAGAGAACCAGATAAATGCGATAGCGCTGGACGCGCAGGATGGTTTGGCTGATGAAGTGGAAGACGGCGCGGGACACGGGAGGCCGAAGCAGTGTGACATGGAGCAGTTGGTGCAGGGGCCGCGCAACCCAGCTGCGAGTGTCGTGCGTAGTGGGGCCAACCACCAGTTGACGCGCTCGGCGTATGTAGGCCAGAGGATAGGCAAGCATGGTGAGCGCGACCGTGATGAGCAGGGCCGCACATCCAGTTTCCGCCAGCCGGGTATAGATGGGCAGGGCTGACGGACCTTCAAGCAGGCGCTGGTAGATGCCCAGGAACCAGAAGGGAGGGCAGTAAAGTACGAAGGGGCTGTTCGATTGGATGAGAACAGGAACTGCGCCGGAGAGCACGGGAAACAGGAACAGCAGCATCAACAGAATAGTGATGGAAAGTCCCTGCAGGACAAGCGCGATGCGGCGGAATAGCTGCTCCCCAAGAACGGAAAGCAGTATGCCCTGCAGAGCCAGGATGGAGGCTGCGGAAAACAAGCCACCTGCCAGGACGGCGGATAAGTGGCCGATGAGCAGAGGAGAAAGGTTGGGCGGATCGAAGGATGCGGGAATCACCAGGGGTGCAAGGAAGTTGGCGTCAAGCAGGAAGCCAACGATGAAAATCGCAATGGCGGAAACGCGGGCCTGAAAGAGTTTTCGATCCTGGATGGGCAAGGTGGTGAGGACAAAGACATCCAGCAGATCAGGAAAGAATAGGTCCCACTCAAAGACGGTGATGATGCCCATGGCGACGAAGGAGTAGAGGACAAAGAAGAAGTGATGGTTGACCTGCAACCAATAGGGTGGTCGGTCTGCATTCAAGGCACGGCCAGGCGGCCATCCGATGAATGGATGGTAGACAGGCCATAGATACAGTGCCACCATAAAGCCGGGAATCCCGGTGGCTACTGCGATCAAAATTAGGCGCGCTTTGGCGTCGCCGTCCGGCGAGGCGGTCTCATGGTTAAAGAAGCGCTCAAGAAAGTGATGCACAAGTAGAGAAAACTGGCTGCGCTGAGGCTCCCGCACAGAGCCGAGCGCGGCTTGGGCGTTCAACGAGAGCACTTCGGGCTCTGACATCATGAAGAGACGCTGGAACTCCTCACGAATCGGCAATGTGCATCACCTCCACCATCTGTCGTGCGATTGAGTGCGTATCCTGCTGCTGGACCAGCTGCGCAAAGACGCTTTCAAGATTGGGGAGACTCATCAATTGAACCAGGTCGGCGGGTCGAGCGTCGGCTAGAATCCTGCCCTTGGCGATGACGATGACGCGGTTGCAGACCTGCTCCACGATTTCAAGCACGTGGGAGATGTAAATGACTGCTTTGCCTTCGGCCGCGAGCAATTCGACGAGGTCTTTGAATAAGCGGCCAGAGACGACGTCGAGGCCAGACAGGGGTTCATCGAAGATGAGCAGTTTGGGATCATGCAGCAGAGCCGCCGCGATCAGCACGCGCTGCCGCATTCCCTTGGAGTACGTGGAGATGGGTGAATACTGCCAGGACTCGAGATTCAGGAGCTTCAACAAGCAGGTTGCCTTGGCTTCGATGAGTGCTTCGCTGAGTCCGCGGAGTCTGCCGACCAGTTGAAGGTACTCGAGACCAGACAAGTAATTGTAGAGATACGCTTCTTCCGGGACGTAGCCGAATGAGGCGCGGAAGGCGACCATGTCCTTGGCAATATCCTGCCCTTGGAAGAGCACACGTCCGTCGTTTGGCCGCAACATGCCGGTAATGATTTTGACAGTTGTGGACTTTCCGGCGCCGTTAGGGCCGAGAAAGCCCACCACTTCGCCTGCCCTCACCTGGAAGCTGACATCCTCGATTGCCGGAATGCCGCGGTAACTTCTGTAGAGGTGCTGCAGCTCAAGCATGAGGACTGCCTCGCTCGAATGGGACGGCGGATCGCCGGATTGCGTCTCCGGGGAATCACATTCCCATACCCTATGTAGCAATCAGCATATGGTGTTGTCAAGTAGATTGCTACATAGGTAGAATGCACCATGGCCTCAGAGGCGAAACTTTCCCACACGGCGGCCATCATCCTTCAGGCGCTGGATGCCGGATTCGTTTACGGCTTCAGCATCATGGAGATGACCGGCCTGCCCAGCGGAACCGTGTACCCGGCGATGCGACGGCTGGAGCGCGATGAACTGATCCGCTCGCGCTGGGAGCGGCAGTCCATTGCAGACGCAGAGCAGAGGCCTGCCCGCAAGTACTACGAGTTGACGGCCACGGGAAAAGCGACGCTTCGGGCATCTCGCAAACGCTATCCCCTGCTTGAAAGACTGATTCCCTCCGAGGAGGCGAAATCTGTATGACGCCTTCAGAGGATTCTGTCTTTCATCTCTTTCATATTGGCCTCCTGCGCGCCGCTTCCCTCCTGGTCCCAGCGAAGCAGCGCGCGGAATGGTGGCGGGAGTGGCATGCGGAACTGTGGCATGTGCGCCATGCCTGTGCGCCACAAAGCAACGTCTCGCGGGAAGGCGAACAACAGATCACTGCGTTCTGCCTGGGTGCGTTTCAGGATGCGCTTTGTCTCAGGCAGCAATGCTGGCAAACAAGAGAGCCCCATGCGCTGTTGCAGGGATCGGCCACAAGGTGCATCCTCTCTCTTGGCGCCGTATTGGCCGCAAGTTACGTAGTTGCTCTATTGTTGCCCGGTGTACGGGCAGCGCACATACTGCCGTCTCATCAGGTCAATCCAGGCTTGATACGAATTCAGAATACGGGCTACGACGACGATTCGTCTCCGACGATTTTGCCCAGGCAGTATCGGGCCTGGAAGCGAAACAGACAACAGTACTTCGACGGGTTCGCGTTCTATGGGGTTACCCAGGAGCCGGTAGAGTGGGTGTCTGCATCGACCGGCTCTAATGCAAGAGCTGGATGGGAAGTGGCTCGAGCTAGTTCCAATCTATTTGTGCTGCTGCGCTTACCGGTACAGTTTACTGAACCGGATACCGAGGGCGCCGGCAATATGCCCAAGGTGATTCTGAGCGAAGGGATATGGAAGCGGGAATTCGGTGCGAATCCGCATGTTGCCGGTAGCATGGTACGTCTGGGGCTCCAAAATGCCAGAATCGCCGGCGTCGCGCCCGATGGCTCCTCGGGATTGCCCGGGAAGGTCGATGTGTGGCTGCTGGAACCCGACTCCGCAATCGTTTCTGAAAGCGTCGGTTACGTCATAGCGCGCTTGACTGCCCTGGGTGAATCCGAGATGTGGCGCCAATGCGTCCCGATCACCGTATACAATTCGGATCAACCGGAGGACGATCTGCTGGGTGTTTCGCTTGATGCGGGGACTCCGGACCCTTGGTCGATTTATCTATTCACGGTCTTCCTGGCCTTCCTTGCGTTGCCGGCCACAACCTCCGTGTCACTGGGAGAATATGCCGTGTGTTCTCACAAGCCTTCCTGGACCAAGAGGCTCTACCGCTGGGGATTCTTGAGTGCCAAGATTGCGTTTATTCTGCCGATCGTCTACTTTATATCGCTCGACCTCGCCTATGGGCGCACGGCGTTTGACGCGCCAACGGCAGTGTATATCCAGTTGATCTCTTCATTTTCGATCTGCCTGTTTGGCCTCAATTGGGCCTTGCGAGATCAACGGCAACGGTGCCCGGTTTGTCTTCGGGCGGTGGCACATCCGGCTCAAGTGGGCCAAGCGTCGAGAACCTTCCTGGCCTGGAATGGGACTGAACTGATGTGTGTCGGCGGACATACCTTACTGCATGTTCCTGGACTTCCAACGAGTTGGTTCAGCACCCAGCGTTGGTTGTATCTCGATGCCTCATGGTCGTTTCTTTTTGCCGGCTCAGGGACAGCGATGGAGCATAAGGCGATCACCGGATTCAGCAGCCCTTGATCGGCCCCAGGGAGGTTTACTTCGAATGAATGGTTCGATGCAATGCGTTCTTCGAACAACGAAAACTATGAGGCCGATGAATCGGCATGAGCTGCAGCGGGATGATCGACGATCTGCTCGTTCTTAGGATCCCAGTACAGCTTCTTGCCACTCCAGTAAGCCTGGGCCGCCATGATGCACACAAGTGAATGTGAGAAACCATGGTCGACCGTAGCATTCGGCTCGGTGCGCGTCTGCATCGACTGAAGCCAGTTCATCAGATGACCTGCGTCGTCATCGTCCGGACCTAATGAGTTCGGCGGCGGAGCACCGGGGACATGCACAATCTCTTCACCGTCCTTCGCTGGACCGACGATAGGGAGACTAGTATAGACCGGCCCGGACTCGGGTGGATCGAATTCCTGCCTTCCCCCTTCCCGCGTGACGATGAAGAGGGACGCGCCCTCACCACCATAATTCTCGATGGTGCCCTCGCGCCCATGAATCCTGGAAAAGCTCCGGTAGCTGTTTCCAAAGATCGTCTTATAGGTGTAAAGAAATCCCTTCGGGTATGTGATGGCGGTAACGCAGGTATCCGGATTTTCCCGTCCATCTTTCCAAGTAAAAATTCCGCCATTGGAAACAACACTTGTCGGGAAGGCCTCGTCGGTCCAGAGATGCACCATATCGCTGCCGTGGCTTAGCCACTGATCGAAGATTCCCGATGAAAAGTCCTTATAAAGACGAAATTCGAGATACACATGAGGATCGAACGGGCGATATCGCTTCCCTAGCAGCCACCGTTTCCAGTCCGTGTCCTCTTCTCGAAGCTGCGAGGTTCGGCCAAAGAGCCATTGCTTCCACTCCAGGTTGACGTCCATCTCCATTTCTCTAGTTAGTCCGGTGTCCTCCGGTTTAAACCTCCAGCGCTCTTCATTTACGTTCCATTCCTGCTCGATATGGACAATTTCACCGATTCGCCCCGAACGGATAATATCTCTCACCGCCAAGGGATATGGTTGACTGCGGTGTTGCGTACCCATCTGAACAATTTGCTTGGATTGCTTTACAACATTGCGCGCTTCAAGGGCCTCGGACAACACGTTCGCAAAGGGCTTCTCCACATAGCAGTCCTTACCAGCTCTCACCACATCGGCACACAACTTGGCGTGCTGAAAATCCCCCGTAGCAATCATCACGCCGTCAATGTCCGACCGCGCCAGCATCTCTTCTGAGTATCTGTAGATCTGCGGTTCCAGATTGAATACTCGTTTGACCTGCGCGGCCCGGTGCTCCCGTGCCAGGCTCCAAATATCGCAGACCGCAACGGTTTCCACCTGCATGTGCTTGGACGCAAGTTGCACCATGTGCACATGGCCTTGACTGCGGCCTCCACATCCGAGTTGACCAATGCGAATACGATCGTTCGCTCCGAGCACGCGCCCATAGGACTTAGCACTCATGCCTGCAGCGAGCATCGCTCCTCCCGCCTGCTTCACGAACGTTCGGCGATCGATTCCTTCCTTGACTTCTTCGAACATTGCTTTACCTCCCGATAGCCCTTCTGCTGTTCCAGGCACGAAGTCTGATAGAGTGACGAGACATCGCACAATCCGGTCGTGTACCCCTTCGGCTGTTAGTCATTCGATGCTTTTGAAAAAACTACTTCCGAAGCGATACTCCCGCCACGAAGTTCGTTAGTCGAGCGGAATGAGGCGAACGTTCCCAAGAACCCCTGCGGGCAGCGGTTGCAGATTCTTCATGCCAGGTTGAGGCGTGAATCTCTCGCCATAGCGACTGTTCAATAGACGATAATCTGGGGCCGGACGGCCGGCGAGTGCATTTAAGGCCAAATTTGCTACAACGAGCTTGAGATGATTGCGCCCCGGCCTCAGAAACTTTGTAACCTCTACCCGATAAGGAGGGTGCCAGACTGAACCTGCTAATTGACCATTGACGTACACTAGTGCCGCTTCTCGAATCGGGCCCTCCAACCATGCGCGCATTCCATCGCTCTGCGGTCCACTCTCTGAAACTTGAGTGCCTGGGCCGAAGTCCAAACAAAGTTTAAGTCCCTTTCGTGTGTAGTCAGGATCAAGGTCAACATCTCTTTCATAAAATGTTTCCCCCGAGTAAAACCGAGTGGACTTATCGTCGGTCCATGAGTGCAAGCCGTGCATCAAGGTTGAATAGTGAAGAGAGGGAAAGTTAACATTCCACTCTGTACTTAGATCGAGCGGCGGTGTGGGCGTGACGGGTTTGTCAGGTTGGACTCCTTGAGGGCTAGTGGCCGGTGGGAGCGATGAGATATAGAACACCTTGGACTCGTAAGCATCCAAGTCCAAGGCTACAGTTGGTCCACCGGTTATTGGAGTCTGTTGCCCAGAAGAGGGGTCCCAGACTTCAACGTGCGTTGCAGGAGCGCGAAATGTTGCCAGGCGGTGAACTGCCTGATTACTTGTGTTGGCAACAAAGTAGATATCTGTGCCATCTTTGATCCGGCGATGCACAAAACCTATAGCTTCCGATGGGGCCGAAAGGCTCATGTCGGGTGATCTTAACTTTCGCAAAAGATCGCTAAGCGATAATTCATTCGGAAGAAAGTGTCCGGGAGCGGATGTCGACTGAAAAAGGCGTTTCGAAATCTCGCGGACTTGTTCTGAGTCGCCATTCAGGTCTTGAAGCCCCGGTGCGCGAGACGGCAACGTGCGAGTAGCGATGACAGTTCCGCCCTGTTTTGCAAAGGCTTCAATCTTTTCGTAGGTGTGCAGAGGAATGCGCGTGATACCGGGCAGGATCAAGATGGGGTGGCGGATATCCGCCGTATCAATCATATGGGAGTCGACGTAATCAAGACCCAACCCGGCATCCACGATCTGCCCAGTAACATGTGCTCCCAGAAGAAATCCAATCACATCACTTATCGATTCAATGATGTCATTCGGAACGCGTGGCCCTGGTGTTGCGTAAGCGAATGCATCCTCTGTGGGCAACAGCAATGCTACTTCGTTGACCGGAGTTCCCTGTCGAAGGACATAACTTACACGTTGCATGTACCTGGTAACATCAGGCATAACAATCCACCAGGGGTTATGATCGTTCAGTGCCCCCGCAGCGTAGAATGACCATCCTGGATAAGCTACATATGGAGGGGAGTAAGGCCATCCGTGCCCAATCAGTTGATTTGATCCCTCCAGGAAGTCCACATCGGCCTCTGCTTTTAGATCGAGAGGTGTGGCGCGGAACGGCAGATCATGAGTCCAGGTAAACGATTCAGAAGAAGTAATCGCATGTCCATAGAAATGATTTGCTGAGGCTGCCCAGCGAATTGGAGAAAAGCCGCGCCAATTTGCTCCCTCACCTTCTGGTAGATCGACAAACTCGTTACCGGACAAGATAGCTGCGGGCGGTCCATAAACCTGGGCGCGGAATTGGGTATGATGCTGGTGAGCCCACGTGCGTATCTGCTGCAAGTAATTCTCATCAAGCAACTCAGTTAGAGTGAGCCCCCAGTCGTAGCGAACATCGTAAGTCTCAGGCCCAACGTCTTCTACCAGGTCCGGAAGATGTGGGATCAGGTCGTATCCGCGGCGGTTACGAAATTCTTCAAGGAGATTGGGAGTCCAATCGGCGCCGTAGTCCTCCAGACTATCGCTGAAGACAGCATATGGCGGGGTATCCGCAAGTGCCTTAATCAATGGATCCGCAACCGTTGTGAGGAAATGCTCGACAGCGGCATGGTCGAGATGATCCAACACGAACCCCTCGGCGCCCACCCCGGGTCGCTTCACCATCATGCCTGTACGGCTGGCGATAAAGAACACAACAATCTGCGAGTCCGTCAGAGCTGCCGGCAAAGTGAGTTCTCCTCCCGTAGCATTTTCAATCGGAAGAAGATGGACATCTTTCCAGGTTTTGGAGGCGGGATCTGGACTCACACAAAAGGCCGCCAACAGCCTTTCGCCCGCTTCAAGCGAGGGAAGGGGTAACGAGGTTGTACCTGGAGGAGGGGATGTCTTGACGACCCTCAGCGCGCCTGATGCTTGCGTTGCCGGAATGCTTGCTCCTCCATAGGGCCATCCGCTCCCCAAAGTCAGGTCGAACCGCATTCCGAGTCGCTTCGCGGTCAGACCAGTGAAATGAAGATGATCGAGAAAACCGGGGGAGAGATACGGAAGGTTGAGTATCCCGTGGTCCGGATCGTCCAATGTCATGGGGTAGACCGGTTGCACTTCGATTCCGCCGATTCCGGCCGCCTTCATGGCTCTGATTTCGCGCTCCAGTTCCGGCTTCGTAACCGCGGAGCCAAACCACCACCAGCGCATCATGACACGGCTGTCGTCGGGAGGATTCTGGAACCCGCGCCTCACCTCATCAGGCGTGGTTAGCGCTGGAGATCTCTCTCCTGACACCATTGCCAGGAAGGCCACAGAAATAAGCAACAACGCAGAGAATCGGAGTTTAACGAAATGCCATCGTTGAAGAGCCTCGGAGACAACCCTCATTTATCAACCCCTGTAGCACATCAGGTTATCTGGCTTGGTTCCTCCAGTATGTTAGAACTGCCACCGCAGCGCGAATTCCATAATTCGGGGATCAGCTGCACCGACAATTTGACCGAAAGAGCCACTGCCAAATGCTGTATTCACCGCGTTGAAATTGGTGTGGTTGAAGACATTGAAGAACTCGCTCCGGAATACGATTGAATTACGATCGTTAACCTGAAACGCCTTATATAAGCCCATGTCGAAATCCACTAGGCCAGGTCCAGGAATGGTACCGTTCTTTGAGTTACCAAACATCCCCAATGCCGGCTGTGAGAAGGCGTTTGTGTTGAACCACTGTGACACGGTCTTTGGGCCGTGAATCGATGTGCCTGAAACATAGTCTGGACGTGTGGCAAGACCCTGCTCACTTACGCTGAGCATAGGATCCTGTGAGAAGCCCGTCTGAAAAGTAGTGGACCCGGCGTACGTCCAGCCACCCAGCACTGCGTGCTCCAGACCGGTTGATTTGCTAAAGAACGGCAAATTCCAGACGTAACTAATCGCCAGAACATTTGAGACGTTGGAGTCTGAGTTACCATAATCCGAATGAGGGTGGTAAGTGTCCTGCGTGACGTCGTCATTTTGGAAAAGTTCATCCCCTCCGTGGGTGTCGGTCAGAGCATGCGACCAGGTGTAGGCGGCAGAGAGGAACAGGCCCTTGGCGACCCTGTGACGAGCATTCACCAGCAGACCATCCCAATTCATATTCGTGTTGCTCAGGTTGGAGATAATTCCTGCCCACCCCTGGTAAGGGGCGAAGACATATTCAAACGTGCCCGTATTGATACTTGGATCGTAATCAAATCCCGGAATTGGCAGAGGCTGATTGATATCCATCTGTGTCTGGACATGTTTCCCGATGTTACCTGCACCGGCGACAGAGACGACCCAGTTGCCGGGAAATTCATGTTCCAGCGTCAGGCTATAGGTCGCGATTCGTGCCGTCTGCAGGTCATTGGCCTGAGTATTGAGGGAGGGAGCGCCCAAAGGAGCAGTAGTGCCTGTCCCGATGGGATTTGGAAAGCTCGGGGTTTCAAGCGTGAGGGATGTAACGTCAGGGTAATTGCCTCCACACCCGAGAGAGCAATCTGAGCCCGTAAGGACACGGGTGTGAGTTAAGCTAGCGCCTCCACGCAACGACGTTTTTCCATCACCAAAGAGGTCCCATGCGAATCCCAATTCGGGCCCGAAATACCAATTGTGCTCGGTAGTGAAGTTGTTAGGAATGCCGTCAACCCCATTGCGAATTAATCCGTTCAGAGGATTGTAGTTGGCGGTGGGCGTAATCGAGCCATCAGCATTGACGATAGGAACCTGTGTTGGGTCAAATCGCGCAGGATCAAACTCGGTCTCGAAGCCAGTCTGGGCATGTGGATTAGGCATGTAATTGAAGCGAAGACCGCCGTTGATGGTGAGCCTGGGTAAAACTTTCCAATGGTCGACGACATAAGGAGACATGATGGTCGCTTGCACATATCCTTCGCGCCCTGTGCTCTGCTGGTAGAAGAGCGAAGAATCTCCGAGAAGGTAGTCTGCGATCGGATTGCCGGTGAACCTCCCGTCGAAGGTCCACTGACCATTACTAGCGGCATTAATCAGTTGGCGCTTCGATTCTCTAACCAGGTTGAAGCCCGCTTCTATGAGATGCTTTCCGGGCGACCAACTCCAGTCATCCGAAAGCTCATACTCCACATCGCAGCATGGATGCAGTGGGCGGCCCGAGCCTACTCCGATGGTTGACCACCCGCCGGCAAAGTTGATCGTTGGAAGCCTGTTAGAGAGGAGGCCGTTAAACGGTAAGGTGGACTGAAAATCAGGCACGTCCGACAGTTGCCACTTACCAACCACTTCCAAGTCAAGCACATAAACATTTGCTCCCAGACTTACCTGATTCACCATGTGCGGAGTCAATATCGAAGTCAATGCGACCCTCGCTACTTTGTTAAGTGTGAGGTCGTCTTCCCGAGTATTCGAAAACGGAGAACCCGTATCGGGATTGAATGAGTAGTCGAGATATTGATGTGTATCGAAGTATTCTCCCGTGAAGCGGAACCGGCTATTGAAATTGTGATCTATCTTAATCTCAGAGTCGCTCTCGCTCAGAGTCGTAGGGTTCAAATTCACGTAGTTATTAAATCCGTTTGCCGTATCGTTGGGCAGGTTGGCCAGTGCGTTCAGAAGCGTCACGGATTGCTGGTTGATCCGGTCCGGAGGAATTACCCAGTTTCCATCGGACTGGGGAAACGGTTGACCAGTCGTGGGATCGGTGATGGCCGAATTGAAGATGCCTTGTCGCATATCGGAGGTGGGAGTCGCACCCAGTTGGACTGACGCACTGTGGCGGAACACTCCTTGCTGGCTCAAGAAAAAGAAGGTCTTCTGCCTATCCGTGTTGTATTTGCCAGGAATGAAGATTGGGCCTCCGAGCGTACCGCCGAAGATGTTCTGCTTGAGAGCCGGCACCGTTGGGCTGAAGTAATTACGAGCGTCAAGGGCATCGTTTCTCAAATACTCAAATACGACGCCATGAAATTGCCTCGTGCCGCTTTTCGAGGTAATCATCACTACGGAAGCGCCTAGCAAGCTGTCTTTTGGACTGAAGTTGTTTTGATACACGCGAACTTCTTCAATCTGATCCGGATTGGGTTGGATGGTGGTCTGAGCCATGTTGCCGGTATTTTCATCCCAAACGCCGTCAAGCAGGTAAAGTGTCCCCGCTGTTCCCATGCCATTCGTAGCCATTGAATTGCGCGTCTGACGACCTCCAGTGCCGAGTTCAGATCCGGCATTGATATTCACAACTCCAGGCATCAATGAGGCAAGCCCCTGGTAGTTCCGCCCGTTGAGCGGCAACTCTGCGACCTGCTCTTCGTCGACGACGCTCGAGGTCTCACTCGAACTTGTTTGGATCTGCACCGCCTCGCCGGTCACGGTAACATCCGAGGTCACCGTACCAACGCTCAACACCGCGTTTACAGTGAGTGTTTGTGCGGCGCCGAGATAGCTGCTTGCCACCTGGTAGCTCTTAAACCCCTGTTTAGACACCATTACGCGGTACGATCCTACGTTTAGCCCTGCCAAAGTGAAGTCTCCGGCCTCATTCGATCGCGCCACATTCTTGACCGCGGTTCCCAGGTTGGTCACTGTAACCTCTGCATCTGGGACAATGGCGCCAGACTCGTCGTGAACTGAACCATTAATCGTTCCCGCCATTGTTTGCGCTAACGCGCGAGGTGAGAGAACAAATTGGGCGCAAAAGCCAATCACCAGAATCAACACTCCCAAAGGGTTGCTCCGTCCTGACATGAATCGTTTACCCTTCGTCATAACCGGCCTCTCTCCTTTGTATGCTGTGCATTTCATACGAGCTTGAGTTCCCAATGTTTAGAACCTTCTCATTGGTAGTCAATGGATTCATGCAACTCATCCGCCGACTGAACATCCAAATAGACCGTTACGTCTGGATGTGTGCGGAGGATGGTCGCAGGGCAATTCGTTGATATCGGCTCTTCGAAAGTGCGTCGCACAATCTTTGCCTTTCGCTTTCCTGGCACAGATACGATCAGCTTGGGCACACGCATCAAGGCGGGAATGGTAAGCGTAATAGCACGTTCGGGAACCTGTTCAACGCTTGAAAACCAACCTTCCGCAGCTTGCTGCTGCCGACATACGGCATCCAACTTCACCAGCCTCACATCCGCAGGATCATTGAAATTGGCTATATATGGATCGTTAAAGGCCAGATGGCCATTTTCACCGATGCCGAGTAGACATAACTGTGGCTCAGCGGAACGGAGCATCTGTCCATACTCCCGACCAATCTGTTCCGGATCAGGTGCGCTTCCATCGATTTCAAAGAACTCCTTCATGTGCACCTTACGCACTAAGTTCTCGCGCAAATAGCGGCGGAAGGAGGCTGGATGATCCGCATCGATACCGATGTATTCATCCATATGAAAGCCGGATACTTGATTCCAAGGCAGATTCTCGATACTGGTAAGTGCGTCGAGGGTGTCGAGTTGCGAGGCCCCGGTAGCAAAGATCACGCTGATGGATTCATGACCCCGGCATAGTTCAATCAATGCTTTGGCCGCAGCCCTCGCGGCCGCAACGCCAGATTCTTTACTGCCAGGGTGAATCTCGGCCTTCATAGTCCCAACTTGAAGGCGTTTCGGCTTCACGTCCCCCTCAGTCAATTGTGACTCCTCTTCTGTTGGCGCACGATGCGATCGATGAACGGGCGCAGTAACCTAACAAGACAGAATTCATTCTGCTCTGGGCTAGCGAACGGATCGATCTGTCTCTTACTGAATGGCTTCGAACACTGCGCTGATTGTTTATGCGTTCTTATGGGCCCTACGTGGCAACGGCTTTTGTGAAGCCCCATGGATGAAGATCAAAATGGCACAAAATTGCTCGCATTTTAGTGCCTTTGACGATCAGGCATGTATTCAATTTGGGCGATAACAAAACAACTAAAGATCCGCAGGCCTACAGTCTGTCCCAAACGTTGATCCGAGAGAACTGGTGACAACACGGCTTAGGGAAGCAAGTGCACAACTGCAAATACGCTTCAGGCCGTCCAGTTACCCGGATCGCTCACACTGCACCTTCGAGATTTAGAGATTCTCGGACCTTACTTGACGCGGTGCATTTTCGAATGATCTACGAGCCCGGAGATCGATTACGATCAAGTCCGTGTAAAGGTAAATACGCTCTGCGAAAATCCTTGTCAAGATAAATTTCACCGATAACGCGAGAACTTGCACGGATTTTACGAATCACATTTGAATAGGGTGCTCGGGTGGCGCTCATAAGACGGCAGACTTGGGACGCTGAAAAGGCGAACTCGTTTCTGATTGCATTGTCGCGGAGTTCCCAATCTCGACCGGTGCGATCCTCCCACTCAGCTAAGTGTTACTTTCCATAAGCTATTTAAAAATAATATTATATGGATCATTCATTCGCGGTTTCGTTGGATAACGGTATCACTCAGTGGAGGGCCGCACCTCATGTTTTTTCACCTTGCAAAGACCATCGAGGCACAACTCGGAATCAGGTCTCATGTCCCCCGCCGCCTAGCTAGAGACCACTGGTGCCCCTATTCAGATCTCATCGTTTCGTTCAGTTGAGATAATTTTCAGGATAGGGCATAGTTATTCAGGTTGGGACCTTTGAAGTTCTTTCTGAAAAGCCACTCCCGGATGCGCGTGAACAAATGAAAAGCGGAACTCCTTCCACCGCCAAAGTCGGACTTCGAGAAATCGCAGAGGCCGCGCACGTCAGCGTTGCAACTGCCTCTCGTGTTTTGAATGGAAATAATCGCGTTAACCCGGCGATTCAAAAAGCTGTAATGAATGCGGCAACAAAGCTTAATGTCGATCTTTCCCAGCGAAATAAGACAAAGGCGCTGGCGTTCGTGCTTAGCAATCGCGAAATGCTGCACGCATTCCACTCGAGGGTGCTACACGGCGCTGAAGCCTACTGCGCTGCGCATGGTTGGGACATCGTCTTCTTGTCGTTCAATTATTCGCCGAATGCTCAATCGAATGAGTTGCACCTGCCGAAGGTGGTGCAGCGACGCGACGTAGTTCGAGCCGTAATCCTGGCCGGGACAAACTCCATTAATCTAGTGGAACTGCTCAACAACAAGGGTATCCCTTTCGTGGTTCTTGGCAACAACGTTATTGGAGACTTGCAGCATTTGCAAAATGATGTGATCTTCGCCGATGACATTCAAGGCAGCCAGGACTTAACCCGATACCTCATCGGCTTGGGTCATCAGCATATCTGTTTCGTAGGTAATTGCCGCCTCCCGTGGTTTGCGCGATGCTACGCGGGGTATCGCCGCGCGATGGACGAGTCGGGCCTTGTATCCGTCCACAGCAGCATCGATTCAGAAGATGATGCTCAAATCGGATACCTAGGCACCAAGTCTTTGTTGGCACGAGGGGAGCCTGTTACAGCTATCTTTGCCGGCAATGACACCACAGCGCATGGTGTTTACAAGGCGCTGCGAGATAGTAATTTGACTATTCCCGATGACATCAGCGTTGCCGGCTGCGACGATACTGTCGGAGGGTGGCTATATCCGCGGCTGACAACAATCCGCGAGTTTCCCGAGCAGTTAGGAAGACAAATGGTAGAGATGGTCCTTAACCGCATCGCTAATCCCGATCTAAAACCCCAGCGCATTACCGTTCCTACCGAACTTATCAAGAGAGACTCGTGTTGGCCAATCCGAATGTCCAGCGAAAAGGCATCCGCGCAGACCTTGGAAGATGCGACGACCGTTTGAGCACGGTCATTGTGGTCGAAATCTCCAAAGATGTACGCTCAGGCACTCTCTCAGGACAAGCGGACCGCCCAAACCAAGGTAGTCCAGATGATGTTGCCCAAAAGCCACTCCGCCTTTAGCAAAGGCGGGGTGAAACGGGCTTTCTTTCACTTGGACCTTAGTGGACCCATTCTGGAGTGGGCAGAATCTAAGAAATAGCTGTAAGTTCTTGATAAGAATGGTAGGCACGACTGGACTCGAACCAGCGACCTCTTCCGTGTCAAGGAAGCGCTCTAACCAACTGAGCTACGCGCCTGCGTGCGACAGTTGCTAGTCTATCAGTATCGGGTCTGCGGGAAAAGGCTGGGGCTTTCCGGGGCATTCCGCCATGCTGTACCATCGTTCTCGCACGAGCGCGCCCGTGTGCCGCCGTAGCAGGCTGCCCAATGATCGAGTCATGACGGACGTCTCGAAACCCCGACTGAACCCATTCCGCGCCGCTCCCAACCTGCTTACGCTGTTGCGCATCTGTTTGGCGCCGATCCTGGTATCTGCCATTCTTGAGGACCGTTACGCGCTGAGCTTCATCTTGTTCATTGCCGCCGGTCTCACCGATGCGCTGGACGGCTTGGTGGCCCGCCTGCTTAAGCAGCACACCATGCTCGGCCAGTATCTTGACCCGGTCGCAGACAAGGTGCTGCTCAGCACGCTGTTTCTGACGCTCATGCACAAGGGGCTCATTCCAACCCGGGTAACAGTGTTGGTCTTCGGCCGGGACGTTGGAATTCTCCTTGTTTCAGCTCTCCTTTATGCCGCAGTTGGCCGGCGGGAGTTCCATCCCAGCATCTTTGGCAAGGCCAACACCGTGGCCCAGGTGGCTGCGGTGGCGGTAGTGTTGTTGCACCAGCTCTCCCAGGCACCCTGGGTGGTGGTCATGCGCACCACAGCGCTCGATGCCACGATGGTGCTGACGGTGGTTTCCGGCCTGCATTATGCGTGGCTGGTGGCACACCGGACGGGTGCCGCGCCTGCCAACGGACGTCCCCCTGGCCAGCCTTAGCTGCCTTCAGCCGCACGCCGCCATCGCTGGACCGCTGCCCCAATAAGCTAGTCGGTACTCATTCGTCCAGGTCGTTAGCTACAGTATCGGATTCCTCTATAGCCATGTCGTTAAATTCTTCGGAATCAAAAACTTCTCCGCACTCCAGGCACTCGACGTACTCGACGTCTTCGTGTCGGGAGACAATTCGAACCCTTGGGTGTTTGCAGGCGGTCGCCATCGCTTTGGTATCGGTTGAAATCTAGTGCTCTTTCCGCAAATTGTAGCGGCCTTTTCAGCTTTTACAAGCGTCAATTTTGTTGAATGTTTCGCTTCCTGGCTGCAGAACACGTTTCAGACCAGAAGTGACCCGGTCCACCTGGACTTGAAACGCCGACATAATCGGTCGTATACTAAAAGCCGACCGAAGCAGTCGGATATTCAATGCTCAAGCTCACAAAGAAGGCCGATTACGGATTGATGGCGCTCAAGTACCTGGCCGAGCGTCCCGAATCAGTCGCGCTCAGTGCCAAGGACATCGCCGATGCTTACGGGATTCCCGCGCAGCTGCTGGCCAAGATTTTGCAGCAACTCACGCGGGCGGGTCTGCTTCGCTCGCACGCCGGGATGAACGGCGGCTATGCGTTGTCTCGAGAGGCGCGTGAAATCTCGGCGTACGAGGTGATTCACGCAATCGACGGCCCGTTTTTCATCACTTCTTGCACCAAGGGCGCCAAGGGATGCGAATTGACGCCCAGTTGCACTATCAAGGAGCCGCTGGCACGGGTGAACGACACCATCGCCGGAGTGCTCAAAAGCATCAGTATTCAGGATCTGGCCGAGCATGAGCATCCCCACGGAAGAGGTCACCAGGTCAACGCACTGGTTTCATTAACGCTGTAACGCAGTTTTTCCTCCGCGCCCCGCGGAGCCGCATTGAGGATGGAGACGAAGAGAATGAGCACAGTTGCCAGCCAAGTAGAAGTTCCGGCAGGCGTGAGTTTGCCGATTTACATGGACAATCACGCCACCAGCCCCCTCGACCCCCGGGTACTGGAAGCGATGATGCCTTACTTCACCACCAAGTTCGGCAACGCGGCCAGCCGCAACCACTCATTTGGTTGGGAGGCAGAGCAGGCCGTGGAGAAAGCGCGTGAGCAGATTGCCAAGCTCATCGGCGCTACCGCCAAGGAGATCATTTTTACCTCCGGCGCCACCGAATCGAACAATCTGGCCATTAAGGGCATCGCCGAGATGTATCGCGAGCGCGGCAATCACATCATCACCCAGGTGACGGAACACAAGGCGGTGCTCGACACCTGCAAGCGCCTGGAAAAGTACGGCTACCGCGTGACCTATCTGCCAGTGAAGGCCGATGGCCTGATCGATCTGGAAGACTTGAAGCGGGCCATGGACGACAAGACCATCCTCGTCTCCATCATGGCGGCCAACAACGAGATTGGCGTACTGCAGCCCATTCGCGAAATCGGCAAGCTCTGTCATGAGAAGGGCGTCATCTTCCATACGGATGCGGTGCAGGCAGTGGGCAAGGTCCCGGTGAACGTGATCGCCGACAACATCGATGTGCTGTCGCTCTCCGGCCACAAGATCTACGGCCCCAAGGGCGTGGGCGCGCTCTATGTGCGGCGGCGCAATCCCCGTGTGCAGATCGCGGCGCAGATTGATGGCGGTGGCCACGAGCGCGGCATGCGTTCCGGCACTCTGAATGTGCCCGGCATCGTGGGCTTGGGCAAGGCCTGCGAGATTGCATATGAGGAAATGGACAACGAAGCGGCCTATCTCCGCGGATTGCGTGATCGTCTAAAGAACAAGCTCGAATCGGAACTGGACTACGTGCATGTCAACGGCTCCATGGAGCACCGGCTGCCCGGCAACCTCAACATGAGTTTTGTGTATGTCGAAGGCGAGTCTTTGCTCATGGGCATCAACGATGTAGCAGTTTCCAGCGGTTCAGCTTGCACGTCGGCCACACTCGAGCCTTCCTATGTGCTCAAGGCGCTGGGCTTGGGCGACGATGTCGCGCACAGTTCCATTCGCTTCGGGTTGGGACGCTTCAACACCCAGGCCGAGGTGGATTACGTGGCCGCCAAGGTAATCGACATTGTTAAGAAGCTGCGCGAACTTTCACCCCTTTACGAAATGGTGAAAGAAGGCATTGACCTGACCAAGATCCAGTGGGCGGCGCATTAAGCGCGAGGGACGAATTCAAGGCATCGGCGGGTAGGCCTGCCGAATCAAACACGAGAACGGCGGCTTCCCCGCAGGAGGATTTAGGAAAATGGCATATAGCGATCGGGTAATCGACCACTACAACAACCCCCGCAACGTAGGCACGCTCGACAAGAGCTCGACCGAGGTCGGCACGGGCTTGGTGGGCGCGCCGGAGTGCGGCGACGTCATGCGCCTGCAGATCCGCGTGAACCCCGAGACCCAGGTGATCGAAGAGGCCAAGTTCAAGACCTTCGGCTGCGGCTCGGCGATAGCCAGTTCGTCGCTGGCTACTGAATGGATCAAGGGCCGCAAGGTAGAAGACGCCCTGGCCATCAAGAACACAGATATCGTGAAGGAACTCTCGCTGCCGCCGGTGAAAATTCACTGTTCGGTGCTGGCCGAAGATGCGATTCGCGCGGCCATTGGCGACTGGAAGAAGAAGAACGGCGTTGCAGAAGCAGTGGAATCGACGGCCGCAGCGCAGTAAGCTCGTGCCGCCCGGCTGGAGCTCCGAGTAATTCGGAGTCCGGCCGAGCGGCGGTTGGGACAGGGAACGATGTCGAACATGGTGACCATTGAATCGAAGCCCGCGCAGGGTGCGTCCGCGGCGCAGCCGCAGCCGGCTCCCTCGCAGGTGCCCGCACAGGGCTTGCAGGTGACCCCGCGCGCCATCGAGCGCATCCGCAAGGCCATGGCCAAGGAAGGCGTCTCGCCTGAAGAGGGTGGTCTGCGCCTGGGCGTCATGGGTGGTGGATGTTCGGGGCTTTCCTACTCAATTAAATTCGATACCCGGCCGCGGGAGCGCGACCGCATTTACGAGTTCGATGGCGTGCGCGTCTTCGTCGATCCCAAATCGTTCCTTTACCTGCACGGCATGACGCTGGACTACGAAGAGACGCTGATGCGGCAGGGCTTCAACTTCATCAACCCGAACTCCTCGCGCTCCTGCGGCTGCGGTTCGTCCTTTTCGTCGTAGGTTTGGTCGCATTGGAGTTCAATCATGTTGAAAGTCATCGATTCTGCAGTTCCGGTTGCGTGCTGGTCGTGTGCCGTCGCGCACAATGACGCCACGCTTTTCTGTCCGCATTGCAGCAAGATTCAGCCTCCTCCGGGAGGCGATTATTTTTCTGTCTTCGGACTGGTGCCGCACCTTGACCTGGATCTCAGCGAGCTGGAGCACGAGTTCCATCGCCTCAGCCGCAAGCTGCACCCTGACCGCTTTGCCCGCGCCGCTGAAAACGAAAAGCAATGGAGCCTGGCTGACACTGCGCTGCTCAACGACGCCTATCGCACCCTGAAGGAGCCCATCCATCGCACCGAATATCTGCTCAAGTTGCACGGCGCAGCGATCAGCGAAGAGCATAGCGGCAAAGATCGCAAAGATCCTTCCCGCGTTCCCGCCGATTTGCTTGAAGAGGTATTTGAGCTGAATATGCAGCTCGAAGAGATGCGCACGGCTCGAAAGATGGGCGAAACAGACGCGGAGTTGCAGGCCAGCCTCGAGCAGGCCAAGCGCAAATTCGATGGCCTCATGGACGAGGTAGACCATGATTTACGCGTGCAGTGGAAGAAGTGGGACGAGGGCGATGCCGGTGCGCGTGCGGCTGCGCAAAAGGCGTTGGTGGCTCTGCTCAACCGCAGGCGCTACCTCAACAACCTGGTCCGCGATGTAACCGAAACCCTGGGGGCTTAATTAAAAGACATGGCGGAAGGACGCGTAGTCGGAATTGATCTGGGGACCACCAACTCCCTGGTTGCGTACATGCAAGGCGAGGCGCCGGTGGTCATCCCCGGCGTAGACGGCTCCAATTTGGTGCCGTCAGTGGTGGCTCTCGACCCCATGCCGGCCGGTGGTGGACGGCCCACAGTCACGGTGGGCAACAGTGCCCGTAAGTCGCTCATCGAAACGCCTGAGCGCGTCATCTATTCTGTCAAGCGCCTGATGGGCCGCGGGCTTGAAGAAGTGCAAAGCGAGTTGAAGCTCTTTCCGTTCCATCTTGCCAACGACGTGGAAGCCGGAGAAGTGCCCCGCATTCAACTCGGCGAGCTCAGGTTCACGCCCTCTGAGATATCGGCCTACATCCTGCGCCAGCTCAAGCGCAATGCGGAGCGTTTTTTCGGCGAGCCGGTTACGCAGGCGGTCATCACCGTGCCCGCCTATTTCAATGATGCGCAGCGCCAGGCCACCAAGGACGCAGGCCGCATGGCTGGCCTTGACGTGCTGCGCTTGGTCAACGAGCCCACCGCCGCTGCTCTGGCCTATGGGCTCGACCGCGCCAAGGTTGGGACCATTGCAGTCTACGATCTCGGTGGCGGCACCTTCGACATCTCCATTCTCAAGTTGCGCGACGGCATCTTTGAGGTGCAGTCCACCAACGGCGACACCCACCTGGGCGGCGACGATATTGACAACCTGTTGCTGGCCATCGCGCTGGATGAGATTCACGCCGAACACGGCATAGATCTCCGCAAGCATCCGAGCGCCGTGCAGGGCCTGCGCAAGGACGCCATCGACGCCAAGATCCGGCTCTCTACTGAGGCCGTAGCGCGCTTTGATATCGAGTTGCCCAATGGCGACCGCTACCAGCGCGAGATTCCCCGCGAAGTCTTCGAGCAGTTGATTGAGCCGGTTCTGGAGCGCACTGCCGGCCCCTGCAAACAGGCGCTGGCCGACGCGGGTCTCACGCCGGAACAGATTGATGAAGTAGTACTGGTCGGCGGCTCCACGCGTATTCCCGCTGTGCGCAAGTTGGTGGACGATCTATTTCATCTCGCGGCGCGCGGCAAAAAGCCTCATATTGAACTGAATCCCGACGAGGTTGTGGCATTGGGCGCGGCCGTGCAGGCAGACATTTTGGCTGGCTCTTCAAAGTCCACTGAGGAGATGCTGCTCCTGGATGTGACGCCGCTCTCGCTGGGCATTGAGGCCTTGGGCGGCACTGTCGCGCGCATCATCCAACGCAACTCCACCATTCCCGCCTCGGCCACGGAGCACTTCACCACCGGTGTGGACGGGCAGACCAACGTAGCCATCCACGTGGTGCAGGGCGAGCGCGAACTGGCCGCCGACTGCCGCTCGTTGGCACGCTTCGATCTGAAGGGCATTCCCCCCATGAGTGCCGGACTGCCGCGCATTGAGGTGCGTTTTCTCATCGACGCCGACGGCATTCTCAAGGTTTCCGCCCGCGAGCAGCGCAGCGGGCAGGCAGCGCGCATTGAGGTCAAGCCCACCTATGGCTTGACCGATGAGCAGGTCGAGAGCATGATTCTCGACTCCTTCGATCACGCCGAAGAGGACTTTGCCAAGCGTTTGTTGATCGAGGCTCGCAACGAAGCTGAGACAATTCTCACCGCGGTTGAGCGTGCGCCGCAGAGTCCAGCGTGGCAGCAATTGCGCGGCGAGGAGCAAGCCGCCATTACCGCCGCGCGCGACCGGCTGGCCCAGATCAAGCAGGGTGAGGACGCGGCCGCCATCCGAGACGCCACTCTGGCGCTCGATCAGGCTACGCGCCGCTTTGCCGAATTGATGATGGAAGCCGCGGTTACCACTGCCATTCGCGGCAAGACCATGGAGGATGCCGGCGAAGAACTTGGCGATGCCGTCACCGCGCCCCATCCCATGGCCCAGGCGGAGTTTAAATAGACAAGGAAGGACGGAATCGTATGAGCGAAGCAACCCAGAAAACTATTCCCGCCGACAAGCTTGTGCGGGTGACCTTCCTTCCTGAGGGCAAGACTGTGGAGTTCGAGTTCGGCACCCTGCCCTACGAACATCACGGCAGGCCCATGTCGTTTCTTGACGTGGCAGAGAACTTCGGCGTCTTCCTTGATCACGCGTGTGGCGGCGTCTGCGCCTGCACCACGTGCCATCTTTGGATCAAGGATCAGCAAGGTATTAGCCCTGCGGAAGACGACGAACTGGACCGGATGGACATGGCCGCCGATCAGCAGTTGAACTCCCGCCTCGGCTGTCAGGCCATCATTACCGGTCCGGGCAACTACGTGGTTGAGATTCCCAAGTGGAACCGCAACTACGTTTCCGAGGGCAAGCCGCTGGCCCTGGCCGAAGAAAAGTAAGGAACAGGGTGCCCCAGGTCCCGTTTTTGGGACCTGGGAAGCATGTCCTTAATCTAATTCTTTAAATCAACATCGGGAGCTATCCCCATGCCGCGCGAGATTCACTGGACTGACGTCGAAGAGATTGGCATTCAACTTCAGGAGAAATTCCCTGGCATCGACCCGTTGACGGTCCGCTTCACTGATCTGCTCCGCTACGTCACGGAGTTGGAAGGCTTCGCCGACGACCCGGCTAAATCTAATGAGTCGCGCCTTGAGGCCATTCAGATGGCCTGGCACGAAGAATTCGAAGACGCCAAGGGTTAGAACATTTTCGGCTTCGGTGTGAACGGAGTTTTGGGTGGGAGAATACGGACCTCCGGCTCAGCGAACTTTTTGGCCAGACCAATCATCGCCTCTCATGCAGCCCTTGCTTTTGCCGGGAATTAGGCCCAGTGGGCGCACAATCGTGGTATGGCGAACCTCTTGGTTATCGATCGGTTTCAATCTGTCAGGGATGTCCCCGGTCTGTACCCCCGTACCCCCCACCCCCCTCCCCCCTGAAATGGGCGATTCCTGGGGGAGTTTCCGACCGGGTAGAAGGGATAACCTGTCTTGAATCAACTACATGATGGAGGTACCGGTTAGCTACCCCATTGTCTCAATGGTAAACAGAAACCCCCGAAAAATGCTCCTTTTCATCGCTTTTGAGGGTGGTTTTGGCCAGTTCGACAAGAAAATGGGGCGTTCTTGAGCAGCGCTGCAGCGTTCAATCGCGCCGGTATTCGCTCCACCCGAAGGCGCTCTCAAAGTGCACGAATTCCTTTTCCTGGCCCGGCACAAGATACACGCTGATCACGTCGAAGCGGACTTGTGGCGCCGGTTGTCCGGGTAGCTGGCGCATGTAGCGCCGCGCCAGCCGGCGCAGGATGTCGCGTTTGTGCGAGTCGACGGCGATCTCCGCCGGAGAAGCATCGCGGGCTGTGCGCGTCTTTATCTCGACAAAGCACAACATCGGTCCCTGCCATGCAATCAGGTCGACGTCTCCTGGAACGTCGCCCGATGTCCACCGCCTCGCCACCACGGTGTAGCCCTTACGCCGCAAATAGAAAAACGCCGCGTCCTCGCCGCTGATTCCGGTGGCAAGGTGGGCAGGCAGGCTTTCCGCGCGGCCCCGTCGCCGTGCTACTGAATCCAGCCGGGCGAGCGTACGTTCAAGCCACGCACTCCGCATCTGCGCCAGCCACTCCATGGCAAACCATTCTCGGCTTCGGCGGCCAAAGGCGCAAACGCTGGTGCGCACGGCTTACGCCGTTGCCACCGCCAGCGTGGAAGCCTGCGCGTGTTCTGCTTCAGCCAGCGTGATCGCTTCTTCCAGTATGTCCAGGGCCACCGTGGCTTCGTGCTCGTTGACGATGAGCGGAGGGCACAGCCGCAGCGTTGTTTCGCCGCAACCCAGCACCATCAGTCCGCGCTCAAAGGCCAGCGTCTCCACGCGATTGCGCACTGCCGTTGCCGGTTCGCGCGTCGTTTTATCTTTGACCAGCTCGATGCCGATCATCAGGCCCCGTCCGCGCACATCGCCTACCATCGGATGCGTCTTGACCCAGCCTCGCAGCCGCTCCTGCATCAACCCGCCCACCCGGGCGGCGTTGGCCATGGCTTCGCGCTCAATAATATCCATGGTGGCCAGTGCGGCGGCGATGGAAACTGGATTGCCGCCGAATGTGGATGCATGCGAGCCGGGAACCCAGTCCATAATCTCCGCGCGCGTCATGCAGATGCCCAGCGGCATGCCGCTGGCGATGCCCTTGGCCATGCACACCATGTCCGGCTCCACGCCGGAGTGCTCGATGGCCCACCATTTGCCCGTGCGCCCCGCCCCGCACTGCACCTCGTCCACTACCAGCAGAATGCCGTGCCGGTCGCAAATAGCGCGCAATTCGCGCATAAAGTTGTCCGGCGCCACCACGTACCCGCCTTCGCCTTGGATTGGCTCAATAAAGATGGCCGCCACCTCTTCGGGCGCGAGGATAGTCTTGAAAAGCTTCTCCTCGATATAGCGGGCGCAGCCCATGCTGAAGGCTTCTTCATCCTGCGCTCCACCTGCGCAGCCCCGATACGCATAGGGATAACGGATATGGGTCACGCCCGGAACCAGCGGTGAAAAGCGGCGCTTCTGCTGCGGCTTCGAACCAGTCAGCGAAAGCGCGCCCATAGTGCGTCCGTGGAATGCGCCAAAGAAGGAGATGATCTGTTGCCGGCCGGTGTGGTAGCGCGCCAGCTTCAGTGCGCACTCGATCGCCTCAGCCCCGGAGTTGCCATAGAAAAACTTGTGCGGCCCCGGCATCGGCGCCACGGCGGAGAGTCGATCGCCTAACGCAGTGATATGTTCGTCGTAAAAGTCCGTGCTAGAGATATGGATTAGCTCGGCAGCCTGCTTCTGAATGGCGGCAACAACTTCGGGGTGGCAGTGGCCGGTCGAAACCACGGCGATGCCTGCCGCGAAGTCAAGAAACTCGTTCCCATCCACGTCTTCCACGCGAATGCCGCGCCCGCGCTTGGCTACCAGCGGATAGGAGCGCGTGTAACTGGGCGAGATCAGGCGGGTGTCTGCTTCAATGATGGCTCGTGCCTTGGGCCCGGGCAGCGGACAAATCAGTTTGGGTCCGTATTGCGCGTGCAATTCATGCTTGGTCATCTTCTTAGCTCCTCGGCAGATCGGGTTATGCGGTCCCGGCTCCCCAGTTTCAGCAGCGTTGGATGGAGCGCGGCTAGCGACCCCTGCGATGCGGGATCATCAAATTCTGTGGACCCGGGTCAGGTCCGGAAAAGCAGGCGAGGGTCTTTGGCGGACCGGTACTAATCGCCGCCGAAGAGGCTAGGTCGAGTGCGGGTGGGCAGCACACGCAGGTGCTTCCGAGGGCAAATGCAGCGCGCGCGCGACCGCGACCAGCGCCTGGTGGCCGGCAGCAGCGTCGATCCTTTGGCAGCACACAAATGCATTGAAGCCCCGCTGGCCAGAGGATAGCACGCGGCAATACGACATTTCCATCGCTGTGCCAGTGAGCGCACAAGATGCAGAATGCGCAAGAGCGTTCCGCAGACTACGATGGAGGTATCTTCATGCTCCGTCCCACAGCACAGCCAGCCCCCTTCGAAAAGAGATCCGCCACCACGGCTAGCATTGTGCTGGCCTTTGCCAGCGTCTACTTCTTCTGGGGATCGACCTACACTGCCATTCGAGTTGGAGCCGCGGAGATGCCGGCGCTGTTGTTAGCCGGTACGCGCTTCCTTATCGCGGGCGCAATTCTGCTTGCCTGGTGCCGCTGGCGTGGACTGCGTTTGATGGCGCCGCCCAGGACCATGCTGATCTTGGGATTCATCGGCTTGTTGCTGTTGGGCGGAGGCAACGTATCTCTTGTCTATGCGGAAGAGACCATACCCAGCGGGCTCTCCTCGCTGGTGTTTGCAGTGGCCCCGCTGTATGTCGCGCTCATCGAGATGGCGTTGCCCAAGGGGGAGCCGCTGCCCTGGCGGGGTTGGCTTGGATTGTTGCTTGGTTTTGCCGGACTCGGTGCACTGTTATGGCCCTCGTTACGCAGCGGTCTCCGTGGTGACCGAACACTTCTGTGGGCCATCGCCGCGCTTCTCGCCGGTGCGCTGTTCTGGTCTGCGGGAAGCATCTTGTCCCGTCATGCCAGGCTCAACGTGAATATCTTTGTAGCGTCGGCGTGGCAGATGGTTGCCGCCGGGGCCTTCAACACTCTGCTGGGTACGGCACTGGGCGATTGGCCTCGGTTCCACGTCAATGCCGCGTCCGTTGGATCGCTCGCTTATCTCGTCACTGGTGGGTCTCTGCTCGGATACACCAGTTTCATCTATCTGCTCGAACATGTGCCGGTAGCCAAGGTCATGTCCTATACCTACATCAACCCGGTGGTCGCCGTGCTGTTGGGTATCTTTCTCCTCCATGAGCGGCCGGGGGCGGCGGAGTTCGTGGGTATGGTAGCCATCATCATGGCCGTTTTTCTTCTCACTACCGCGCAGATACGTTCTAAGGGCAAGCCGCGGCCGGTCGAGGAAATGGAACAAATGCCGGCAGAGTAAAGGCCGAGGCTGCTCACTGGGCCGGTTTCTTGTCGAACGCAGTAGCCGGAACCAGTGTCGGCGCAGTCTCCCCGTCGAGCGAAACAGCTCCATGCTCAAAGGTCTGTAATGCTCCATCGTCGGCTGCGATTACCATCCAACAGACCGCGGCCTTCTTCAGCAGGGCACAGGCAATCTCAATCATGAACTTTGGCTCGGTGCGGCCCCTGGGGATGCCCTTGGCGCGTTCTATCCACAGATTGTGGCTGCCCATCTGGAAGGTCCCAAAGACCGCATCGGAGACCTCGAAGGTCTGCTTCACGCCAACGGTGGCGCCCGCAGCAAAGCCGGGTAGGTCCTTCTCCGTCATCGCCTGCCCGAAGCAATCGAACGGCATCGCCATTACAACCACTACAGACGGGGGAGTTCCATGGCGCGCGGTCAGAGGAATCTTGACGCAGCCAATGCTTTTCTTTTGCTCTTCGCCGGTCGCGCTCTTCGCCTCTTGCTGCTGCAGCGTCGGCAGTGTAGGCAGGGCATCCACAATTTCCCAATCACTGGGAAGGCTGTAGCTGAATCCGAGTTCGTCGCTGTGAGTCTGGGGTGCGGGAGCAGAAGCCGGCGCCTGCGCCATCAGCGGAGCGCCGCACAAGGCAAGCAACGGGAAGTACCAGCGAATACTCATTTGAGCCGCAAACCTGCGACGGCTATAAGTCTTTGACTGCTTATCGTCGCATCAATGTGGATGCCTCATCCTTGCGACGTATTTGGTCCTGCCGCAAGAGTGGGAAAGCACGAAATCGCGCGGTCAGAGGCCTTAAATTACTCCCAGCGCCACGCAGCCGCTCTCCGGCGCAGTCGTCTACTTCAGCAGCAGCCCGGTAAGCCCTGCCACAATTCCGCCCGCTGCGAATACCATGCCCAGGTACCAGTAAATCCGGCTGCGCGTGAGCAGCGTAACTGAAGTGATCACCAGCCCGATCTCCAGCAGGGCCTCAGCCAGGTCGAAGCGGTCCGCGCGGGCCTCGGCCTGCTCCACCTTGGTTTCCAGGACCTCGGCCTTCTCCTTGTCCTCTTTGGTCTCGTCGGCCCACTTGATTTGATGATCGGCATAGCCCTTGGCGATCTTCTGTGCCGCATTCTTGTCGCCAATGGTCACCACGCTCAGCAGGTCGGCGGCCAGCGCCGTGTCGTTGGAGCGGATCTTGTGGGCCTGGTATTCGTTCCACTGGTCGGTGGCCTTGTTCTGGTCCAGCACCGCCTCCGTGTGGGTGCGATGGCCCAGCACGGTGGTCACTGCCACCAGCACGGCCAGCACGCTCATGGTAAATGCGACCGGACGCAGCGACGACTCCTGTGCTCCGTGCTCGGCGTTCTCCTGCAACTCCTGTGCTTCGTTGGCTTCCATGTGGATGACCTCTCAAACCTTCATGGCTGTGCTCTGGACGGCTACTTTCGCTTCCAGCGTACACCGTCTTTCGCATCCTCAATCACTATGCCCTTCTCCGCAAGCTCGTTGCGAATCTTGTCGGCGCGCGCAAAGTTCCGCTGCTTCTTGGCCAGGGTGCGCTCGGCCACCAGCGCGTCGATCGCTTCGTCACTCAACGATTCCCGGGCCACCAGTTCAGGAGCCACTTCCGCCATCCTGCCGGCCTTCTCGGCCCACTCCAGCGCCTTTCGTGTCGGTTCGGCGTCGTGGTCCTCGATCACGTCAAATACCGCGTCAAAGCTGGCCAACACAGCCAGAATCGCGTCCCGGTCCCCGGTCAGTAGTTGTCCCTGATCCAGCGCTGTATTCGCCGTGCGAATCAAATCGAAAATCGGCGCCTGCGCCTCGGCCGTATTCAAGTCGTTTTCCAGCGCCGCCATATACTCGGCCTGCGCCTTCTTCGCCGCTTCCTGTAGCGCGGCACTCTCGCCCGCCGCAAAATTCCCCGAGGTCAACCGCTCGCGAAACGTCCGCAGCCGTTCGATCGAATTCGTCGCATTCACCAGCCCGTCGAACGTAAAGTTCATCTGATGCCGGTAGGGAACTGAAATCAGCGCCAGCCGGATCGCCGATGCCTTGTACCCTTTCAGCAGCAGGTCGCGCAGGGTGTAGAAGTTTCCTTCGCTCTTTGACATCTTGCGCCCGTCCACCAGCAGGAAGCGCACGTGCATCCAATGGCGCGCAAACTGTTTGTGGGTCACGCTCTCGCTCTGCGCAATCTCGTTCTCGTGGTGCGGAAACATCAGGTCTTCGCCACCCGCGTGTAGATCGAAACTCTCGCCCAGGTATTCCATCGCCATGGCCGAGCACTCAATGTGCCAGCCGGGCCGGCCGCGCCCGATTGGCGTGTCCCAGGCTGTTTCGCCGGGCTTGGCGGCCTTCCACAGAGCAAAGTCGCGTGCCGAATCCTTCTCGTACTCGTCCACGTCCACGCGGGCGCCGTCTTCCATGCCGCTCAAGTCTTTCTTGCTCAGCTTGCCGTACGCCGGGAAGGCGGCCAGGCGAAAATACCAGCTCCCATCTTCAGCCCGGTAGGCGGCGCCGACTGCGGCCAGCTTTTCCACCAGTTCCACCATCCGCTGAATATGCTCTGTGGCGCGCGCAATGTGCTCTGGCCGCTCGATGCGCAGCGTATCCATATCCTCAAAAAATGCTGCCACGTAGCGCGGCGTATATTCGCCTATAGGAACGCCGGCCTCCGCGGCGTTGCGGATAATCTTGTCGTCAACGTCGGTAATATTCATAACGTGCTGTATCCGCATGCCAGTCAGCTCCAGGAAGCGGCGCAGCACGTCGATCTGCAAAAACGTTCGAAAATTGCCTATATGCCCGTAGTCGTAGACCGTCGGCCCGCAGGCGTACATGCGCAATGTCGCGCCGTCCATGGGGACGAGCGTGTCCAGTTGTCCCGTAAGGGTATTGAACAGGCGGAGGGGCATCGGTGGTAGGTCGGTCGGCTTGCTCACATTCAAGGTCAAACAGGCCTGTTTTTGGCCTTTCCGATTGTAGCAGTGGGCGTCCCATGCCACAGATTGGGTACTCGGCGAACGGTTTGGGTATTGAAGCAACCCAGCAGTCGGATGTACTTCTTGTTAGAGGTCGGGGAGGAGGACAATGGAGCGCGAAGTAGTGTCTTTGCTCTGTGACCCGGATTCGCGTTTTTCGTTTGAATTGGTCGGCAATAATCTGCGTAATACCGTTACCCGGCGCACCTACCCCATCTACGACGGCATCCCGCTCTTCGTAAGTACGGTGAGCGGACCGAACCTGAGGCGTCAAATCCTCTACAACATGTTTGCCCCGGTCTACGACCTGGCTCAACTGCTTTCACGCTCGATCTTCTGCAGGCCTGACTGCCGGCGGGAATACTTGAGCGAACTGGAGATTCAGCCTGGTGCTCGAGTGCTCGAAGTGGCAGTGGGTACCGGGGCGAATTTGCGCCATTTACCTCAAGACATTGACCTCTATGGGGTCGATATTTCATGGGGGATGCTGCGCCGGTGCCAGCACAACCTGGAACGCTGGCGACTACGCGCGCACCTCTTTCACAGCGTGGCAGAGAGGCTTCCTTTCAGCCGCGATGTCTTTGACTGCGTTTTTCATGTGGGCGGCATCAACCATTTCACTGATAAAACCCATGCCATCAGGGAGATGATCTGGGTGGCGAAGCCAGGCGCCAAGATCGTGATTGTCGACAGGGCGGAGAAGAAGGTCCGCATGGACTATCAGCGCAACCCGGCAACGCGACAGTTCATCGACCCCGGCACCAACGCCGTTGATTGCCTTCTCAATCTCATTCCAAACGAGATGCAGGAAATCAAGGCAAAGGAAATCTGCCATGGCAAGCTCTTCTGCCTGACCTTTCGCAAGCCGGGTGCGCCGCAGATAGTCGATCACCAATCAGGCTCTCACAATGCGATCTAAGCTCTTTTATGGGACTCCCCAGTAGTGCATGTTAAGATATTGATAAATATAATCTTATATCCATTTAAATATGCGATGTGTCGTCCTGAGCGAAGTTGAAGGACCTGTGGTTGTTCTTGCTCCCCGTACTCGGACCTCGATCTTGTTTTTCAAACATAGACGGCCTATCCAGGCGCACCTGAATCTCAGCACAACCCAGCTCTCACCTCCCCAAAGCCAGCGATGGGTCACCAGTCAGGTCTGGGGCAGCGAATTCGCCCGCCAGAAAGCGGGGCCACGCAGCGGCGGCGATCATGGCAGCGTTGTCCGTGGAGAGCGCCATCGTAGGGAAAGCCACCCGAAGTCCACGGCGGGCCGCTTCGGCGGTGAATCGTGCGCGAAGCTCGCGGTTGGCGGCCACTCCGCCGGTGATCAGGATGCGGGCAGCGTCCAGTGCTTCGGCGGCGGCAAAAGTCTTCTTCATCAGGTCGCCGACGACGGCGTGTTGAAAGCTGGCGATCAGGTCCAGGGTCAGATTGTCGCAGGTCGCCAGTGCCTGTTCGACAGTAGGCAGCGGGGGCGCGTCAGGACCGGTAAAGAGCGTCTCGCGCCGTGCTTCCGCCTCGGGGCGAAGGTTGTGCAACTCCACGTAGCGTAGCACTGCGGTTTTGATTCCAGAAAACGAGAAAAGAAAGTGCGTATCGAGGGCGGCGATGGGGGCTGTCTTTGCCGCCTTGGTGCGCGGGGGCTTGCCGCCAAGATGAAGTTTTGCCTTGATTTGTGCGAAGGCGAAGGGCACCGCGACCGGGTTGCCGAATGGGGCGAGGTTGTCGATCCACGGTCCGCCCGGGTAGCCGAGACCAAGCAGCTTGGCCACCTTGTCGTAAGCCTCCCCGGCGGCATCGTCCAGGGTGCGTCCAACAAGTGTGTAGTTCCAGGTGCCGTTGCTCGGGCGGGCCAGATAAAGATGAGTGTGGCCTCCTGAGACCACCAGGGCCAGCGCCGCTTCGTCCTCCAGCTCCCCAATTCCGTTTTCGTCAATGCCCCCCAATTTCCTGTCATCCTGAGCGAGCGGAGCGAGTCGAAGGATCTGCGGCTCGGGGCCTTTGCCCGCCAGCTTCTTCTGTCGCTCTTCAAGCAGTACCGCGTGGATGTGGCCTTCGAGGTGGTTGACGGCGATCAACGGCAAGCCCTGCGCATAGGCGAGGGCTTTGGCATAAGTAATCCCCACCAGCAGTGCCCCCGCCAGCCCGGGCCCACAGGTCACGGCGATGGCGTCCAGGTCGGCGAGGGTGCAGCCCGCCTCGGCCAGTGCGGCCCGGACCACAGGGACGACAGCCCGCAGATGTTCGCGGCTGGCCAACTCCGGCACCACCCCCCCATAGCGGGCATGGGTAGCGATCTGCGACGCCACCGCGGAGGAAAGCGTTCGCTCGCCGCGCTCCACCACGGCCGCCGCGGTCTCGTCGCAAGAACTTTCAATGCCGAGGATCAGCCCGGATGCCATGCATTCAGTTTAGCGGGCTCGAATCTCTCTGCAGAAACGGATTACTCTCAAACCAAGCCATGTTGCCGCACACGCCCAAATTCGAATCGGCTTGCCGCATCCTCGCCACTCTGCGCGCTTCTGGCTATGAGGCCTATCTCGCCGGTGGCTGTGTGCGCGACCTGCTGCTGGGTCGCGAGCCGGAGGATTACGACGTGGCCACCTCCGCCACCCCGGATGTAGTGCTTAATCTGTTCCCGCGCACCGTCTCCGTAGGGGCGCATTTTGGCGTAGTGCTGGTCCTGGCAGCGCCCGAGAGCTCCTCCAAAGAGTCAAAAGGCGCGGAGCGCCCCCTCACCGAGGTGGCGACATTCCGGTCCGATGGCGTCTATTCCGACGGCCGCCATCCCGACGAAGTTCGCTACACCACAAGCGCCAAAGAGGACGTGCAGCGCCGGGACTTCACCATCAACGGCCTGCTGCTCGATGCCCTGCGGGCCGCAGACTCTGTTGCGACGCCTGAGGCACTGCGTTCTGCAGTAATCGACCATGTCGGTGGCATGGCGGACCTCGATGCCGGAGTGATTTGCGCCATCGGGCAGCCAGATCGTCGCTTCGAGGAAGACCAACTGCGCCTGCTGCGAGCGGTGCGCTTCGCGGCGCGGTTTGGCTTCAGCATCGAGCCTGCGACCCACGCCGCCATCCGCCGCCACGCATCTCGCATTCATACCGTCAGCCGCGAGCGGGTGCGCGACGAGCTGACCAAAATGCTCACTGAGGGCCATGCGCGCAGAGCCTTCGAGTTGCTCGACGAGACCGGCCTCCTGGTGCAGGTGTTACCCGAGGTTGCGGCCATGAAGGGCGTGGAGCAGCCACCGCAGTTCCATCCCGAGGGCGACGTCTGGATTCACACCCTGCTCTTGCTGGAGCAGTTACAGCCCGGTTGTCCACTGACTCTTGCCTGGGGCGCGCTCCTCCACGATGTGGGCAAGCCGCCGACCTTCCGACGCGCGGAGCGCATCCGGTTTGACGGGCACGTCGAGGTGGGCGTGGCCATGGGCGCGGAAATCTGCCGCCGTTTCCGCTTCTCCAATGACGAAACGCGGCAGATTCTCGCGCTCATCCAGAATCACATGCGCTTTGCCGACGCGACGCGCATGAAAGCCTCCACGCTGAAGCGATTCTTCCGCCTGGAAGACTTTGACCAGCACCTTGCGCTGCACCGCATGGATTGCCTTGCAGCCAGCGGCAATCTCGACCACTGGAATTTTGTGCGCCAGCGCTACGAGACGATGCCGGAGGAGGCGGTGCGTCCGCGTCCGCTTCTCAGCGGGAGGGAACTGATTGCGGCGGGATACACACCCGGCCCGCGATTCAAGGACATGCTTGGCATGGTCGAGGACGCTCAATTAGAAGGAGTTATCGCCACACCGGATGAGGCGATGAAGCTGGTGCGGGAGCGGTTTCATTTGGGCTGAACGGCCAAAAGTGATGCGGCTCACCGCCAGGTGTGGTGGTGGATGAGATAAAAAGACATGGGCTCTTTGGCCCTGAGCGGTTTGTTGTATGCTTCCTCCCCGGAAAGTGAGCCACCATGGACCCCGCCGTAGCGCGCGAACCCTTCGTTGACTTTCAGTCCAATTGGGCAGAGGTTGACCTGCCAGCCCATGTGCGTGAGGTTCTTGGCGCGGCGCCGTTGGTGCAAACGCCTGAGAATCGCCCGCAACTTCTGGATTGGGCGCTGGGCAGGGCCACCGGGACCACCGACTGGCGGCTGGGCAATCGCGACGACCACGGAGTGTTTGAGGCTGTGTTTCATGTGCCGGGGCAGGCCAACGGTGCGGCGCGCGTTGTTGAAGCGGAAGTGACCAAGGCACGCAACGGGTTGGCCATCAACTTTCCTGATCCTGCGATGCGGCGGCGTGACCCCGACGCCATGGTCATCGGCGACTCTTTGCCCACTGACAAACCCACATATGCGCAGCGGTTCGGCGAGCCGTTCGACAAGACCCGCCAGCAGACGCTCGACTGGCTCAAGACGCAGGAACTGGTGGCCATGCCGTTTTATGCGGGCACAGATGCGCTGGGTTACGGCTCGCTCCTGATTGTGCCCCGCCAGGCTGCCTTTTTCGCGGCCGCGCTGGCTGACCTGCAGGGCATGATCCCGCGCAGCCAGGTGCCCGCGGATTTCAAAATCACAGGCGGTGTTCTGTTCGTGGCTCCGCCGTTTCGCCACACGCACTTTGATGGCCGTCAGGTAGTGGTGCACGATCGCACGGCTAAGCACCAGGAGGTGTTTGCCTACAACCTCTATCCGGGACCAAGCGCCAAAAAGGGCGTCTACTCCATCCTTCTCGACATCGGCGAGCGCGAGGGCTGGACCACCAACCATTGCGCCGCGGTGGCCGTCGTTACGCCGTATGAAAATCAACTGGTGCTGATGCACGAGGGCGCCAGCGGCGGTGGCAAGAGCGAGATGACCGAACACATCCACCGCATGGAGGATGGGCGTCTCTTGATCGGGCGCAACGTGGTCACCAGGGAAGAGCGTACCCTCAATCTGCCCGAGGCCTGTCACCTGCGGCCCATCGCCGACGACATGGCCTGTGCGCATCCCAGGTACCAGGGTGCGAGCAAGCGGCTCGTCGTAGCCGATGCGGAGAATGCGTGGTTTGTGCGCGTTGACCACATCCACAGCTACGGCACCGCGCCTAATCTTGAGCGGTTGTGCATCGACCCTCCAGAGCCGCTCATCTTTCTCAATCACTACATCGTTCCCGGCGGCACCTGCCTCACGTGGGAACACGTTGAAGACGCGCCGGGCCAGCTTTGCCCCAATCCGCGCGTGATTCTGCCGCGCCGTATGCTTGAGGATATTGCCGACGGGCCCCGGGCGGTAGACGTGCGCAGCTTTGGCGTGCGCTGTCCGGCGACTCATCGCGAGAGCCAACTCTACGGGATCCTGGCCATGATGCACGTGCTCAGCCCGGCACTTGCCTGGCTATGGCGGCTGGTGGCCCCGCGTGGTCAGGCCAATCCCAGCATCCAGGCGCAGGAAAGCCAGGAGATGCAGTCCGAAGGTGTGGGTTCCTACTGGGCCTTCGCCACCGGCCGGCGCGTGGACCAGGCCAACCTGCTACTGCGCCAGATTGTAGAGACGCCTGAGACCCGCTACGTATTGATTCCCAACCAGCACATCGGTGCTTGGCACGTGGGCTTCATGGCAGAGTGGATTGCGCGCGAATACCTCGCTCGCCGGGGCAGCGCAAAGTTTGGCCGCGAACAGGTCAGCGAAGCGGTTTTTCCGCTGCTCGGCTACATTCCCAACCAGTTGCGTGTCGAGGGTTCAATGATTCCGCGTGTTTTCCTCCGCGTTGAAGAGCAGATTCAAGGCGGCCTGGATGTCTACGAAGAAGGTGCGCGTCAGTGGCGGGAGTTCTTCGCCCGCGAACTCAAGCAATTCCAAGTACCGGCGCTCGATCCGCTCGGTCACCGCATCATCGAGGCATGCCTCGACAACGCGCACCAGGAGGACTATCGCAAGCTGATTCTCCACCCCATGTTCCGCGACGACGCCGGCTAATCCGGCAGCCGCCCTGAATCAGTCTCCAGTCCTAAGCCCCGCCCTCACGCTTTCTTCCACAGCGTCGCATACTTCGTCTTGTACTTTGCGTCCTCTTCGAGTTCCATCAACCGGCCCGCCGTGGCGCGAAGCGTCTCGTCGCCGACTACGTCGTAAATGCGCCGCAGGCATTCCAGAATGTCGTAGCGAATCAGGGTGCAGTTCTTTTCTGTAGCGCATTCCCTGAAGCGTGCCGTTAGCCCTTCGACAAGCACTCTGCGCTGGCTCTCGCCCGTCACCCCAACCTTCCACAGAGACTGCAAGCAGTGGCGAGCCGTCACGAATCTCGCATCTTTCGTGACCGCCAGCAACGCGGCCAGGTCTTTCTCCATCCGGTTTATAGGATCGCTCTTAGCCAGGCCGCAAAGCGCCTGTGCGGCGATTGCCCTTTGCCGGTTGTCTCCCTTGCGCAGCGTTTCTAGCAGATCATCCCACACCATGTAGGCCCACTCGACCGGTTCCTTGGTCGCTTCCTGAAAGTATTGGTGGGCCTTGTTTTGCCGTTCATGTTCTGTCGAGAGCAGGTCGGCAAGTATGGATTGTGGGGGTTCCAACTCTGTACTCATTTGCTTGTCCGAGTATGCGTCTTCAAGGCTAGTGGGATCATCCGGTTCCGGCCTATCCCTCACGAAAAGATAGGCCGCGGAGGCGCAGACTGCAAGCCGCAAAGATCCACCTACTGGCCTGCCATAGCTGAAGTAATCTGTCTCCGGCAAAAAAGATCAAGGTATAATTTTTTCGCAAGTTGGCAGGGGGATTGGGGCGGATGCATACTCGGCTTCCATTGGATGGGCCAAATGGAGAACATTTTGACGTAGTCGCGTTTCTGGCCAAAGCCGGCGTAGGACGAAGGATTATTAAGCTCAAGCCCAAACAGGTCTTCTTCTCGCAGGGGGATACTGCTGACTCCATCTTCTATCTTCAGATGGGCCGCGCAAGACTCACCGTAGTTTCGCCAGACGGCAAGGAGGCCACCATTACCCTCCTCTCAGCCGGGGAGTTTGTAGGAGAGGAGGCACTGGCCAGCGTGGGCAGGCTGCATCTGGCCACAGCCTCCGCCATTACTGACTGCACGGCGCTCAGGATCGAAAGAGATGAAATGATCCGCGTGATGCACGAGCAACACGCTCTCGCCGATCTGTTCGTAAAGTTCCTGCTCGTTCGAAGCATGCGAACCCAGGCCGATCTTGTTGACCAGCTCTTTAACTCAAGCGAAAGGCGCTTGGCGAGAATTCTCGTCCTGATGGCCGAGTTCGGCGAGCCAGGGGAGCCCGAGCCACTGATTCCGGCTATCACGCAGGCAACCCTGGCAGAGATGGTAGGCACCACTCGGTCGCGGGTCAGCTTCTTCATGAATCGCTTTCGCAAGCTCGGCTTGATCGAATACAACGGCCGCATTCGCGTCCACAAAGCCCTGCTCAATCTGGTTTTGCACGATCAGTTTTCCGGCGATAACTCCGAGAGGCCTTCCATTTCGGCTCCTCAGCCTGGTAACCCAAAGCGGACAAGGCGCTCCAAGCCACCCGCTACGCCCAGCGATATGTAAGTGGCTATATTTTCAGCTCTAAGCATTCGGGTTAGAAGCGCGGCGCCTTATTGTGCTCCATCCGCCGGTTGGCCATCTTGGCCTTGAGCCACTGGGGCAATCTGGCAGCCGTCCACGAGCCATGCCGACAATCGGGTCGCGTTGATCAGGACAGGGCTCTGGCTCTTATAAGCAATAAGACCCAGAACTCTAAAGCGATTCATGAAGAAGCTGACCCGCGACCGGGTTGTGCCCACCACTTCCGCCAATATCGTTTGGCCTAGATACGGAACCACCACCTCCACGTTGCCGCTTTCGCTCATATTGGTGAGTTGCAGCAAGGTACGGGCCAGCCTCTTTTCGCTGGAGACAAACATCTGATCCATGATCACTTCCTGATAGCGGGTGATGCGGCTCAGCAGATAGTCGACAATCAGCACCGCAAAGGTTCGCCTTGTCTTGATCATGTGCAGCACCTCATTTCTCTCGATTCTCAGCACGGTACAGGCTGTGAGTGCCCGCCCGGAGCATGTCCTCTTGGGCCGCTTGGACGCCATGCATTCCTTGCCCGCAAAACTCCCGGGACCGAGCAGGGCGATGATCCTCTCCTTGCCGTCAGCAGTTACCGTGAGCCCCACCACACCGGTCAGGATGTAGAAGATCGCGTCTGCGCGCTTGCCTTGACCAAAGAGGACTTGATTTCTTTTCAGACGCTCGATCGTCCTGTGCGATCCGGGTGTGGAGAGATACGTTTTAAGGTATAGAGGTTTCTTATTCATGGCCGAGCTCCTTGTTGATAGCCATAAAGCGATAGCCACTCCGCCATGATTTCGCAAATAAGGCTCATATTCGCTGACACTTGGGCCTGGTATTGTGTATCCCCCGCGAGCCCCTTTTGAAGACCAGCTCGGGATTTTGCAGCTTAAGCTTTTCTTCATTACAAAATCTGTGCAACAATGCTCACTTTCGCTCGGCGACAATGAAGTCATGACCTCAGCCATGCGCCAGTTCGATCTTGTTGTGTTAGGCGCGGGCGCGGCGGGGCTCATGTGCGCGGCGGTTGCGGGCGCGCGTGGGCGGCGCGTGGTACTGCTGGAACACAACGCGCAGCCCGGACGCAAGATCCTCATCTCCGGCGGCGGGCGCTGCAACTTCACCAATCTCCATTGCGGGCCTGACCGCTTTCTCTCCGAAAATCCGCACTTTGCCAAGTCGGCTCTGGCGCTCTACGAGCCGCGGCACTTTCTTGAGCTGGTGGAGCGGTACGGCATCGCCTGGCACGAGAAGACGCTCGGACAGCTTTTCTGCGACCACTCGGCGCACGCCATTCTGAACATGCTGTTGGCCGAGTGCGAGCGCGGCCGCGTGGAGCTGGTGTTGCACGCATGCGACATCGCAGTTAAAGGCTCGGTGGGGGACGGGTTTCGCGTAGCGTCGTCGCAGGGCGAGTTTCAGGCCGAGGCGCTGGTGGTGGCTACTGGCGGACTCTCCATTCCCAAGCTGGGAGCTACCGGGCTGGGCTACGAGCTGGCGCGTCAGTTCGGATTGAACGTGATTGCTCCGCGTCCTGCGCTCGTGCCGCTGTTACTGGGAGGAGCGGAGACGGGCTGGACCCAGCTTGCAGGAGTTGCGGCGGACGTGCAGGTGCTGGCTGCCGGCGGCGTCAAGTTTCGAGAAAAGTTGCTGGTGACGCATCGCGGGCTCAGCGGACCGGCAGTGTTGCAGGCCTCAAGCTATTGGCGCCCGGGCGAGACGCTGCTGGTCGACTTCGCTCCCAGCCTTGCCGATGGAGCAGCTCTGTTAGCGGATTTGCGGCAACCGGGAGCACGGCGCGACGAGACAGCGCTGAAACAGGCTTTGCGGGCGGTGCTGCCTCAGCGGATGGCAGCGTTTCTCGCTGGGCAGGGCGCGCCGGATGGATGGTCGAATGCGGCCCTTGCGGCCTGCGAACAGAACTTGCGCCAGTGGGCATTCCATCCCGTCGGAACAGAAGGCTTTGAAAAGGCTGAGGTCACCGCCGGAGGCGTTGACACAGCCTGCCTGCAGGCGCGGACGATGGAGGCGCGGACAGTGCCGGGGCTCTTTTTCATCGGCGAGGCGGTCGACGTGACCGGTCACCTCGGCGGATTCAATTTCCAGTGGGCGTGGGCCTCGGCCGTGGCCGCCGGGAAGGCAGTATGAAGCCTATGCACCCAGCCTTACTCGCCCGGTGGGGCCATGGGTTTTGCAGGGGGCTTCAGGACGAAGCCTTTGCGGACCAGGGCAAAGCCCTGTTGGGGCAATTCGGCTTGCAGAAGCTGATTCTCCGGTCCGGAGAAGAGATCGGTTGTGCCGCCGGCGATGGTCGCGATCAGGTGGTGCACCGGAATTGGCTTGCCGTCCAGGGTGCCCTGCTCGTCGGCGTAGGTGGCCAGTTGCACCGGCTCGATGGAACCGGCCCGCTTGGGGATGATGGCCCACAAGTCCCGGTTGTTCTGGGTCACAGCCATAGCCAGCAGGGTTTCCAGCGCGCCCGGGTCGAAGTCGGCCAGAAAAACAGCGCCGGGGTGCTCGGTGAGCCGGGTGGTAGAGCTCTTGCCGCTGGCTGAAATGTTGATGAGAAACTGCGCAGAGTCCGGCGCTGCCGTCACGTTCACCGCCGAGCCGTTGACAATGGCGCTCAATTGCACATGCTGCAGGACGTTCGCCGAAGAGAGCATCTCGGTCTTCGACACCGAGTAGTCCAGCCCCTGCATCGCCACGCGGACCAGTGAAGTGGAGTCGTAGCCCTTTGGCGTGGCCTTGAAGCTGAAACTGGCCGTGCCCACGGCCTTGCCGTGTTGGTTGATGGTAAAGCTGCCCGCCTGCGCGGTGGCGACCAAGGTGGCAGCTGGAGTACAGGCAAGCAGCCCGACAAGCGGGAAAAAAGCGAAAATGCGCACAAGTCTCTCCATCGCGCTGTCTGGTTAGACACGAAATGGGCGCAAGAGTTGTGGGGGCAAGAAACAGCCGTCATTCGAATCGCTTCGTCGCTGACCGGCTTCGATCAACTCGCACCCGAACGGCGGCTGTTCTGACTTCTGATCCGTCTTACCCCTTCGCGATCGCGAAACGGCGGTTGACCTCGGCCCAGTTCACCACGTTCCACCACGCGGCCAGGTAGTCTGGGCGGCGATTCTGATACTTCAGGTAGTAGGCGTGCTCCCACACATCGTTGCCCAGGATGGGATAGAGGCCCTGCGTCAGCGGCGAGTCCTGGTTGGCGGTCGTGATTACCTTCAGCTTGCCGCCTTGCAGTACCAGCCAGCCCCAGCCGGAACCGAACTGCTTGGCGGTTGTCTCATTGAAAGTCTTCTTGAAGGCATCAAAGTCGCCGAAGTCTGCGGAGATCTGGTTAGCGATAGCGCCCGAGGGGTGACCGCCGATGCCGGGGGCGTTCGCAGGCCCCATCAGGCTCCAGAAAGCGGTGTGGTTCGAGTGGCCGCCGCCGTTATTGCGCACGGCGCCGCGGATATCTTCGGGAACCTGGGCCAGGTCGCGCACCAGGTCGTCGACCGACTTGGCAGCCAGCTCAGGATGGCTGGCCAGCGCGGCATTCACATTGTTGATGTAGGCTTGGTGGTGCTTGTCGTGGTGCAGGTGCATGGTCTCGGCATCAATAAAGGGCTCGAGCGCGGTGTAGTCATAAGGCAGTGGTGCGAGTTCGTAAGCCATCGGGGAATTCTCCTCCATTTGGATTGTACTGTGAGGGTTGAGCTGTTTTGCACTGTTTCGCGAAACGCCTGAGACGCCGCTCGAAAATGGGCCGCATGGGCCCGGAGCCGGTCAGAGCAACGGCGGAGTGCAACCGAATCTTCACACACCCGAACGCGCCCTTATGTTTTGATGGATGCGCAAATGTAGTGTGAGGGTGCGAACTAATTCAATCTCGAAGTGAGAAACCTTCTACCCTGGTTCCACATCCCTATAAAGGGCAGGCTTACTCAATTTGATCTTTCTCATCCCACCGAACGGAATCGAGCCTTGATCGATCAGCACCTTTACCGCTGGCTTCAGCAGCAGGGCGAAGCCTTTGGCGCGCCCGGCCTTGAGCCGCGTTGGACCTCAAGTGTGAAAGACGCCGTAGGCACCGCCTATTCTGCGTCCAGCAGGGTATGGTTCACTTGCTCCCACGGCATTCTGAACGAGATCTACCACCCCACCATCGACAGCGCCCAGGTCCGGGACATGGAATTCCTGGTCACCGACGGCGAGACTTTTGCTCATGAAGAAAAGCGCGACCTGCTCTCGAGCTTTGAATACATCCACCGTGAAGCCCTGGGAGTCCGCTACATCAACCGCGACCCTGACGGGCGTTACAGCCTGACCAAGGAGATTATTTGCGACCCCCACCACTCGGTGGTGCTCATTCATGTTCGCCTCGAGGCCCATCCCGAACTGCTGCCGCGCCTCCGCGTCTATGCCCTCCTGGCGCCGCACCTCGACGGTGGAGGTGCGGGCAACACTGCGCGGGCCGTGGATATTGCCGGCCACAAGATGCTCCTGGCGTGGAAAAACCGCTGGTCACTGGCCATGGGATCCAGTTGTGGCTTCGCGCGCGTCAGTTGCGGCTTTGTCGGATCGAGCGACGGCTGGCGTGACGTAATGGAGCATTTTGGCATGGAGTGGGAGTTCGGCTCGGCCACCGGCGGCAATCTCGCGCTGATTGGCGAGATGAACCTTGAGGCCGCGCGCGAAGACGGGGTGCGCGATTTTACCGTGGCCATCGGCATTGGCGAAGGCCATCACACCGCGCTGCAAAAGACCGTCAGCGCCATGGCCATGCCCTTTGAGCAGAATCGCGAGCGCTTCATTGACCAGTGGCAGCGGGCGGCCAACCCCGAGTGGCTCGCTGCCAAGGCCGGCGACGGCGGCAAGCTCATGCGCGCCAGCCACAACGTGCTGTTGGCGCACGAGGATAAAACCTTCTCCGGCGCCTTTGTGGCTTCCATGTCAATTCCCTGGGGCCAGGTGCACGGCGACGACGACTTGGGCGGCTACCACCTGGTGTGGACCCGCGACATGGTGCAGACAGCCACGGCGCTGCTGGCCTGCGGGCGCGCGGAGACGGCGCGGCGCGCCTTGGTCTACCTGGCCTGCACCCAGCAGCCCAACGGCGGCTTTGCGCAGAACTTCTGGGTAGACGGCCGTCCTTACTGGAGCGGCTTGCAAGAGGACGAGGTGGCGTATCCGATTATCCTGGCTTGGCGGCTATGGAAGGCCGATAGCCTGGGCGGGATGGAGATATTTCCCTTTGTCGAGCGTGCTGCGGGATTTCTGGTCCGCCATGCTCCGATCACCCACCAGGAGCGTTGGGAAGAAAATGCCGGGTATTCCCCCTCCACGCTGGCGGCCGTGATTGGCGGGCTCATCTGCGCGGCAGAGATTGCTCGCGCCCACGACTCCACAGAAATGGCCGCGTTTCTTGAGGAGTTTTCCGACTGGATCGATCGTCACCTCGAAGACTGGACGGTGACCAACACCGGGGTGCTCCTGCCCGGCGTCACTCGCCACTACATGCGTATCCGGCCGCCGGAAACCGGTGAGGCCTACGCTTGTGAGAGCTGTGGCACGGAGATGATTCGGCTCTCCAACCGCCCCCCCGGCACCCGCACTGAATTCGAAGCGCGGGAGATTGTGGATGCCGGCTTCCTTGAATTGGTGCGTTACGGCGTACGTCGCGCCGATGACCCGCTGATTCTGGACTCGCTCAAGGTAGTTGATGCGGTTCTCAAGCGCGGTCTGCCGCAGGGTCCCGGCTGGCTTCGCTACAACTGGGACGGCTACGGCCAGCGTCCCGACGGCGGTCCCTATCAGGGATGGGGCGAAGGCCGTGTGTGGCCGCTGCTCACCGGCGAGCGTGCCCATTATGAACTCGCGGCCGGCCACGATATCGCTCCGCTGATTCAAACCTATGAGCGCTTCGCCACCATGGGCCAGATGTTGCCCGAGCAGGTGTGGGACGAGCCCAACCGCCCCGACTCGCGCCTGCGGATGGGCAGGCCGGCGGGTTCGGCGGTGCCCCTCGTGTGGGCCCATGCGGAATATCTCAAATTGCTGCGCTCCGCCCTCGACGGCAAGGTCTTCGACCGCATCGACCCTGTTTATTCGCGCTACTGCGAGCCGGAGGGCCGCAAGCACCTGCGCAGGAACCTGGAAATCTATAGCTTTCGCCGGCCCATCCAGAAAATTGCTGTCGGCGATACGTTGCGCATTCTCGACGAATCACGATTTGAGGTGGTCTGGTCCGCCGATGGCTGGCAGACCACCAGCACCACGCTCAGCCGCGGTCTGGGCAGCGCGGGTTACCACGCTGACATCGCCACCAACTCGGATCTCGCGAACGGAAGGCTATCATGGACTCTCCACTGGCCGGAGACCGACCGCTGGCTTGGTTACAATGTGGAAGTAAAGGTCGAACCGAGTTAACCCCCACTCAAATCAAGTGAGCGCAATTCTCAGAACGCGCGCCAGCCTGGCGAAAGGATCTGGATAAAGCATGACAGCGAGTCTTACCGAACTCTCTCTCGACGAATTGTCCATTGACACATTGCGGTTACTGGCCGTGGACGCGGTGGAGAAGGCTAAGAGCGGTCACCCCGGTGCACCGCTGGGATGTGCGCCCATTGCTTATCTTCTCTTTCACAAGTTGCTCAAGCACAACCCTGCGCATTCCAAGTGGGCTGACCGTGACCGTTTCGTGCTCTCCAACGGCCACGCCTCGGCACTGCTCTACTCCACGCTCTTTCTCTCCGGCTACAACGTGACGCTGGATGACCTGAAGAGCTTTCGCCAATGGCATTCGCGCACGCCGGGCCATCCGGAGTACGGCGACACCGACGGAGTTGAAGTCACCACCGGGCCGCTGGGTCAGGGCATCGCGATGGCCGTGGGCATGGCCATCGCAGAGAGCCACCTGGCCGCCGTCTACAATCGTCCCGGCTTTGAGTTGGTCAATCACCATACCTTTGCCCTGTTGGGCGATGGCGACCTGATGGAAGGCGTTTCGCACGAGGCGTCCTCGCTGGCCGGAACCCTCGGCTTGGGCAAGCTGATCTTTATCTACGACGACAACCTCATCTCGCTCGATGGGCCGACCGAGTTGAGTTACACCGAAGATGCCTTGGAGCGCTTCGAGGCTTACCACTGGCATGTGCAGCGCGTCGCCGATGGCAATGATCTTGTTGCGTTGGAAGCGGCTATCGAAGCCGCCAAAGCAGAAACCGGCAAACCTTCCATCATCGCGGTCCGCACCGTCATTGGCTACGGTAGCCCCAGGGCTGGCACCAACAAGGTGCACGGCGAGGCGCTGGGTGCTGCGGATACCGCCGCCACGAAAAAGTTCTATGGATTCCCCGAGGACCAGAGCTTTTACGTTCCGGATGATGCACTGGCCAACTGGCGCAAAGCCATCGATCGTGGCGCGACTCTCGAGGGACGGTGGAAGCAGCTTTTCGCCCGTTACGCAGCCGAGTTTCCTGATCTGGCGGTCGAGTTTGACCGTACCCAGAAGGGCGTGCGCAGGGCCGGGTGGGAGAAGGCGATTCCCAGCTTTGCGCCGGGCAAGCCACAAGCCACGCGCAACGCCGGCGGCGCAATTCTGAACGCCATCGCTGATGTGGTGCCGGAGCTGTTCGGCGGCGCCGCGGATCTCACCTCTTCCACCAGGACAATCTTCAAGCCGGGCGCCAGTTTCCACGTCGATCCAGCCGGGCGCAACATCTTTTTCGGCGTCCGTGAATTCGGCATGGCTGCGGCGGTTAATGGAATGGCCGTGCACGGTGGCCTGGTTCCCTTCGGGTCCACATTTTTCGTATTCTCCGATTACTGCAAGCCCGCTCTGCGCCTCGCTGCTCTGATGCAGGTGCATTCTCTCTTCATCTTCACCCACGACTCCGTCGGCCTGGGCGAGGATGGCCCAACCCACCAGCCCATTGAGCATTTGATGGCCCTGCGCGCGGTTCCCGGAATGACTGATTTTCGTCCCGCCGATGCCAACGAGACTGCCGCGACGTGGCGGCTGGCCCTGGAGCGTACGGGCCCCAGTTTCTTCGCCTTCACGCGGCAGGACGTGCCGGTGATCGATCCGGCTACGCACGATGTCTACGCCGGGGTCAGCAAGGGCGCCTACGTACTGGAAGATACGGCCAGCCCGCAAGTCATACTCATCGGCACCGGCTCCGAGGTTTGGCCCGCTGTCGAGGCCGCAAAGCTGCTGGCCGCCGAGGGCATCGCCGCGCGCGTGGTCAGTTTCCCCAGTTGGAAGCTTTTTGAAGAGCAGACGCCCGAGTACAAGGCCAGCGTGTTGCCGGCGGCCGTGCCCAAGCTGGCCGTCGAAGCCGGGGCTACGCTGGGCTGGTGGAAGTACGTCGGCCAGGACGGCGATGTCATCGGGCTGGACCATTTTGGGGCCTCGGCGCCGGGCGCAAAGGTGATGGCGGAATTCGGCTTCACCGCAGAAAACGTAGCAGCCAGGGCCAAAGCGCTGTTGAAGAAGTAGGCGGCACAGCGGAGTTAACAGGCTCCGCATATTTGTGGATTCTCCGGGGTCGGCTAACTCCGCTAACCGGCACGAAGTGCCGCTAACACGCGCGCGCAGCAAGCGGCTAACTCCGCTCAATGCACGGAAAGGACCATCGTGAGGCTTGTCATCGGTTCCGATCATGCGGGATTCCCTCTGAAAGAGGATGTGCGGGACTATCTCACCAAGGCAGGCCACGACATGGTTGACGTGGGTGCCTATCGCGTCGAACCTGAGGACGACTACCCCGACTTTGCTGAGAAGGTAGGCCTGGCGCTCAAACAGGGCGTGGCTCCGCGCGGCATACTCATATGCGGTTCGGGCGTCGGCGTCTGCGTGGCGGCCAACAAGATTCCGGGAATCCGCGCTGGCATGTGCCATGACACGTATTCAGCGCACCAGGGCGTAGAGCACGACGACATGAACGTAATCGTGCTGGGTGCGCGCATCATCGGCTCATCGCTGGCCTATGAATTGGTGGATGCCTTTATCAACGCAAAGTTCATTGCCAATGAAGGGCGCTTTGTGCGGCGCTACAAGAAAGTATTGGCCATCGAAGCCAAGTATCAATGCGGGGATGGCTCGAAGAACCCGGCATGATTTCCAGTAATGATTCCGATGCGGCTGGTACTCCAGTTGCAGTTAGACTCTGCGGAGGGAGCAGGGGCCTTCAGACCCCTGAAAACTGACTCCGCAATTTTCTAACTTGGTCAGCGCAACATCATGCATGAAGAAATGACTGAGAGGCGCCGATGTTCCCCTTCGACGTAATCCTCTTCGATGTGGGCGGAGTCCTGCTGACCAACGGCTGGGACCACCGCGAACGCACGGCGGTGCTTGCGCAGTTCCATCTCGACCCGGCTGCCTTCGAGGCCCGCCACGACGTTCCCTACGACGCATGGGAACGGGACGCCATCACCGCCAGGGCATATCTAGATCTGACAGTCTTTAACGAACCGCGCAGCTTTTCCCACGAGGAGTTTTTCCGTGCCATCTGCGCTCAATCGCAATTGCTGCCGGATGGAGCATTGGGAATCCTGAAGGAACTTGCGGCATCAGATAAGTGCAGGCTTGGAGCATTGAACAACGAGGCGCGCGAGACGAACCAGTACCGCTTTGACCGCTTCGGCTTGCGTGAGCACTTCGAGTTTGCGTTCAGTTCATGCTATCTGGGGTTGCGCAAGCCCGAGCCGGCCATTTACCGGCGCGCCCTCGATATTCTTGGCAAGCCCGCAAAGCGCATCTTATTTATCGACGACCGGGCAGAGAACGTGGCTGGCGCCGTGGCCGCCGGTTTCAAGGCGATCCGATTCACAGGCGCCGAAGCGTTGAGGCAAGAGTTAGAGACTATCGGAGTTCTTTAGGTCCCCTGCAATCGTATTAGGGAGCCTCTGAATAAGTCGATGTTTTGAAAGGACACGACTTCAGTCGTGTCGTAAATGCCGCAAAAATGACTGTGGGCTTTAGCCCCTGTGGGAATGCTGATAACTTGACCAGAGCTTCCTTCGGACCCAAAGCAAGACGCAAAATAACTCCCGCTCCACCGAACTTATTCGAAGCTCCGTGAAGCGGGGGTGAACTTACAAGGGATGGAAATGTTCGGCCTAGGCGTTATAAGTCGAAGACGAAACCCGGCCGCCGTGGCCCGTCCAGTTCGTATGGAAGAACTGACCGCGCGGCTTGTCGGTGCGCTCATAAGTGTGCGCGCCAAAGTAGTCGCGTTGCGCCTGCAGCAGGTTCGCCGGCAGTCTCCCGGTGCGGTATCCGTCGAAAAACGCCAGCGCGGTAGAGAAGGCCGGCGTCGGTACGCCCAACTCAATCGCATGCGCTGCCGCCTTGCGCCAGGAAGCCTGGTACTTGTTGAGCGCGCCCGAAAAGAAACTATCCAACAGCAGGTTCTCCAGCTTGGGGTTTTTGTCGAAGGCCTCCTTGATCTTGCCCAGGAAGCGGCTGCGAATGATGCATCCCCCACGCCACATCAGGGCGATGCCGCCCATGTTCAGGTTCCAGCCATTCTCGCTGGCCGCTGCTCGCAGCAGCATGTAGCCCTGCGCGTACGAGATGATCTTCGAGCAGTAAAGCGCGCGTCGCACATCCTCAATGAATGCGGCACGGTCCACGTTCAGCGTTGTCGCCGCCGGTCCCTGCAGGATTTTCGCGGCCTCAACGCGCTCGCTCTTCAGTGCCGACAGGCAGCGCGCAAACACCGATTCGCCGATCAGCGTCACGGGCTGGCCCAGGTCGAGCGAGCTGATCACCGTCCATTTGCCCGTGCCTTTCTGGCCAGCGGTGTCCAGAATCTTGTCTACCAGCGGTTGCCCGTCTTCGTCCTTCTTGGCAAAGATGTGGCTGGAGATCTCGATCAGATAGCTGTCCAACTCGCCCTTGTTCCACTCCGTGAATATCGGTTGCAACTCGTCGGCGCTCAACCCCAGTCCGCGCTGCAGCAGGTCATAGGCCTCGCAGATCAACTGCATGTCGCCGTACTCGATGCCGTTGTGCACCATCTTTACGTAGTGCCCTGCGCCGTCCTCGCCCACCCAGTCGCAGCAGGGAGTTCCGTCTTCCACCTTGGCGGCGATGGCCTGAAAGATTTCCTTCACATGCGGCCACGCGGCCGGATTGCCTCCGGGCATGATCGAGGGACCGAAGCGCGCGCCCTCTTCGCCGCCGGAAACGCCCGTGCCGATAAAGAGAATGCCTTTCGCGGCCAGTTCCTTCGTCCGCCGGTTGGAATCGGTAAACAGCGAGTTGCCGCCGTCGATGACGATGTCGCCCGCTTCAAGATACGGCAACACATGACCGATCATCTGGTCCACCGTATCGCCCGCTTTGACCATCAACATGATGCGGCGGGGTCGCTTGAGCAGGCTGGCGAGTTCCTCAACGGAGTGCGCGCCAACAACTTGTGTGCCTTTCGCTTCGTGCGTCAGAAAGTCGTCCACTTTGGAAGTCGTGCGGTTGAAGACGGCTACTTTGTAGCCATGATCATTTATGTTGAGGACAAGGTTCTGTCCCATGACGGCAAGGCCGATCAGGCCGATATCACACAATGTGTCAGGCATAGTTTTTTCCAAGGTTCACTGGAATTTTTACTGCGGAGTGTGAACACCAGTTCATTGTACTGCGATGGTTGGCGGCGCAGTCGCAACGCCGCTCTTCCTCTGCGTCCCGGTATTCATCAAACTTTCGCACCAACAGTACGTCCCGCGCGTGTAAAAGACATGCGAGGCATTGCGCACAATCCGGCCCCGTGGAATCGGCGGGACAACAGTTAAGGGAGGAATCTATGCAATTAGGAATGATTGGCCTGGGTAGGATGGGCGGCAATATGGCAGAACGCCTGCGGCTGGGCGGCCATCAGGTGGTTGGCTTTGACTTCAGCGCTGAAGCGGTGGCTCGGCTTGCCTCTTCTGGAAATGTGGGCGCGTCCACTCTCGAAGAACTGGCGCAAAAGTTAAAAGGACGAAGGGCTATATGGATCATGGTGCCGCAGGGTAACCCTGTAGATCAGACAATCGCCAAACTGGAGCCGCTTCTCAACCCCGGCGACATACTTATCGACGGCGGTAACTCGAATTACAAGGATTCCATGCGCCGCCACAAGGAGGTTACTGCCAAGGGCTTTCAGTTTGTAGATGTAGGGACCTCGGGCGGCGTCTGGGGCCTGAAGGAAGGTTACAGTATGATGATCGGCGGCGATAAGGAGGCGGTCGACTATCTGCGGCCTATCTTTGAGACGTTGGCTCCCGCGGCAGACAAGGGATGGGGGCACGTGGGTCCGGCGGGCTCAGGGCATTTTGTGAAGATGATTCATAACGGGATCGAGTATGGAATGATGCAGGCGTACGCCGAGGGATTTACGATCCTGGAAAAGAAAGAGGAAATGAACCTGAATCTGCCGCAGATCGCGCAGATCTGGCGTTATGGAAGTGTGGTGCGGAGCTGGCTACTGGATTTGACCGCCGACGCGCTGTGCAAAAATCCTGCGCTTGAAGGGCTCGAAGCGTATGTCGAGGACTCCGGAGAGGGGCGCTGGACGGTAATCGAGGCGATCGACCTCAACGTCTCCGCGCCGGTAATTACTGAGTCTCTGATGCGACGCATCCGCTCGCGAGAGCAAAATAACTTTACCGACCGGATGCTGGCCATCATGCGCAACGAGTTTGGCGGGCATGCTGTGAAGAAGGATTAGTACCCAGACACCATTGACTGATTCTTCCGGTAGGTTAGTGGACCCCGGATTTCTCCGCAGTGGCGAAAGTCGAGGGTCACACGGTAAGTCGGCGAAGTGATTCACTTAGCGGCGGGAGGCCGAAGAAGTTATGGCGACAATGCAAATGAGCGTACGTCCTGAGGATCTATCTCAGATTCCCCATGGTAGCGAGCGGATTCCCGGTCCGGGAATCATGGTGATCTTTGGAGCCTCGGGTGATCTCACCAAGCGCAAGCTGCTGCCCGCGCTCTTTCATCTGGACCAGGTAGGCCTGTTGCCGAAGCAATTCGCCATTGTGGGCGTTGCGCGCCGTCCGCTCGGCGATGAATTTGCGGCCGACATGCGCGCGGGCATCGTGGAGTTTGGCGATGTCGATGCGAGCGACCCCAAGCTCGATAACTTTGCTGCCCAGATTAGTTACTTTTCCTTGAGCTTCGACGATCCTGCCGGTTATGCGGGCCTGAAGGTGGAACTCGACCGCATCGCCAGGGAAAAAGGTATTGGTCCCGACCGCTTGTTCTACCTGGCCACTGCGCCGGAGTATTTTGCGTCGATTATCGAGAACCTGGGCACGCAGAATATGGCTCAGCCGGAGCACGGGCGCGTGGGTGTGGTGATTGAGAAGCCTTTTGGTCACGATCTCGACTCGGCGCGCGAGCTCAACCACCAGGTGAATGCCGTCTTCCATGAAGAACAGGTCTTCCGCATCGACCACTACCTGGGCAAGGAGACGGTGCAGAACATCTTGGTCTTCCGCTTTGCCAACGGCATCTTTGAGCCCATATGGAACCGGAATTACATCGATCACGTGCAGATCACAGCCTCTGAAACACTGGGCGTCGAGGGCCGCGGACCGTTTTATGAGAAGGCCGGCGCACTGCGCGATGTGGTGCAGAACCACATGATGGAGTTGTTGAGTTTTGTCACCATGGAGCCCCCGTCGAGTTTTGAGGCAGAGAGTGTGCGCCGCGAAAAGGTGAAAGTGTGGCGCGCCATTCCGCCGGTACCCATCTTGAATGCCGTGCGCGGCCAGTACGGCCCGGGCGTCGTGGAAGGGCAGAAGGTAGTGGGCTACCGCGACGAGGAGCGCGTTAATCCAGAGTCGGGCACTGAGACGTATGCCGCGGTTCGGCTGCAGATTGAAAACTGGCGCTGGGCCGGGGTTCCGTTCTATCTCCGCGCGGGCAAGCGAATGCGGAAGCGGGCCACCGAGATCACTATCCAGTTCAAGCAGCCGCCGCTGCTGATCTTCAATCGCCTGCAAACCAGCGGGCCCTGCCACGAGATTGAGCCCAACCTGCTCACCATCCGCATCCAGCCCAACGAGGGAATTGCGCTGCGCTTCGGGGCCAAAGTTCCCACCACGCCGGAGATGGCCGTGTGCCCGGTCAACATGGACTTCGACTACGCGGCAGCCTTTGGCAAGTCCAGCGCCAACGGTTATGAGCGCCTGCTTCTGGACGCGATGATCGGCGATCAGACGCTCTTTTCTCATCGCGATGGTGTGGAGACTACCTGGGCCCTCTACACGCCGATTCTCGAAGCATGGGCGGCGAAGAATCCCGAGGTCTTCCCCAATTACTTCGCCGGTACCTGGGGCCCCGAGTGCTCTGACCGCTTGCTTGAACGTGGCGGACATGTGTGGCGGAACAACTTGGGCATGGTCGCCAAGTCATAAATCCACCAAGGCTGTTCGCTCATGAAATTCCTCCGGCAGTCTTGCCTCAACCACACCAGAAGAACCAAGGCTCTAATTAAATCAGGGGTGCCCAAGTCGCAGATTAAGTTGTCCCGTCGACTATCTGTCTATTTTCAGATGCCTTAAGGCAATTTGCCGGCACCCCGAAGTTCGCCACAGCCATATGAACCACGCCGTTCTCCACAAATCCAACGAGCACTTGGCACATTGGTTTTGCAGGTGCGGAATTACCCCCTGATGGCCCTTCTCTCCCACGGCGCCCGCTGACCCGCCTACTTGTTTACTCCCCGCCCCATCCCCTTGTCCATGGCTTCGTTGGCCAGCCGGTCGGCCTCCTGGTTGCCGCCGCGCAGGGTGTGGCGCATCTCAATGCCCTCCAGGCGCGCGGCCAGGCGTTTGGCATCTTGCCACAAGGGGCGCAGCAGGGGACTGGCCACCTTGTACCGGCCCGTCATCTGTCGCACCATCAACTCGGAATCCGATACCACGCGCAACCGTCTGACGCCGTTTTCCACGGCCCAGCCCAGCACCGCCAGCAGGCCCTGGTATTCGGCATAGTTGTTGGTTTTGACTCCAAGGAATTTGCTCAGTCGCGCCGCCACCTGCCCTTGCGGGTCCTCGATCACCGCGCCGTAGCCGCTGGGACCGGGATTCCCGCGTGAGCCGCCGTCACAGTGCGCAACGTACCATCCGGTAGCCTCCGGGGCGTCGGGTTCGACACTCGTAAATAGATTGTCGTTCATCTCTTTCCAGTGTACTGGCGGCCACACACCGCCGGGTGCAAAAAGCTGGTGCTCCCGGCTCACAAACCCGCTCAGGTACCGTCTACAAGAGTGCGCACAGACCCTAGACCAGGAGCAGAGATTCGATGGTAACGAACGCTGCAAGCTTCCCATCTTCCCCTGCTGGAGTTCCACCATCTTTCGCGTGGCCGGCCGTAAGGAGGATACAATCCTCCCCAGGTATGGCTGCCACCAGGGCAATGGACGGTCCAGACCGCGGGCAGGAGCGCATGCAGGCTCGCGCGTCGGAGATGGAACTGATTCGCGAGGCGCAAGCCGGGTCCCGGGTTGCGTTTGACGCTCTGGTGCGCCAGTATGAGCACCAGGTTCTGCGCCTGGCGCTGCACCTCACGGGCTCCGAGCACGACGCTGAAGACATCTACCAGGAAGCCTTTCTCAAGGCCTTCCGGTACATCGGCAATTTCCGATTCGAATGCTCGTTTTATACCTGGATTTACCGGATTGTGACCAATCTTTGCCTTGATCAGTTGCGGCGGCGCAAGACTCGTCGTGAGGATCAGGCCGTCATCGTCGATCGCTCCGGAGACGAAATCGACCTGCTGTCTTCGGTCTCTGACAATCGATCCTTCGCCAACCCGGCGCGGGAGTTGGACCGCAAGGTGCTCGGCGAAAGGATTCAAGCCGCCTTGGGCAAGCTCACTCCTCGTGAGCGCATGGTTTTCGAGTTGAAACACTATCAGGGTCTCCGCCTGCGCACCATCGGAGAGATGTTGAACACCACGGAAGAAACCGCCAAAAATACGCTCTTCAGGGCGACCAAGAAGTTGAGAACACAACTGGCGGGTTTGCGGTAAAGCGTCCCCGGGGCGCCCACGCGGGCAACGGGTTTTTAGACGTGGATGATGAAATCTTTTTGAGGCTGGAAGGACGTAGCGATGAATTGTGAAATTACCCACGAGAAAATCGTGCTGGCGGCCTATGGGGAGCTGCCCGACGAACAGACCCATGAGCTGGAACGCCACTTGGCCGGCTGCGCGGAGTGCCGCGAAGAGCGCGAGCAGTTGCTGGCGCTCAGAACGCTTGCGGCCGTCCATCCGGTCGTGGAGCCACCGGCCAATCTGGTCGCCCGTTCCCGCCTGCGGCTTGAGGAAGCGCTGGACACGTTGCCCCCTTTGCGCTGGTATGAACGGCTGAGCCAGCGCCTCCTGAACAACTTTGCCGGTTTACAGGCGGCCCCGGTGGCGGCGTGTCTGCTGCTGGTCGTCGGGGCGGGCGCTGGCAGCCTGGGTGGATACGAGTTTGCACAGGGACGCGCGGCCCATGCCGCCGCCCGGGTACAGACGGCCAGCGTGCAGCCCCAAACGGCTGTGACCCAGGCAGATGTCGCCAGTATCTCCAGCATCGTCCGCGAACCCCACAGCGGAATGATTGAAGTGAGCTACAACCAGGTGGTGCCGCAGCACATTCAGGGCTCAATCGATGACCCGGCGATCCGCCAGTTGCTGATGCTGGCGTCACAGAACTCGGCGTCCGCCGGGGTGCGCGACGACTCGGTGGGCCTGCTGGCGGCCGAGTGCCGCGATGGGCACAGTTGCCAGGCGGCCGGAATTCGCGACGCCCTGATGGTGGCTCTGCGTTACGACAAAAATGAAGGCGTACGTGAAAAGGCGCTGGAGGGCCTGCAGCCTTATGTGGCTGAGGATATGCGCGTGCGCGATGCAGTGCTTGAGGCGCTGTTGAACGACGGCGATCCCCGCATTCGCACCAATGCAATCAACATTTTGGAGCCGGTTGAAGCCGACACCAGTGTGCGCCAGGTGCTGCATACGGTGGCCAACTCCGACCGCAATCCCCAGATCAGGAATGTCTCCAGGCTAGTACTGAGCCGGGAGCCGGAGATTCAATAGGCACGTGATACGTTCCGGCGATTGCACCGTCCATAGAGACAGTGCAGGCCGGGGAAAATGAAATACGCAGGGGGAAGAGACAAATGATACATTTTTCGAGGCCTTACCGTCGTACGTTTGCTAGTCTTGGTGCCGCATTGCTCGTTGGCGGACTGGTGGTCGCGCCGCCTGGCGCCATGGCCCAGTTCGGTCGGATCGCCCAGATTATTGAGCAGCCCATTCCGTTGCTGCATTCCGGTTCGCAGGGCTATTTGGGTGTACTGGTCGGTGATGTGGACTCGGATTCCGCGTCCAGACTCAAGCTCAAAGAGGTCCGCGGGGCCGTTATCACGCTTATCGATCACGACGCTCCGGCGGCACAGGCCGGGCTCCGGGTCAACGATGTCGTCCTGCAGGTCAACGGGCAGGCCGTCGAGGGCGCCGAGCAGTTCAGTCGGATGATGCGCGAGATTCCCCCAGGACACAACGTAAGCCTGGTCATTAGCCGCGACGGCAACATTCAAACCATCGGGGTCCAGGTAGTCGATCGCAAAAAAATGGAGCACGACGTCTGGAATAAGCTCGGCAGCAGCGGCGATGACCTGTCCCAGGCACCCGGCATGGGCATTCTGCCCGGTGGAGGCGACGCGCCGATCCCCGGCGGGTTCCATATGCCGTTTTTCGGCAGCAGCCTCAACGTGGGCGCGCTGGTTGAGCCGCTCACCTCGCAGATGGCTGACTACCTGGGGGTGCAAAACGGGCTGATGGTCAAGCAGGTGGCGCGCAAGAGCGAGGCCGCCGCAGCCGGACTCAAGGCCTTCGACGTGATCGTCAGGGTCGGGCCTGAGAGCATCGCTACCGTCTCTGACTGGGATCGTGCCCTGCGCTCCAACCAGGGAAAGCCTGTGCAGGTGACCATCCTGCGCGACAAGAGGCAGCAGACCCTCACCCTGCAGGTGGATTCCAAGCGCAAGGGCGAACTTGATTTCGAGCAGATCTTTCCCGCCGGCGACTGTCCGTTGATGGCTGAGGTTAACCCCGAATTCGGGCAGCAGTTTGCCGGGGAGGCCGAAGCCGCTGCCCAGGCCATGCGCGATCAGGCCGAAGAGCTCAAAGATCAACTGGGATCCAAGCCTCTCATCACCCCCGAGCAGTCTGAGGAACTTCGCCGCCAAGCCGAGAAGCTCAGCGAAACGCTCAAGAGCCAGGGCTTCCAAATCGATCAGAAGCAGCTCGATGAGATGAAGAAGCAGATGGAAGAGTTCCGCAACAACTTCAAGCCCGACGAGTTCAAGATCGATCCGCAACAGATGCAGCAGTTCCGCCGGCAGATGGACCAGTTCAAGCAGCAGATGGACGAGATGCAGATCCCGGCCTTCGACAACCACGTCTGAGAGCCCGCGACTGAAGCATCAAAGAGGGCGCCGCCGGGCTACCGGTTGGCGCCCTTTGTGTTCTTTGACCTCAGGCAAAACCTGTCTCTATCGGGCATGGCTGCCAGACCGTTTTTCACTTGACGCAGCCTTTCCCGTACGAAATGATTGATCTCCCCAAAAGGAGGAGGTCACGTGCGTATAGTTCGTTTTCACAAGCTGCTTGTCACAGGTTGTGCCATTCTGATTTCTGCCTTTGCGCAGAATGTCGCGGCCGCAACCCTCTGCGTCAACACCACCGGGTCTGCCGGGTGCTACTCCAAGATCCAAGCCGCCGTCAGTCACGCCGCTCCATTCGACGTGATTCGCGTCGCGCCCGGCACCTACAACGAGGACGTGATCATAGGCATTCCCCTCTCTCTCCTCGGCTCGGGCGCCGGACTCACCACCATTGACGCCACCGGTCTCCCCAACGGCATCTTTGTGGATGGCTACGACAATGCCAGCCTCCGCCATGTGACAGTGGCGGGTTTTACTGTCAAGAATGCCCAATTTGAAGGCATTCTCGTGGTCAGCGCCGCCGACGTCACCATCCGCATCAATCACGTTCTGGACAACGACAAGTTCGGGCCTGTGTTCAGTTCCACGCCCAGTGGGTGCGCCGGCCAACCTGCCTTTGAGACCGATGAAAACGGTGACTGCGGCGGCGCAATTCACCTGGTCGGAACCACAAACTCGATCGCAGCGGACAACCTGATCAAGGGCAATGCCGACGGCATCCTCATCAGTGATGAGACTGCGGAAGCCCACGACAATCTCATCATCCACAACACGGTGATAGACAACCCCTTGGACTGTGGCATCGTCCTTGCCTCCCATCCGCCGGTGGGTTCAACTCCTCCCGATTACGCGCGCCATTTCGGGATCGACCACAATACAGTGGCCGACAACATCTCCACGAACAACGGCGTCAAGGTCGGCGGCGCTGGGGTGGGCCTGTTTTCCGATGGCGCCGGACCTGGCCGCACTTCCGAAAACACGATTATCCGCAATGTCCTCACTGGAAACGGCATCGCCGGCGTCGCGCTGCACACACATGTGGGGCCGAATTTTGGAGCTCCGCCCGATAACATGGACGGCAACCAGATCATCGGCAACTATATTGCCGGCAATCTGGCCGACACGGGCGACACGGCTACTCCCGGCCGCGTGGGCATCAACATCAACAGCGGCGGGGGCGGATCACCGGTGGTGCGCACGGTCATCACTCTGAACACCATCACCGATGAGGACGTGGACATTGCCTTCAATACCCCGGCCACGGTAGACATTCATCTCAATGATTTGCGCGGTGGCAAAATCGGTGTGGCCAACGTCTGCGCGTACGACCACGTGGCTACATGCAACAGCACCAGTGATGCGACGGAGAACTATTGGGGATGCCCAGCCGGCCCAGGCTGGCCCGGTTGCACCACCGTTTACGGAAGCGACATTCTCTCCAACCCGTGGCTGCTGCTTCCTGCTCCCAACGAGGACGAAGTCGGCAGCGGCGACAATCAGTAATAAGCGGAAACGTCGGAATCCTTGCCGGTTCAGCCCAGTCGAATGTTTGACTGACTGGGCTGAACCGTTCCTATTGCGCGGGCTGCAGCCAGAAGCTCGGCGTGGAGCGCGAAATTCCAATCTCCTCCTCGGTCATATCCACTGATACGTCCGCGAAGAGCGGGGTGCTCAGATAGCGTTCCCCCGTATCCGGCAACATGCACAGAATCGTCGCTCCCTGCGCCGCCTCTGCGGCCACCCGCAAGGCTGCCGAGAAGGTCGCGCCCGAGCTAATCCCCACAAAAATCCCTTCCTTGCGTGCCAGTTCCTTGCTGCAGCGCATCGCTTCTGCATTGGGGATACGCAACACCTGGCTGATGACCTTCATGTCCACCGCGTCCCCGGTCAGCTTGGCAATGAAGTCCGGGCTCCAGCCCTGCAGTGGGTGGGGTTTCCATGCCGGATGCGCGGTCGCCGCCGAACCATCAGGGTTCCGTGCCTGCTCAATCCCGCTGGAAAGCATCGGCGCGTCATCCGGTTCGCACACCACGATCTTGGTTTCCGGCCTTTCTGCGGCCAGCACCCGCGCCACGCCCTTCAGCGTGCCGCCCGTGCCGAATCCCGTCACCCAATAGTCCAGCCGCTCCCCTTTGAAATCGTCCAGTATCTCTTTCGCCGTGGTCCGCGAGTGCATGTCGGCGTTGGCTTCATTCTCAAACTGGCGGGTCAGGAACCAGCCATGCTTTTCGGCCAGCTCCACGGCCTTGGCCACCATGCCCATCCCTCTGCCCGCCGCCGGGGTCAGCACAACCTTGGCTCCCAGAAAGCGCATCAGCTTGCGCCGCTCCACGCTGAAAGTCTCCGCCATGGTCACCACCAGCGGATACCCCTTCGCCGCGCACACCATGGCCAGCCCGATTCCCGTATTCCCGCTGGTTGCCTCCACCACGGTTTGTCCCGGCTTCAGGCGCCCTGTCCTCTCGGCATCTTCAATTACGCCCAGTGCAAGCCGGTCTTTCACTGAGCCCAGAGGGTTGAAAGCCTCCACCTTCACAAACAGGTTTACGTGTGCGGGTGCAAGCTTGTTGATTTTCACAACGGGTGTATTGCCCACGGTTTCAAGAATGCTGGCATACCGTTTGCCCATCGGCGTCCTCCTCGGGGATGCGCAATTGTATCTGGCGGCATTGAAACGGCGAAAGCAGAAAGTGCTTCCGGCCGGGGAGAAGCGGAGGGGTGGAGCAGTATGACTACGCGCAAAGGCTCTTCGGCGACATTCGCTAGGCCCGCGCAATGTCTTTAAAGGCAGACCGCCGCGGTCGCAATGGCGGGACATGGGGCGTCCGTTGCTGTTTGGCGTCTGTACTTCCCGTCTGCCTCGGTGGCGCCGAAGACGCATACCGCGTGGTGCATTTCCAGAGCGCTCTTGGCGCGCTCCATCTCGACATTTTCGTAGGCCACAAAACTGGTGCTGACCCGGCAATACGCAGAAGAACGTGCCTTCATGTAATCGCTGATTCTGCTTCTAAAATCTTGTTCCAAATCCTTGCAGATTAAGCAACGCATAACTTTCCCTTCCGGCCTTTCGCCAGCCCTGTGGCAGTTGAGTTATGGTCGCTTTAGTTTTCCAGAATCTGATGCTCTGCGTGGAGCCAGTCCTGTATGTCGTGGCCTTGTTTACTACCGCGGCTTTCGTATAACTCAAATGCCCGCTCTCTGATTTTGTCTTGCGATGCGCCAATTCCAAGTGCCGTCGTTTCAATGGCAGCGGGAGCTTTCGGGGCGGCACGTTTGTTTAGTTTTGGTTGTTTTTGAGTTCTTGAATCTATCATTGGGGAACCTCATCGGCATTAATGTCTAAGAGATAAGATACTCCAGATGAACTGCCTTAGTTCAGAGAATCTGAAAGCGGATAGATACTTATCACCCGCATCATTAAGCCTACGCTACATTCTCACGTGCGGCAATTAGTTCTTCTCTAAGTTCCCTCTTTAGCTTTGAACTTATCAACTTACAAGGTTCTTGGTCGGCTTTCACATACTTACAGGGCAAGCCGGTGGCGCATAAGTTGCCCCCCGGGCGCCTCCCGCGAAGAGTGTGTACCCCATGCTTGCGGCACATTTGTTCTTGTCGTAAGGGCGGGATAGCACGAAATCCCGAGTGAGAAACCCAGTGTGCAACCCGCGCGTCCAAATCCCTCCGCCGCTTACTTCGTCGCCGGTGCGCCCAGGAGTCCCTGCGCCTCCATCCATTTTTTGAACATCTCAGTCCATTCGTCCGAGGCCAGGTTCTGCCTTCTTATCCCGAACCCATGCCCTCCGTTGGGGAAGACATGCAGTTCCGCGGGTATTCCAGCCCCATGCCACAGGTCATAGACCTTTACGCTGTTCGCCGCCGGAGGAACCAGCGGATCGTCCGCCGCACATGCCAGAAACATCGGGATTCTCTCAGGATTCGCAGGCAGCGGTTCCGGTGCCAGCGCATAAATGGGCGCCACAAAATCCGGCATGCTCTCGGCATCGTGGTGAAACGCGACACTCAGCGTCAGATACCCTCCGGCCGAGAAGCCCATCATCCCAATCCGATTCGGCGCCACTCCCCACTGCGCTGCATGTGCGCGAACCGTACGCATTGCCTGTTGCCCATCCGCCAGGATCAGCGGCGACATCTCATCCAGCACCGGCTTCAGTCCTCCGGGCGTCTTGATCTTGTGCATCATGCCCACAAAGAAGGCGGCATTCGTCTTCGTCAGCCGGTAGCGCAGCACAAACGCCGTTACCCCCAGCGAGTTCAGATAGTGCGCCACGTTCACGCCTTCGCCGTCGATGCTGAGCATGTGAAATCCGCCCCCGGGGCAAACAATCACGGCGGTGCCATTCGCGGTCCCGGCAGGCGGAAAATACGCCGTCAGCGTGGGGTCCACCACGTTGCGAATAATCCTTTCGCTCAGATGGGATTCCGACTCCTGCTGCGTCCAGTTTTCCGATCCCGGAGCCTTACCCGGCCAGAGGCGCATCTCCTGCGGTGCGCTCGATATGGTTACGGCGCTGGCCTGCGTGCTGGGAACCTCCACCGCGGTGCCCCTGATCTTCACCCACAGGTACACAAACCCAACCGCCAGCAGCACCACCACCGCCATCAATGCCCATCCAATCGCGCGCACCCATCTCACCTTCAAAACTTGCCTCCGGTCTCTTTTCTTTGGCAGACCTGAATACAGGCAGTTCTCCCACCTGTCATTTGGTCCCCACTGAATTTAGCACCGAGGAGTGGCTGCACCCTCCGCGGCAGTTTTCGCATGGTCCAAACGGCGCGGGGCAAACGACGGCGCTCTGGCTAAGGGATTCTAGCGTGGATGTCGGCGCTGACCGCCTTCAGATACCCCTCGGCAGCCCGCACCGCATCTTCCGCCTCCATATCACTCACAATCGCAATATCGTAGAAGGCGTCGTTGCGTTTGCGGCGCATCCGATCAAACAGGGCGAATGTCGTCCCCAGCCTGGGATCAAGATGTTTCTGCGCAAACTCGATAATCGCAATATGGTGCCCGAGCTGCACTCGCGGTCGTTGACCGTGGCTTAACATCAGAGCAAGAGACCCCTTGATCATGGCCTGGTATGCCGTTTGGTACGCGGTCTCCTCGTCGATAACTAAATTCTTGCGGGCGGCGATCGCCTTCTTATGCGCGTCGGCCAGAAACTTCTCCACCTGCTTTGGATCAATCTTTTGCGGCTTTGTCTTCATTGTGTTCAATCAGCCCGATGCGCTTCCCATTCCAGATATCCGCGATGAACGGGTCGCCTGCCTTGAGCCGCCGCGCCAGTTCCCGAGGAGAAAGGACAGTGTAGTTGATCTCCCGGCGCAGGGCCTTTTCGGCCTTCCCGATTTCGAATGCAAGTTGCTCTTGGTCGGGCTGGCCCACGATCAGCAGATCAATGTCGCTGGCGGCGTCCGCTTCATCCTTCGCAAATGACCCATAGAGCCACGCTGACCGAATGCCACTGACCGCGTGAAGCGCGGTCCCCAAGGCGGGTACGATTCCGATGGAACCACGAAGCAGCACAAAGAGCGGCTTCAAAAAAGGATAGCTGCGGTTCAGGCTGTAATAGAGCTGACGCCCTTCCAACTCCGAGTGCAGCAAACCCTCCTTCTCCAAGCGCGCCAGCTCGCGCGACAGGTTGGTCGAGTCTGCCTCCAATGCGGAGGCCAACTGGCGCACATAGACGCGCGCCGTCCGGTTCACGTAAAAGTACGTGAGCAGTTTGCGGCGCAGCTCTGAGCGGAGAGAAAACATCGCAGTACCAATATAACGCGTATGCAGTAAATATCTACTGCATACGCAGTAGATATTTACTGCATACGTTCCTGATCGATCAGCCTTCCCCGCCCCTCGGTCCACACCGAATTCAACACAGAAATGGGTGCCCCATGCCTGGATTTTCAGACATGGGAAAACTGGACATCTCAAGCGTCCGCAAACCCATCCGCCTACCGCTTGACTGCGGTGATCGCTATCGACAAGCCCCCTGTTGCCACTCCGGTCGTTCCCGTCGGGTTCAAGGTTCCATCGTGATTGACCGTATAAATCGAGGCCGCGCTCTGTTCGTTGGTCACGTAAACAAACTTGCCCGATGGGTCGAAGTCAATGCGGAAAGGCTCCGCCCCGGTCGCGACAGTCCCAGTAGGGTTTGCGGTCGTGGCATTCAGTGTCAGGCCGCCCGTGCTGGGGTCAATGGTGAACATCGAGACGGTGTTGTCGAGGCGGTTCACCACGTAGGCAAACTTGCTGGTTGGGTCGACGGCGATCGCCGTGGGCGCATTCCCGGCCGCGACCCCGTAGGATGAATTCTCTGTCAGAACGCCAGTGGCGGAGTTGACCGTATACTGCGAAACCGCATCGGTTATCTCGCCGCCCGAGAGGTTATTCACCACGTAAGCAAACTTGCCTGAGGGGGCGACGAGGACCTGAAATGGGATCCCGCCGGCAAGGACCGTGGCAGGCGAGGTCGCTGTCAGAAGTCCAGTGGTCTGGTCGATGGCGTACATCGAGACCGTAGCGTCGACGCTATCCAGAGCGGATACGTAGAGGAAATTGCCTGTAGGATCGACGGTCAAAAAGCCCGGCTGCGAAAGGAGCTCGCCGGGGATCATCGTTGACACTGAGGCCGGCGACGTCGGCGTCAGAACGCCCGTGGACTGGTTGATGGTGAACATTGACACCGAGCTGTCGTCGGTGTTGGCGGTGTAGACGAATCGTCCGAGCGGATCGATGGCGATTCCCTGGGGGAAAAACCCGGTGGGCACCGTGGCGGGCGATGTAGGCGTCAGCACGCCCGTGCTGGGGTTGATCGTGTACATCGAAATTGTGGCCAGGTCCGATGCGTTCGACACCAGATTCGCTACATACGCAAACCTGCCCGCAGGGTCGACCACCATTTGCTCGGCGCCTTGTTGCGGGTACGCATAGCCGGTTTCGATAGTTGCGGGCGATGTCGCCCTGAAAGCCCCGGTGCAGGAATCGACGCTATTCATAGAAACCGCAAAGCCTGTTAATTCGTACGCAAACTCAGGCGTGGAAGAAGGCACACATGCAGGCACGGTCACAGGCTTCGAGGTCGGGTTCCCGCCACAACCGGCGGCGAGCAGAACCAGCAAACTCAAGGCCGCAGCCCGCAAATTGGACGCTGCCATTTGGAATCTCCCATCTAATTACGGATACAAGCCCATTTTACGTCGAAGCCGTTTGACCCGCCGGTGATCCGCTTCCCACCGGATCCAGCACGGAATAAGGTGCGAATTCAGCGCGGAAACAGGGCATGGATCAAGCACGAAAATGGGTGCCCCATGTCTGGATTCTCAGACATGGGAAAGCACGCACCTCGACGGGCCGGTTGGCAGGCCATTCTCCTCATATTCCGAGATGAGGATTCGCCTTTGACGTCCGGGACATTCCCACTTGCCGAAAATATCTCCCCGTTCAGTCACAATGGAAACAAGGAGGATGTACAGAGGATGCGCGGATCGATCTTTCAGGCATGTCCCCGGTCCGTACCACCCCGAGGTACCCCACCCCACCCCCCTCCCCCTCCCCCTCCCCCTCCCCCTCCAAAACCCGCTCCCAGAGCCCCCATTTTACAGATAAGATGAATGCAATCAATTACTTGAAAATACGCCCTATGTACTCATCGGTAAACAGAAGGCTCCGATTTACCCTTGTTTTCGGCCCAAAATCGCCTCGAAATCTCAAAAATTGGCATAGTTGGAGCCATTTCTCTCAAGTCACCGCAGTCGGCTAACCAAGGCGAGATCAGGTCTAGTCCGCAGCGCGACTGTTTCCTGCATCTTCTCCCGCCTGTGTTTCAATAGAAAGAATGGCTGTTCCCCGGAGATTAACGCTACGCGGGCGCTGGTTGGCGGCTACGCGCAAGGTTCGCGAGTTGTCCATGGTTGCACGCGCGCTGGCCTCTACCAGCCACCCGGTGCTGGTACAGATTGTGCCCGCTCGCTTCTGCAACTTGAGCTGCGCTTATTGCAATGAGTACGATAAGGTCTCCGAGCCAGTGCCGCTGGAGGAGATGTACCGCCGCATCGATCACCTGGGGCGGCTGGGCACTGCCATGGTCGGCATCTCCGGCGGCGAGCCCCTCACCCACCCCCAGCTCGACGACATCATCCGCCGCATCCGCCGCACCGGCGCCATTGCCGGCATGATCACCAACGGCTACCTGCTCAATGTCGAGCGTATCGAGCGACTCAACCGTGCTGGCCTCGACCACATGCAGATCAGCATCGACAACCTTGAACCCGACGAAGTCTCCAAAAAAAGCCTCAAAGTCCTCGACAAAAAATTAGAAATGCTCGCCCAATATGCCGAGTTTCACATAAACATCAATTCGGTCGTTGGCGGCGGCTTCAGAGATCCCAACGACGCGGCGGTGATTGGGAAGCGGGCCTTGGGGTTGGGGTTCACGTCGACCATCGGGATTATTCACGATGGGGACGGCCAGCTAAAGCCTCTGAAGCCGGCCGAGGCGAAAGTCTACTACGAAATGAGCAACAGGAGGAAGATTAACTACTCGCGCTTCGACCACTTTCAGGAGGCAATTGCCGAGGGCAGGCCCAATGACTGGCGCTGCCGGGCGGGTTCGCGGTACCTGTATATCTGCGAAGACGGTCTGGTGCACTACTGCTCGCAGCAGCGGGGGTACCCTGGCGTGCCCCTGGCCGAGTACACCACGGCAGACGTAAAGCGGGAGTTCCTGACTGCGAAGAGTTGCTCGCCGAATTGCACCATCGGCTGCGTGCACAAAATCAGCTACATCGACCACTGGCGTGCGCCGCAGACGAAGACGGTTTCGCCGGGTAGGCAAGGTGCGGAAGCGCCGGTGCTGGTGAATATTCAAACGGGGAACTGACGGGCGAGATCCCCTGCAAAAGCAGAAACGGCGCATCCCACGGAGGGTGCGCCGTTCGATTTTTGCACGGCGAAATGCCGGCTACTTGTGTGCGGTCTTGGCCGGAGTGACGGATTTGGTGTCTGCCAGGGCCTGGTCTATGAGTTGAAAAAGCTTGGTACGGTCGACGACTTCAACGAAGGGCGCACCCTTGCTGGCGGCCGTGACCACCCAGATGGTGGGGGTGTGCTCAATGCCAATGCGCTGGCCGAGGGCGTAGTCCTCCTTGACCAGTGCGGCCAGCTTGCCTTGCGGATCGAGGGCAAAGGGCAGCGCGATGCTATGGCTCTGGGCGAACTTCTCAGTGAACTGGCGGAGGCCATTCAGGTCCAGCATGGAGGACTGGTTGGCGAAGACTGAGTCACGATACTCGTCGCCCATCTTCTTGCTCTTGGTGTCGAACCAGCGGGCGTTGATCGCGGCCTGCATGCTCCAAGCGTGGAAGGGAAGCGGGAAGTCGTGGCGCACCCAGGGAATCTGGTACTTCTCGCTGGCCTCTTTCAGCAGCGGATTCTGAGTGGCGCAGTCGGGGCACTCCATGTCTTCAAATTCAACGATGGCCACGCGCGCGCCGGCGGGTGGCCGCAGTGCGCTGGCGTCGTGGACCTGCGTGGTGGGCGGTGCGCCAAACTGGGCGCGGGCCGGGGCGGCAGCGATCAGCAGCGTTGCACAAGCCAACCCAAGCAGGAGGCCGGCGCGGCGAAGACGAGCAGGGAAGAGTAGTGCTAGGAAAGGATGCATGGTCTGTTGGACGACTACCTCTCATCCATTGTAACGGCAGGGATGCGGGAAAGTCGCTGCTCGCGAGGCTTGAACGGCGTGTCCTCCGCTCTAATGGTGATCGCGGCGGCGGGCGGCGATCCATTGGCGCCACTTGTAGTCCGCGTAGAAGGAAGCGACAACGATCACGATGACGAGGATGCCAACGAGGATTTTCATTGCTCTATCAGAATTGCATGGACTGACTGTGCCGAGCTGGACCACTGCAATTGATTTATTGGCGGGTCGGCGTAAACCCACCCTTGCCGCATGAACAGCGCCAAGGATGGGACGCCTATATTGATCCAGCGCGACTACCGGCCTACAACGATGACCTTGAAACTGCCGGGAACCATTGTGGGTCGGGGGCGCGGGTTGGTGGGTGTGGGGTCGGGGCGAGGGCCGAAATCGGCGGTCACCAGGTAGATGCGGTCGGCAGCGGAATCATAGGCCATAGTGCGTGCGCCACGTAGGGTGGGCAGGCTCTCGATCGTCTTGTAGGCTGGTGTGGCAGCATCCACGACCGAAAGAATTCCATCACCGCTGGAAGCGAAGGCCAGTTTGTTTGCGGCGCTCCAGCCAGCAGCATCGGGGCCGTCGCCAATGGCGGGCGTGGCCAGCACTTTGCCGGTGTTGGTGTCGACCACGGCCATTTTCTTGCCGTCGCAGACGGTGAAAAGGCGGTTGCCAGCCGCGTCTATGGCCAGTCCGGACGGGGATTCGCAGCCTGCGGGCCACTCGGCTGTGAGTTTGTTGGTGTGGGCGTCGAGACGAACGATTTCGCTCTTGTCCTCGATGTTGTCAAAGACCGTGCCCTTGCCATCCACCTGGGGGAACTCAGGCTTGCCGGGCAGGGGGATGGTGGCGACCACCTTCTTTGTAGCTGCGTCGATGACGGTAGCGTCCTTGCTGCGGCCGTTGAAGGCCCAAACGGTCTGCGTGGCCGGCTCAAAGATGATGCCGTCTGGGCCGGTTCCGGCGGGGATGACGGCTACGATGGCCAGGGTGGTGCGGTCAAAGGCCACCACTGCGTTGCCGCCGCCATCGGAAACGAATCCGAGTTTGCCGGCGGTATCGAGAGCGACGCCGTGCGTGCCGTGCATATTGCCGATGGTGCCAACTTGTTTGCCTGTCTGGGTGTCGAGCACGTCCACGTGATCGCCGCGGGTGATGTAGAGGCGGTGGGCGGGGGAATCGACGATCAGGTAGTCCCAAAATCCAGAATCAGCTAGCTTCCACTGGTCAAGAACGCGATAAGGCTGTTGCGCGGCAACCGGTCGGGAGGCGACAAAGAGAGTGCACAACAGGGCTACGGCAAAAAGTGGCCGGGCCAGAAGAGGAACGATGCGCTGGGTGCTGGACATGGGAGTCTCCGCTTGGAACTCGGTGAATGTGCTGATTCACCGGCGCAAGAAGTGTGTCATACGGCGATTAATTCAAGCTGAAGGCGGGCCAAATTTGCTGTTCAAGAGCCGGTTGCAACCATCGCAGGTGGCGCGCAGGTTCCCGGTAGCTGCGCGGTCACCGTGGTTCCCTTGCCCGTCTCGCTGTGCAGTTCAATTGTGCCTCCCGCCCTCTCAACCACGGCCTTGCAGATGGCTAGGCCCAGGCCTGCACCGCCGGTAGCGCGGGCGCGGGAGGGGTCGCCGCGGTAGAAGCGGTCGAAGATGTGGGGCAGCGTGTTGGGGTCGATGCCCTCGCCGTGGTCCTCAACAGTCAGTTCAATGGTGGTGGCGTCCCCGCGGAGCCGAAGCTTGACCTCCGACCCGGCAGGGCTGTGTTGGAGCGCATTCAGCATCAGGTTTGAGACCAGGAGGGCACAGTCTTCGCCAGCCAGCGGCACCTGACAAGTGCCAACAGCCGGTTCCTCGACCGTCACCTTGACGCCGCGCAGGACAGCAAAGGTCTCGAGTTGAGCGACGGTATTGCTCAGGCAAGCGGCGATGTCGCAACCCGAGCCGGCAGTGGCGGTGGTTGCGCCGCCCTCCACGCGAGCCAGGGTGAGCATCTTGGTCACCAACTCCTCCAGGCGTGCGGAGTCGCCGAGACAGCGCTCCAGCCCTGCCTGGTATTCGGCCATAGTTCGCTCCTTCAGCCCGAGCAGTTGTAGCGAAGACTTGACCACTGCAACTGCGGTCTTGAGTTCGTGCGCCGCATCTGAAACAAAGGTTCTCTGCTGCACAAATGCGCGCTCCAGGCGCTGTAACACACTCTCGATAGCGTGGGTGAGGGGAGCCAGCTCGGGTGTACTACGGGCGCTGGCTGGCGGGTCAAATTCCCATGCGTCCACCGAAACTTGAGAGGCTAGCGCAGCCAACTGGCGCAGCGGCAGCAAGCCGCGATGGAGCAACCACGCGATCAGCGGGCCAGTGACCACAAGCAGCAAAAGGCTGCCCGCGGCATAAAATTCGACCGCGCCGCGAATGGCGTGCCACACATGCTCGGTGGGCGCACCGTAAAGAATAGTGACCGGGCGCAGCTTGCCACCGCCGGGCTCGCCGGGGTCCACGATGCGCGAACCATGCTGCAGGAGCAGGAGGTAATGACGATGATTGAGCATGAACGGCGAAATGCCGTCCCGCCGCGGCGGCACGATTGCGGCGCTGCCCTGCCAATTGGGCGAGCGGCCCAGCAGGTGGCCGCGCCCGTCCCACACTTCGTAGACGTCTTCTGGGGGCACATGCAGATCGGGCAGGTCAAGCATGACGTTGTCGCCGACATCCTCTGCGTCCTGCACCGCGCCCAGCACCGAGTCGGCGCGGCCGTGCAGCATGACGTCGAAGGCGCGGAAGTGGATGTGGCGCTCATAGCCCAGCGAAAGAAAGACCACCAGGATGGCGGAGAGCAGCTCGACCAGCAGCACGGCCAGGATGAGCCGGAAGGCGATGGAGCGGGTTTTCCTAGTTCTGGTCAAGATCCTGCTCCGGTTCGGGCGCCAGCCGGTAGCCGCGGCCGCGCATGGTTTCAATCACCGGCTCGGCCTCAGGCGCAGCTCCGCACAGTTTCCTACGCAGATTGGAAACGTGCGCCTCGATGACGTTGGAGTGGTGTTCCCAGTTGTAGTCGTAGAGGTGCTCCAGCAGCTCACGCTTGCTGACGATTTTGCGCGGATGATGGATGAGGTATTCGAGGATGCGGTACTCGGTGGGTGAGAGATCGACCAGGACACCCGCGCGCCGCACCGTCTGCTCCAGGGTATTCAGCTCGACATCGAGGGCGGTGAGGATGGGATGGGCGGCGCCCTTGCCTCGGCGAATGAGCGCTTTGGCGCGGGCGATCAACTCGCCCAGGTCGAATGGCTTGGCCAGGTAGTCGTCGGCGCCGGCGTTCAGCAGCTGAATGATAGGTCCCCTGCCCTCCACGGCAGTCAGAATCAGCACCGGAGTAGGATCTTCGCGACCGCGCAGGCGGCGCAGCAGACTCAAACCGTCGAGTTTGGGCAGCATCAGGTCGAGGATGACAAGGTCGTAAACGCGGCTGCGGGCATAGTCGTCGCCCACCTCCCCGTCGCCCGCCCAGTCCACGGCAAAGCCGGGGCCGTCGCGCAGGGCGGCAGACAGGTTGTCCGCCAGACGAACCTCATCTTCCACCAGCAGCACTCGCATCTCAGGCAAGCATCTCCGATGTCATTATCAATGCAGCAAGATTAAATGAGACTGAAGCAGGGTGCGATTGTTTCGCGCCGCTAGCACTGAGGCCGATGCATTACCCTCATATCTGCAGGCTCATCACAAGTTACGGACCCACTCTTGCGCATCGTTCTCTCGAACATCGGAACATTTGGCGATATCAACCCGCTGATCGCGATCGCTCTTGAACTCCGGCGACGTGGTCACGTGCCGGTGATGGCTCTACCCGCCGTTTACCAGCCAAAGATCGTGCCGCTCGGCCTGGAGTTCCACGCCATTCGGCCCGATATTGACCCCACCAACAGCGTTCTGGTGGAGATGGTCTACGACATCAAGCATGGCACCGAGCATGGGCTGCGCGATTTCCTGTTTCCCGCACTACGCCAGACCTACGGTGACTTGCTGGACGCGGCAACCAAGCCCGCGCGCGCCGACCTGCTGCTGTTGGGTGAATTGAACTATGCCGGTCCACTGGTGGCCGAGGTTACGGGGATTCCCTGGGCCAGCTACGTACTTGCGCCGCTCTCGTTTTTCTCTGCCTTCGATCCGCCGGTGCTGCCCCCTTATCCGCGTATGGCGCGCGCAGACAAAGCCGTGCCGGGCTTTGGGCGGGTCATCCGGCGACTGGCGCGGTTTGCCAGTCGCAAATGGCCGCAGCCCATCTACGACCTGCGCCGTGAATTGGGGCTAGCGAAGGGCGCGAATCCTCTGTTTGACGCCAAGCACTCGCCGTACCTGGTGCTGGCGTTGTTTTCGCGTGTACTGGGCGTGGAGCAAAAGGACTGGCCGGAGCACACGCTGATCACAGGATTCTGCTTTTACGATGCGGACGCGGGGAATGCTGCCCTGCCGCCGAACCTTGAGGAGTTCATGGCCGCAGGGCCTCCCCCGGCGGTGTTCACGCTGGGCTCGGCTGCGGTGCTGGCTGCAGGAGATTTCTACGAAGTCTCAGCCAAGGCCGCCGTCAAATTGGGGATTCGCGCGGTGTTGCTGATCGGCACAGACCCGCGCAACCGGCCGAGCCATGAGCTGCCAAGCTCAATTTGCGTGACCGAGTATGCGCCTTACTCCGCGCTGTTTTCGCGAGCGGTATTGATAGTGCACCAGGGCGGCGTAGGCACCACGGCGCAATGCCTGCGGGCGGGTAAGCCGATGATGATCATGCCCTACTCGCACGATCAGCCCGACAACGCGCGGCGCATGCGCCGGCTAAAGGTGGCGCGGACCATTCAGCGGGCGGGTTATTCACCGCTGCGGGTGGCGCGCAAACTCAAGGCGATGCTTGCCGCGCCTCGTTACGCGGAGCGCGCGCAGAGCGTGGCCAATCGGCTGGCCCAGGAAGACGGCGTGCGCGCAGCCTGCGACGCGCTGGAGGGACTTTTCAAACGCACCCATGGCGTAGATTGAGCTTCCCTGCCGCCCTTGAATGGCACTGCTCAGTTGCCCAAGGCTTGCACTGTTGCCTCCGGCAAAGACGCAGTGCTTCCGTCGAGCAATGGTTCTTGCTCCTGCTTCAGAGTCTTATCGAGAAATGCTCGAATAAAGGATTGAATCAGAGCCTGATTATGCAGGGCGATTGCAGTGTCTGGAGCACGGCCGTGTGCTTCCAGCAATGGAGTATCGTCGTAGCTTCCGTGGATGAGTCCGTTGCCTCTTAGTACTACCGCGTAACTCCCTTTGGGACACGCCTGGAGCTGCTTCTCTCGCTTCTTGTAGTAGGTCAGGTGTTCCTCGTGCGTCCCGCCCATTCTGGACTCAGGATAATAATTCTCAAGAAACAGGAGCGGCTGTTGAATCTTCGCCCCGTCAGGATACTCAGGAAGCGCCGCGACTGGAACCATCCCTCCATCCAGGTCGACACACGCTTTGAAGCGCGCATCGAGTTCGCAAGCTCGCGACGCGAACTCCGCGCCCGCCGAGTGGCCCATGGCGGCGACGCGGTTGAAGTCGAGCTTGCCTGCGAGCGGGTTGCGACGTGCATCGCTGCGATTCAGCACGGTTAGTTGATCCAGTACGAAACGGACATCGGCCGCGCCCTCACTAATCAACAGCGTGCCCTGTTCGATCATCCGCTGCCACCGCTCGGCAGGGGTAAGCCCCGCAGGCGGTGAGTCCTTATGAGACAGAACCATCCTTCCATCGGGAAACGCAACTACAACGGCAGCCTCGGTGTGTTCAATGGCTGCAACCACATATCCGCGGCTCACCAAATCCTCGATCAGGGACGTGTACTCAAACCCAGTGCCGCCCAATCCGTGCGAGAAGACGATTACCGGGAATTGTGCCGGCTTCCTTGCGACGTGAGCACCCTCCGCCGCGTGGCCGTAGATCGCACCTGAAACAATGTACTGCCAGTTGCCCTCGAAGTACTTACTCATGCGGCTCTGGACGTCCGGGATTGCGTCCATCTGCTTCGCATTCGGGATGTATGGACCTTTGGCATTTGCCGCTCTCCGCGCCGTGGGATACCAGAGATATACCATCAACTCGCGATGTGCATTCGGATCGGCAGAAAAGCGATCTGGGCGCGACGCGTCGGTCCAGTCATAGCCGACGCGGCCGATGCCAAAGGAACCCGAGGGAGTTGGAATGCGGGGTAGCACCGCTGCAGATTCCGCTCGCTGCGGCGTTTGCGTCTGCTGGGTTGCCTGACCGTGAGCCACGACGCACGGACCGGCAAGACAACAGGAAAGGATGCTGCACGCGAGGACAGATGTGTTCACGACTGCACCTCAGTTACGACTGTTTTGCGATGGCAGCAGTTGCCAGAGTTCCACCCAGCCCCATGGTTTCGACCGCAGATGACGGCACGATCACCATCGAGCCCTTCTCTCGAATCGCCTCGAACAGCATGTTCATTCCGCGCAGATGCAGCGCGCCGGGGTTATCGTTGTAAACGCGCGAAGCCTGGGCAAATTGTTCAGAGACCTGCACTTCGGCCTGGCCCAGAATCACGCGAGCCTGGCGTTCGCGCTCCGCCTGGGCCTGCTGTGACATCGCGTTCTCAAGCGCCTGCGGAATGCGAACGTCGCGCACTTCGACCGACTGCACGGTGATGCCCCAGGGGTTGGTCTTTTCGTCGAGAATGCGTTGCAGTTCGCGTCCCAGCGACTCGCGGTCGGTGATCATCTGCGCCAATTCGTGACGCCCGATCGACTCACGCAAAGCAGTCTGCGCGCTTAGGGCGATGGCGTCAAGGTAGTTCTCGACTTCAAGGATCGCTTTCTCAGCGTTCCAAACCAGCCAGAACACGATGGCATCTACATCCACCGGCACGGTGTCGCGCGTAAGTGTTGACTCGGCTGTCACGCTGGCCACACGAACGCGTTGATCGACAAACGGGCTCACGGTTTCAAGCACCGGCACAATGAAGAAGAAGCCGGGCCCGCGCAAACCGACATACTTGCCCAGGCGCAGCAACGCGACCTTCTCCCATTGACGGACTACCTTGATTGCATAGAGAAAGTACACGCCTACCAGGGCACCCACGATAACCGGGGCGGGGCGGTGAATGGCAGCACTAGCAAGGCCGCCCGCGATCAGACAAAACAGGAAAGCGGCGACTGCAACTCCGTTGGTTTCTTGTAACGCAATCTTGGACATGGCGTTATCTCCTGCGGGGTGGTTCCGAGACCATTTCCCGCAACTGTTCGATTAAGTCCTGGACCGTAAAACCTGCGGCGCCGGCGCGGGCCACTGCATCGGTGACAATCTGGTTCAATTGCCGCGCTCGTTCAGCAACGGCCCGAGGGATCTTCTGTGCGCTGATGAAAGTGCCGGTGCCCTGATGCGTTTCCAACAGTCCACCCAGCTCAAGCTCTCTGTAAGCGCGAACAACTGTATTGGGGTTGATGGCCAGGTCTACGGCAAGCTGGCGCACTGTAGGTAGTTGGTCGCCCGCAGCGAGAGTGCCCGAGGCAATGGCGCCGCGCACCTGATCGATGATCTGGCGATAGACAGGTACTCCGGTATGAAGGTCGAGGAGAAGACGAAACGCGGGGCTGGAAGGGCTGCTCATAATCGCAATTAGTGTACTAATATACTAGTACACTAGATCGAATATGCTGTCAAGAGAGAAAATTGTGGCTGGTTGGATTAGTCGCGGATTGCTGTTCCTTCCCGTCGGTACCGGCAAGTCCTTGAGCCGCCCTAGCAGCCTGTTCCTGCCTTGGCTAACGAATCCTTTAGCCCTTTCATGCTGATGCGGGTTGACGCTTCCGCCGTCCCGGCGCCGCGCCAGTGCGTCTCAAGGCTGACGGCGTAACGATAGCCGTCCTGCTTGAGCGCGCGCAGTTGCCCCGGCCAGTCCACCGCACCCTCTCCAACCGGGGCCCAGTCCCATTTGCCGTCTGCCTTGCGTACCAAGCTCTTGGCATGGCAATGGCCAATGCGCTGCTTGGGCAGCAAGTTATAGCCATCGGGAAAGGGGATGTTGCCTGCAAAGGTGGCGGCGTTGCCAGGATCCCAATTGAGCATGAAATTCGGCTCGGTCACGGCACGCAGCGTTTCCGCGGCCTCTTCACCTGTTGCCGTGTTACACGACATTTCGTTTTCGAGCAGCAGGATCAGGTTGCTCTCGGCGCAGCGTCGCGCGGCCTGGCGCAGCTTTTTATTGATTGCCTCCCGATATGGTTTAACGTCATCGAGCCGCCAGAAGTCGAAGCAGCGGATGCGGTCGGTCTGAAAGTCCTGGGTCAATTCGATACAGTGCTCCAGCAGAGCATCCTGCTGCTTGAAGTCAAAGTCGGCGTGGAATTGATCGCGGCGTTCGCTTTGTTTTGAAATAGGCGCGCCGGGCCAGTCGCTCTTGAAAAGCGGGCTTGCAATGTCGGTGACGCGCAGTTTGTATTTCTCCAGTATGGCTTTTGCCCGTGCGATCTCGTCCGCGTCAAGCTCGGAGATGTTCTTGTTCCACATGCCGCGCAGCTCGATCCACTGCAGCCCGAAGTCGTGTGCGGCCACCTGGCAGGCGTGGTCGAAATCCTGCGAGATTTCGTCGTTAATCACTGCCACCCGAAAAGGGCAGCTAGCGTGGGCAGCACGTGGCACGGCGGCCATTGCGCCTGCGGCTCCCATTCCAGTCATAAACTTCCGTCGCGATAAATACATCTAAATCTCCTCGACTCCTGAGCGCCGTGCACCCTACTTGCGTGAATACTCTTTGCTTTTTCCAGTGCGCGAGTTGGTCACCGCGAAACTGCCGTCGGCGGATGCGATCACCTTGAAATACGAGCCATCGCCGTCGCCCTTCGGATTGGCAATAAGGGCCTCGGCGCTGTTGTGCGCGGCGTCGGAGTCTTCCGCGGTGTGCAGCATCCACAGGTCCTCGAGGCCGGGGCTCTCATGCACGGTCTGCCACGCTTCTGGACTGCCCGCCTTATGCGCGCCGTTGTCCATAATAGCTGCGCGGGGATGGATCGCATCCACGATAGCGTGCGAACTCGATTCGTTGAAACCGTGATGCGTTACCAGGTAAAGGTCCACTGAGCCGATTGGGTTGGCTGGGCACACCAGCGCAATCTCCTTGGCCTTGGTCAGGTCGCCCAGATCGAGAAATCTGAACTTACCGAATCTCACCAGGATTCCGGCGGAACGCGCATTTTCAGATTCGTCTACGGGCCACTTTGGCTCGGCGGCGCAGTAGGGGTTAGGCACTGGCCTGATACCTGGAACGCTGCTGATGTGCTCGCCGTCGGCAGTCAGCACGACGATGTTGAGCCCGGGAATATCGATGGAGTCGCCGGGATAGATGATGCGGCGCGGCTTGCCTTCGATGGCCTTCAGATACGCGGCGAAATCGTGGCGTGTGATGTCGGAATCCTCGCGATTGACGCCATGGTCGAGAAACTCGCCGACCGGAATGCGCTTGACCAGCTCCGGCACGCCGCCCACGTGATCGTTGTGGAAGTGCGTAATAAGCACGTGGTCAAGGCGTGTGATGCCGGCATCGCGCATAGCCGCCTGGATGCGCTCGGCATCACGGCCATTGTTGCCGGGCCAACCCGTGTCCACAAGCAACGATGCGCCGGAGGGAGCAACCAGCAGCGTTGCTTGCCCGCCCTCCACATCAATCGCATAAATAAGCAAGCGGCCGGTTTTGGCTTGCGCAAAGGCAACTCGAGACGAAGAGCAGGAGATTAACGCGCAAATCAGGAACAGCATGGCAGGCAAGGCGCGTACGAGGCACGCAACTTGTGCGCAGTCCGGCAAAATCAAGCGGTCGTGAATGACAATTCGCATGTGCCGAGAAGTGTAACTGACCGAGAGCCCTTGGCGAAACGAGGCGGTGCAGTGACTTTGCTTCGACTCGCCTCGCTCATCTGGCGCATTCGCTAGTCCATGCTTTCTCTGGCGTCCTTCCAAAGATCGATTGCGCTGTCTTGCGCGTAGCGGTCGATCTCATTTAACTCCTCAAGTGTGAATTGGAGCCTGTTGAGTGCATCGAGAGAGTTATCAAGCTGCTCCACGTTGCGGGCTCCAATCAGTGCGGAGGTAACTCGCGTGTCGCGCAGCACCCACGCAATCGCCATCTGCGCCAACGTCTGCCCCCGCTCCTGCGCAATTTCGTTCAGTGCTCGTACGCGGCCCATATTCTTCTCGCTCAGAAAGCCCTTGAGCAACGACGAATTCTCGGCCATTGCGCGCGAGTTCGGCGGTGCACCGTTCAGATACTTATTCGTCAGCAAGCCCTGGGCCAGCGGAGAAAACGCAATACAGCCCGCGCCCAGCTCATCCAGGGTGGAGAGTAGTTCCTTTTCCACCCAACGGTTCAGCATGGAATAAGACGGTTGATGAATCAGGAGCGGCACACCCTGGCTCTTCAGTATCCGCGCCGCTTCGCGAGTCCGCTCGGGGCTGTAGGACGAAATGCCCACATACAAGGCCTTGCCTTGATGCACGGCCTGCACCAGCGCACCCATTGTTTCTTCCAGAGGCACGTTCGCCCAGGGGCGGTGCGAGTAAAAAATATCGACATACTCAAGGCCTATGCGCCGCAGACTTTCGTCCAGCGATGCCAGCAGATATTTGCGCGAACCGCCGATGCCGTAAGGTCCCGGCCACATATCCCATCCCGCCTTGGTCGAAATCAACATCTCATTGCGGAGGCCGCGAAAGTCCTTGCGCAAAATCTCGCCAAAGTTTTCTTCGGCGGAGCCGTAAGGAGGTCCGTAGTTATTGGCTAAATCGAAGTGCGTCACACCGCGATCGAAGGCGCGCCGGACCACCGCACGGCCTGTCTCAAACACATCGGCACCGCCAAAGTTTTGCCATAGCCCCAGCGACACAGCCGGCAATACAATCCCTGATCGGCCACACCGCCGAAACCGCGCATCTTCGTATCGCTTTGCGTCGGGTACATAGCTCATTTGTACTTATCTCCTTTCGTTTTGATGTTGACAGCCCCTCGACCGTACGGACAAGACAACCTGAATCCGGCGGAAACTCGCACGCCCCGCAACGGTCTTCGTCAAGAAGTATGTCACAATGATTCCGCGTGCCGCAGTCGTTCGTCACTGTCGACTGGTAGAATAGAGATTGCCGCAGTGTGCGGCGGTTCATCATATCTTCATCCCCCAACCTGATGGCCTGCGAGTGGCCGAACCCGAAAGAAGGAAAACCGTACTTGTGAGCCAGACGATACGCAATATCGCCATCATTGCCCATGTGGACCACGGAAAGACCACGCTGGTAGACGCCATGCTGCGCCAATCCGGAACCTTCCGCGCAAACGAGCAGGTGGCCGAGCGGGTGATGGACTCAAACGAACTGGAGCGGGAGCGCGGCATCACCATTCTCGCCAAGAACACGGCCATTAACTTTGGTGGCGGCAAAATCAACATTGTCGATACACCGGGCCACGCCGACTTTGGCGGCGAGGTGGAGCGCGCACTGAAGATGGTGGACGGAGTCATGTTGCTTGTGGACGCGGCCGAGGGCCCGCTGCCCCAGACTCGGTACGTGCTGGCCAAGGCGCTGGAGGCCAAGCTGCCGCCCATTGTCGTCATCAACAAAATCGACCGACCCGACGCGCGCCCGCAGGAAGTGTTGAACGAGATTTACGACCTGTTTATCGACCTGGACGCCGATGAGACGCAGCTGGATTTTCCAGTGCTCTACACTGTAGCCAAGGCGGGGACGGCGACCATCGATTTTTCGGTACCCGGCGTGGATTTGCAGCCGCTCTTTTCCACGATTGTCTCTGCTATTCCCGCAGCCACGGGCGACCCGGACGCCACTCTGCAAATTCTCGTTACGAACCTTGACTACTCAGATTATCTGGGTCGCGTCGCCATCTGTCGCGTTTTTCAAGGCACGCTGCACGCGGGCGACGATGTGAACATTTCCAAGCGCGACGGTTCGTTGCATAAGACGCGTATTACCAAGCTGTTCACCTTCTCGGGACTTAAACGCAACGACATCACTGAGACCACGATGGGAGACATTGTGGCTGTGGCCGGCGTGGAAGGCATCACTATAGGCGAGACGATTACCTCCATCGAAAACCCCGCACCGCTGCCGTTGATTGTTATCGACGAGCCGACTATCGCCATTCAATTCAGCGTGAACAACTCGCCGTTTGCGGGGCGCGAGGGCCAGTTCGTAACCAGCCGTAATATCCGGGAGCGCCTGGAAAAAGAGTTGCTGACCAACGTATCAATTCGAGTGGAAGAGACCGGCTCGCCCGACACCTTCAAGGTGCTGGGCCGCGGCGAACTGCAACTCGCCATCCTGATTGAGATGATGCGCCGCGAGGGCTTCGAGCTGATGGCCGGCCGTCCGGAGATCGTAACTAAGATGGTGGACAGCACCCGCATGGAGCCGGTGGAGCACCTCACTGTGGACGTGCCCGAGCAACACACCGGCGTAGTGATAGAGAAGCTGGGTCCGCGCAAAGGCGAGATGACCAAGATGCACAATCACGGCTCAGGTCGCGTACGCATGGACTTTCGTGTGCCCAGCCGCGGCCTGATTGGACTGCGCAGTGAGATGCTCACAGAGACCCGTGGCACCATCGTCATGAACTCCCTCTTCGACGGCTACATTCCCTACCAGGGCGAAATTCCACAGCGGCCCACAGGCGCGCTTATCGCTGATCGTCAAGGCTTGACGACCACCTATTCGCTGAACGGTCTGCAGGAGCGCGGCATTCTATTTGTGGGGCCGGGCGTCGAGGTTTACGAGGGAATGATTGTTGGCGAGCACTCGCGCGACAATGACCTGGATGTGAATGTGGTGCGCGAAAAGAAGATGACCAACATGCGCGCATCCAGTGCTGATGAGGCGATCCGGCTAGTGCCTTACAAGGCATTGAACCTGGAGCAGGCAATCGAATTCATCGCCGAGGATGAAGTGGTCGAAGTCACTCCCAAGTCGCTCCGTCTGCGCAAGAAGATACTGCAGGCCAACCGTCGCCCCAAGCGCTGGGAGAAGTCAGAGCATGTCGACTAGAGTCGCGCCATGCTGGCTACCCCGCGACCTTTCCATAGAAACGAAGGGCCACGGAGAAGATTCTTAATGCCAGACCACTACAGTCGCCTCTTCGCTTCCAACACTCGCGCGAGCGCTTCTTCCGCGGTGGTTCCGGTAGCGGATAAGTGACCCATCTTTCGCCCTGCGCGCGCGATGTGTTTTTCGTAAAGGTGGAGGCGCACGCCAGGCACGGCCAGTGCGGCGGCAAAGTTCGGCGGCCCGTTGATCCAGAGTTCTCCAAGCAGATTCACGATCGCAGCCGGAGTGATGAGAGTTGTGTCGCCGAGCGGCAGATTGCAAACAGCGCGCACGACCTGCTCAAACTGGCTGGTTACGCATCCGCGTTCGCTCTGGTGATAGCTGTTGTGTGGGCGGGGAGCAAGCTCGTTTACCAGCAGCTTGCCCTCGCGAGTGACGAACACCTCAACGCAGAGTAGACCTTCGATGCCGAGCCGCTCGATAATCGCCGCAGCCAGCGCTTCGGCACGCGCTTCAAGCTCCACGGGCACTCCTGCGGGCAACACGCTCCACGACAGAATCTGATTCTCGTGGTGATTGCGTGCGGCAGGAAAACTACGCACTTCTCCGGACGGATTACGCGCTGCCATCACGCTGATCTCACAGTCCAGATCCAGCGCTTGTTCGCCGATGGCGGGGCGGGCGCCGATGTCTTGCCACGCGGCTGCAATAGCCTCTTCGTCTGCGGGACCATCAAGCCCGATTTGCGCTTGACCGCGACCGTCGTAGCCGCCGCGTCCAATCTTCAGAAACACGCGCCCACCCAGTGTTTGAACCGCATCATGCAACTCTGCTTCGCTGCGCACCACGCAAAAAGGTCCGACAGGAAAGCCGTTTTCGGCGAGCCATGTCTTTTGGAGGATTTTATCCTGGATAATATGAATCGGTTCGACGCCGGGACGCAACGGTGCAATCCGTGCCACTTCAGAGAGAGCGTCCACGCCTATCTGCTCAATCTCCAGGGTCACTACATCGGCGCCAGTCGCGAGCCGTCGTGCTGCGGCCACGTCATCCCAGCGTCCCAAAACGGTTTCGTCCACCACAAAACTGGCGGGGCAGGCAGGCTCGGGATCCATCACGCGTACGCGGTATCCCATGGTGCGCGCCGCCATCGCCGTCATCCGTCCTAGCTGTCCGCCGCCCAAAATTGCCAGCAGCCCGCCCGGCCTGATCATAGAGGGAATGTCTTCTTTCCCAGTCTCAACACTCACCCGGGCAGCTCCTGCTCCAGTACTTCCTGGGTGCGCGCGGCGCGCCATGCAACCAGCCGCGCATAAAGCCCTTCGTCTGTTGTCGCAATGATCTCTGCGGCCAGCAGCGCAGCGTTGGCGGCGCCAGGCCTGCCGATGGCCAAAGTCCCGACGGGCACTCCTTTGGGCATTTGCACAATCGAGAGCAGGGAATCCATGCCGTTCAGTTGCGTGGCTGCCACCGGCACACCCAGCACGGGGACTAGCGTCTTGGCCGCCAGCATACCGGGGAGATGCGCAGCGCCTCCGGCTCCAGCGATGATCGCTCGCAACCCGCGCGGCCTTGCTGTTTCAGCGTATTTGAAGAGCCAGTCGGGTGTGCGGTGCGCGCTCACTACCCGCGCTTCATATGGAATCTCGAACAGGCGCAAGATTTCTACGGCAGCCGAAAGCACCTCGTAGTCGCTCTTGCTGCCCATCACTACTCCAACCAGCGGTTGATCGTTCATGGGGCTGATTATACGAGTGTCTGGCGCGTCTGCACGAAAGCAATGTTCTGCAGAAGCGCTTGTTCAGCACCGATGTTGGGCTTTACCGTTCAGCGACGGAACCACGTCTCTACGGCGACTTCAATCGCCGCGAATAGCACACTCACTGCAGCCAGAAAGCCCTTGGCGCGCTGCCAGTTCTGTTCGTGCCGGTCCATGCGCCGCTCTAGGTCAGCAATGCGACCGCCATTGCCGTCACCCATGAGTCCGTTCATCTGCGACTTCAACACGCACAGGTCGCTCAGCACCTGCGCTTCGAATTCATTCATCATTCGCATCCACCGGACTCCGTCTCTCGCTCACTTGTTTCAAGCCCTGGCGCTCACGATCCCAGCGGTAAATTAATGAATAGCGCCGCCGAAAACTCCGAGTAATTCGGCGGTGTTGCCCCGTCATACATCCGAATGTAGAATCGGTCGCTGGCCGTTGTGCGAGTGATTGTCATGTTGGGCTGCGAGCCACGCATTACCAGGTCGGGGTCCTCTCCCGGCATGAAAGCAAAGTCGCGCTTTCGTATCTCAAATCCGCCACCGGTTGGCGGCACAACCCCAGCGTTGACCGTGACTGAACTTCCGCTTATTGAGGTTACAGTTACATTGTTGAGATTGGCCAGAACTGTGGGTGCCACCGGCGCTGGCAGCCATGCATCGGCAGGCACTGTTGCGCTTGTCTTGATGGCTAGATCGTCAGCCCAGTCGTTGGCGAATGTAATTCCATATTCCACCAGATCAGGATAACTCGCCCTATAACTCACCTTCACGCTTCGTACCACTACCTGAGCGTTTAGATTTGCAGTTGGCGCATTCAACTGGAGCGCGTCGCCTGGCCAGACGTCTGTAACGAAGCTGGCCCTCGTTCCCTTATAGCTCCCGCTCCACAAAGCACTTATACTTGCCGCAGCCTGCTCCATCGCCAGCGCCGCATTGCGACAGTCCTGGGAACTGCGCGTAGCTGGACTGGTGACTGATCCGATCCAGGTCGCGACAGCAGGGAAACCGGCTAGGGCCAAGGCCTGCTGGCTGGAGGCATTTACGGCCCTGCCCACCGCTCTACCCACTGTGCGGTAACTTACCGCGATCTGCTCACCAACCGACGGTGTAAACCCGGTGTAGAACACCAGCGCCTCGCTCCGCTCAAGATGACACTCGGCCGTCCCCGCAGTGCTGCCCACACGCCGCGTGCGGGGGCTCCCACTTACGGGCGTACTCACCACCCATCCCGACCCCAGATTCGTTAAGTTAAGCGCTCGCATGGTTCCAATCAAGTTAATGCTGCTGGCGGCAACAACTGTGCACGCACCCGGAAGGCTGGCAACGGATCCATCGTAGAGCGTCACGGGCATACCGGCCACACCATTGACAAATTCCTGTATCTCCAACTGGAGTTTACCCGGGGCTAAAATCCATTGTCCGCCGTAGGTAATGGCGCCGCTATCTCCATAAGAGCGGTAAATTGCCAGGGCCCTCTCGTTCTCGGGACAATGAACCCGAATGCGAAGCGAGTATTGATTCGCTGTACTCACCGTATAAGTCGTTCCCGCGGCTATGCCCTGAATGACTGGCTGCAGCGTAACTGTGCCTGTCCCTTGTTGCGCCGTGGCCTGAAAACCAGCGGTACATCCAGACAGCGTTTCAAGGCCGCTGAAGAATCCGGCCAAGATACCTGTGCTCCCAGGAGCAAGAGTCACTCCTGTAGCCTCCAGCAGTAAGGTGCCGCCCATCTCCACCTGATCGAGCCAAGTTAACAGTGTCTCTCCGTCAATTCCATTCCCGCCTTGCATCACCAACCCGCCGGCGCCAAGCGACAGATATCCATATCCTCCCGAATTGCCCCAGACACGAAGGTTGATCTGGCTCTCGTTGAAGAGCTCGCGGATGATGTCGGATTTGGAGGTTAGAGGGAAGTAAGGGCTGGCAGCCAGGTTGAATTGCGTGGTAACTCCGTCGCCAAGAAAGTATTCTGTAACATAGGCTACCGGCTCATCCTCGCCGCAGACAGTAACATCGTTGGCAAGTGCGCGCTTCACCTCGCTCGTAAGCGCAAGATTACCAAGATTCAGGCTGCCGTCGGTCTCGCTCAGGGAATGCACGACGCTCTGCACTGTAGCGAGCGTCAGAGCGCCATTGAGGGCGCGGTACGATGCCCGCGCCTGGCTCGCTACTTGGCCTGCGCTCTTGCTCCACGATGCGCCTGCATCTGGAGCGAAGCTGCTCAATGTCGCGCTCAACGTGAGTGCCTGGGTCGACAGGCTAGTTGATCCAGTCCGTGTCACCAGTGCCACCATCAGCGATCCCGCTGTCTCGCCGGCTGTCCCTTTGCTCGGGGCCGTCGATAGCTGGTCCAGCAGCAATTCGTCGCTTAACGCCTGAATTGCAATCCGATAGCGCGGACCTTCTATCCCAACCCCTGTGTATTCCGGTAGTGGACTTACCGCGATGTAACCGGTGAAGTAGATTGTTCCATCGTCGCCATTTACCAGCAGCGACTGATTCCGCAAAGGCGTCTGCAGGCATCCATTGACTGGCAGGCTGAGCCATAACTGGCATAAAGAGGGCTCGTTCAGCTTGCGTTCGATAGTCAATGAATGTGCAGCATCGAGTGCAGCTGTGTAGTCCTGTCCTTGGATAACAATATTCATCGCGACTCTCTAACTCGACGACTTCGTGAACTGCTTCCTCTTAAATAAGAGCATTGGCCGCCGGCCGAAAGCTCCGGTAGCATACCACCCGTTCTCCGTCCAGTGGATCAATTACTGGCAATGCTAGAAACTGTCCCTTGAGCAGCACTCGCGCATGGCCGCCCTTATGATTGGTGTCAAGAGGAGCCGTCGCTTCTTCTGCGCTGCTCATGCTTTGCAATCTCGGATAGTAATAGAAAATTCTTTCTCCCTGGCTGCCCTGCATGACAAACAGTGCTGACCATTCGTGATAAAAGCTTCCACCCTCGCGGTCAACGAATCCGGCCAGCGCTTGCAGCTTGTTCCCCACAGCCGGGGCGCCGCCGGGAAGCGGCTCGGCAAGTGTTAGCCCGGACGCACTCACCTGAGATACCAATGCAACGTTGAACGTCACGCGCCGGATATAGTCCACATCCGTCAGTGCCTGGCGTAGGTATGCGCCCGAAATTGGCGCACCCACATAGCCGGTCTGCCCTGTGTAGTCCGCGTCGACCGCAATCATCGAGCCCGCTGTGAACTTTGCCGCATCTGCTGCAGCTAACAGAACCATGGAAGCAGTTGACCCGCTTTGCACGTTGACTGCTGTGGCCGCCGCCCCACCGTCTGCCACCGTTTCTGCGCTACTCGCCCGTGCCAGCAGATTCATATGCTGCGAATTGGTGGCTAGAGCCATCGTCAGCTTTGTCCAGCTCAGGAACTCGAAGCTCACCTGGGCCTCAACCGTCTCGCGGACCTGCTCCGTTATCCCCGCCGGGACCCCCGTCAGCACTGCGGCGGTCTTGCTTGCCGGTCTGCGGTTGAATGCTTGGATCCAGCCTAAGTTGATCCATGGGGCAGGCGGAGAATCTAGAGCAAATCCACTTTGTTCTGTCGGATCGAAAACCACGGGCGTCTGCGCGGTGCGATTGACCGGTGCAAAGTAAGCTCTAACTCGCCGAGTCACCGGCGCTGGAGCTGAAAACCAACTTGCCGCCATCTATTCCCCCTGCTCCTGGTATCCATAGACCATCACTTTTGCTGACCGGCTAAGCCGGTCCTTCTGGGCGACGATCGGCGTAAACCCAGGCTCATCCCAAAAAACCTGGGTCAACATTGCCGCTGCGGGTTGCACGGCGTAATTGAGTTTCGAAGTGTAGTACGGCTGGAGCATCGAGACCAGCTCCTCGTCCATTTCACTCAGCGCGCGTCCGCGGTCGAGCCCACCGTAACTCTGCGTTCCGCAAGTCTGGTAGGCAATCTCGCATTCCTCGGCTGTCATAGTTGAAGCCAGATCGAGATCAGTGCAAAGACCCAGCCAGCGCAATACAAAGACATCGTTGGGAAGCTGGCTGAAAGGAGCCTCGGCCTCCTCTACCAGAATGCCGGGCCGTGCCACTCCACGCAGCAGAATCGTCCGGTCAGGATTGATCGTAGCCAGCCGTGTGCGCAGCGCCATATAAAACGAGTCCTTCGCATTTTGCATGGAGTACAGTTCCTTGTGCCCTGAGCGAGCAGCTCTAACCTGACTTATGTTCGAGTTAGTGCAGAGTTATACTGCCTGCTGCCGCGCCTCGCGCAGGAGCAGCCTGTAAAGATATACCTGGCCAAAAGCTTCATTGGAAGCGATCGACTCGATCATGTAATCCTGCCCCGACACAGTCACTACCAGTGTCATGGCAAAGAGAGCTTGCGCCGACGCTAGATCGAGCGAGCTCACCTGCTGCTCTACGCTCGTTGCAGAAACCAGCAGTTCCCACAGCGACTCGCAGTCACGTTGCCAGTTTGGACGCAGCTTTCTAATCACCACCGGGCTCACGATCGCTTCGGTAAAGGTTGTTGCCACTAATCCCACTTCCGACTGATTCGTGTCCGCATTTGCGCCCGTCATGCGCAGCAATGCGGTCGTTCCGGCCACACTTCGCAGCAGGGCATCGGCTAGCATCTGCGGCGCTCCTACGGGGTTGCGTGGTGCCGTGTCGCTCATTTGTTACCCCAGCCTGTTCGCTACGTATGGACGAAGCCACGCTTGCACGGTCTCGTCCACGAGCGAGCTTGAGAAATACTGCATCTGCATTGTGTCGATCTTGGTCTTGCTGGCGTTCAGTGCTGGCGTCGACTGCGCATTGCGCACTACCTGTGCGCAGGCCGTCTTTACATCGTCACCAATCGTTGCCAGCCCTGCCGTATAAGTCACCATCACCTCGTTGTACGGCAGTCCAAGCACATTCCAGGGCAACGTCAGCTCACCTGTAGCCGGGTCAAAGTCCACCGAGTTTGGGTCGATAGCGGTCCATTGTCCCGGCAGGGAAAATGCCCACACGATTTCAAACAGCGGCTCGCTTAGAGTCTCTCCGCGCCGCGGCTTCGCATAACGGCCTTCGATCCCGACCACCGGCGAAGTTGCCGTCCCCATCGGCGCCAGCGGCAGATAACTCAACAGCACACTCTGCGATCCGCTAGTCACCCGCAGGCGTTCCGTATACTGCATCACATTCAGGTCGGGCCGCCTGCAGTAACTGTTGATGAGTGCCGTGGCGGCCGTGATCCAGTCCGCTGTCGTTCCAGCCGGCAATCCGTAATTTGGATAATCCGCTGGCTGCAGATAAGCCATACCTCACCCTTCCGTTCGCGCTTCCAATGTTGCTTCCACTAAGCGAAGAGGTCCCATCTCTGGGACCTCTTCGCTAACTCGCCAACCTGCTATCTACCGGTCCACCAGCACCTGGTAATGTGCGTAATTGGCGCCCTTCACTACCACGGCGCCGAACTTTACGGCCACGTACTGGGAAGCCAGCGAACCGGGCATCCCGAGTTGGAAGATCCGTGGCGTTGGATCGCCGAGCCAGTGGTACTCGATCAGATCTTCGGTGACGATATAGGCTGGCAACACAGCCGTACCTGATCCAGGTGTGCCGGTATAGCTCAGACTCCAATCTGGAATCAGGGGCAGATCGCCTGCCTGCGTCGACAACATCTTTACGCGCACCCCACCTGTAATGCTGTCGGTATTGAGCACAACGTTGAACTCGGTCTTCATCTCCCGGTCGATCAGGTCCAGCAATACTGGGTTGGCGTAGATCGCTGTAGGCCGCACATGAAATCCATTGCTTGCGACCATCTGTGCTACCGCCGATTTCAGCCCGTCCACAATCGACGCCGAGGTCCCGATAGTAGTGGTGTTGCCGCCGGCCACAATCTGACCGATCACGCCCATGTACTGCGTAGTCGTCGGAGTGCTAAGGCTGGTGTCGTTGCCGTTCCACAGCGCAACATCGTGCTCCACCATCACGCCGCTCACCGTGTCCACCAGGTCTTTGGCCTGCAGATAGGCGAACTGCTGCTGTTGGTTGCCCAGTTCGATGTCGAACAGGTTGTAGTTGATCTGCGAAACAATGGCCTTCAACGGCACGCTCCGCTCCACTCTTGTAGGGCTCACCACCGGCGCCACGATACTGCGCGGATTCACAAATCCGGCCGCACCGGGACTCGGAAGGGCCGTCTCTTCGAAGAATCGCGAAGGATGACCGGTCGCAGGAACTTGCTTGATGCGTTGTCCAAAAGGACTCGACCGACGGCAGATATCGAAGATCTCGGTTTGATACAGCGGTACTTCGACAGCGCCCGGCCCAATATAATCAGCTGCCGCGTGAATGTCTGCAAAGGTTGCGTTCATAGGCTCTTTCCACCCCCTCCATGGGGCCAGTCGTTGCTTAGATACCAGTCACCGGCTTCTAACTGCCAGTTCTTGGCTTGAGCAAAATTCTGTTAGTTAAGATTCAATCCAGGTTGCTCTAACTACGTTTTGAATTCTTGATCCAACTCGCCGTACTTCTGTACGCCATAAGTACCCTGGATTTGTTCTTCAAAGTTTGAGCTCAGGCGATTGCTCCAGCGCGCAACAGCTGGCTCTTCACCGCGATGCGCTGCTCCAGGCTCAAACCCGACAAGGCTGCATCCAGGGTCCGCACATCCACCGGGCCCTCGCCGACGCCGTGCTTGGCCAGCATCTCGGTGGTGGCGGCCGGTACCGTCCGGCGTAGTGGATTCAGCGTCGTTTGTGCATCCGCAGCCTTGAATTCCGCCAACTCCCGCTCCGTATCAGCCAGCTTTTGTGCGAGTTCGGCTTCTCTGCGCCCGGCCTCCACCGTGGCTGAAATGCGCTCCACGTCACCGGTCAAGGCGCTCTGCCGCTCCTCGATCCAGCTCAGTGTCCGCTCCAGCAAGGCCGTCGCGGCTTCCAGACGTTCTGCAATGTCCTTTTCAACTAACTCCATGCCATTCCTTTCTTGTTTGCAGTCAACTGCTCGCAACCCATCGCATCGCCGCTAAGTGGAGAAGCTCCGCCGTACGGAGTTCTGCGGCCAACTGCGACAGTCAGGTGAAATCTAACTGGCCATGCGAAAGCTGGTGGCTCGATAAGCCGCTTTTTCCCGCAACAGGATTGCCGCACCGGTAAAGGTCACGCGGGTCAGCTTCCACACTTCGGCCCGCATGTCCTCAACCCGCGCGTCGGCCAACTCGTAACTCATGCCCAATGCCTCCGGCGCCTGTGCCAGAATGTCTTGGGCGACCTCGGGAAAGTCCCGCGCGTAAAGATATCCCCGCACAACCAGCCGGTTCCCGAGCAGGTTTGCTTCGGTCAGCAGGCCGATCTTGCGTCGCGCGTCATGCCCATCCCACCCCGGGCGGTAGTCCACCGCCATTCCCAGGAGCGAGGGCAGCGCCTTCTCTGCCGCCTCACGTGTCAGCAGTACGCAGTGCCCCCGCCCTCCGGCCGGAGCTTTGTCACTGGCCGCGTTTACCACCGTCAACACCCCCTCGAACGCCATCCGATTCGGGTGCCCGTCCACATGGGGAATCCTCACTGCCATCGCTTCCAATCGCATGCGTTCTCCGTCTATCTGATCCCACAACCGGCCATTCAACCTCGTCTTTTCAACGCGGCCTGATGGCGCTTATGTCTGCCCACCCGATTCGCAAGCGGCTTCTCCCGCCAATTGCGCCGCCCCGTCCCTGGCCAGCGGTCCCAACCCCCGCATAGCCCGCACCTCACCCACTGTCAGCACCCCGGCCTTTAGTAGTTGCACCTGCACTGCCAGTTCCGTCTCCTCGTCTCTCGCGTTCAAATCGTTGAAGACAAACTCAAATTCCCGCCAGCCGATGCACTTTGCAAAGAGATCCCGCGTCAGGTGTCCGGCCAGCAGTTGCGCCAGGGGCAGAATCGCTCCACGAAACGCCTCATCTGCCAGCTCTGCTGCAGTTGAGCGATTTACATCGCCTTCCAGGCCCAAGAGCAACGGAGGCAGGCCAAACGCATTTGCCACCATGCGAATCAGAAACTCCTGCCATGCCAACCGCAGGTCCGCATCTGTTCCCTGTGCAAACCGCAAAACCTCCGGCTTCTGCTCGGTCGAAATCAGCGGTACGCGCCCTGTCCCTTCGATCTCGTCCTGCCACCACCGAATCAACCGGTCGTGCTGTGCGGGGGTTGCTTCGTTCAGCCACAGTGCATATTGCGCCACCGAGTTGGCTGCCAGCTTACCTGCAAACCGATGCGCGCTCAGGAACTGGTTGACAGTCTCGAAGGCTACCTCCAGCGGCCCCAGTCCGAAGGGAGTAAAACTGCGCGGATTCATCCGCACGTAGATCAATTGGTTGTCGCATAGCTCTACCGCACTCGATTCCAGTTGGCCTGGAAGTGTCTGCGCGTAGCGCGGCGAATCTTCGTCTCCATCCCACCGGGCATTGATCCGGATTGATGCCCCATCCACCGGCCACAACATCGCCGGCCGCTCCGGGTCGCCGGTGGGCTCCATCTCGATGGCTCCATATCCCCCGGTCAGTGCATCCTCTATCACCTGTTCCATCAGGGTGCGAAAGCTGTCCACTGAATTGGGTTCTTCCAGCGTCCGCCGAAGCGCGCACAGCTTGTTCCGCGCATCGGTCAAGAGCCCCGGCTGCACTCCACGCCGCACTCGAACCTGCCAGTCCATCGACGCAATGCGGTCCTTAATTACGTTGATGGCCCTGCGCACCACGGGCGTCTCTGCAAACCGGCGCAGGTTCATCGGCGTCGGCTTGGGCATAAGGCGCCCCGGAAACTGGACTGGACTAGCGATCATGGGCAGCGCCAAAGTCTTGCGTTCCGCCTCCGCTGCCGCATCTACATCCGTCTTCCGGCCGGCTGGCCAACCGGCGGCCTGCCGCCAGATATCCCGCAACTGCTCTCCAAGCCTCACGCGCACCTTCCTCTGTCTTCCGTCCCAAAAGCAAAAAGGCACAGCCCTTGAATTGGCCATGCCTCATTCTTGCCCGTGATCCGTTGTCGGGAATCACTGGTCTGTTTTCAGTTCTAACTTGTCCGTTGACTGAAGACCGCCGTAACCTCTAAGTTGCAGCGATCTATCTATCAACAAAATCAATCCTACCGCAAAGCTAAGGAATTATCTGCAAACTGTCGACCATACTTATTCGGAGGAAATAAGTCGCAATTAACTGTGAAGTTGGTTTCTGATAACTGGCTGCTGCCGACTCTCACACATGCAGTTCCCGCCGCGCCGTCTCCGCTACCCGGCCCAGGTCTGATGTGGTCAGCACGCGAATCTGGTGCTCCTCCATCGTCTCCACACCGAAGCGATACATCTCCAGGCGCTCCGGTTCCGCATCAGTAGCCCCGAGCTTGGCTGCCGGCTCAATCACCGCCGTCAATTCAAGACCAGCCTTCTCCACCCGTTCCACTCCGGCGCGCAAACCTTCCGCCGAAAAGGCCAGCACTTTGGCCATCTCCACGCCTGGTTCGAGACTCACTGCGTGAAACATGCGAATCATTCCATTCGGTCGGTAACCCACGTCAATGCGCAGCGGATCCCCTCGCCGAGTGTACTCTGCAGCTGCAATGCGCTTGCGCAACAGATCCCACACCCCGGCTCGCTCAAACTCCGTTCGCATCCTCGCCTGGATCGCCGCCCGTCCACTCAGGCGCGGCGTCCGCGCCCTTGGGTACGGATCGACGTAGAGCCGCATCAGCTCTTCCATCCCTGCCGGAAGACTCTCCGCCAGGTAGGCTTTGGGTGCGGTCATTTGCACGTTCAGCGAGAGCGATTCTTCCAGCAGACGCATCAGCCTGCCGTCCGGCTCTTCAAAAAACCTCCGCCGCAGTTCGCTCTCCATCCCCTCCAGCAGCGCGGTGTCGGCTTCGGGGTCCAGGCAGCGCACCCGGCGCCAGTCGCGTGTAAAGCGCACCTCGGCCGGCTCGCGACCACCCTGCTCGCGCAGAATCACCCCGATATGCACATACTCGTTGCGAACCGGGTCCGGCACATACCGGAGCAGTCGAAACTCGCACGCCCGCCGCTCACTTCCGCTCTTCATCATCGCCCGATCGTTTCCAGTCTCTACACCCGCCGATCACAGTGGACTCTCAAATTGCTGTGGACCCTTCCTACATCACTCTCCCCACGATGCTAGCGCCCCACCGCCCATCTTTCCAGCCCGCTCCCGTCTTTTCTTTCCCTGTCCCGCCCCATTTAGGAAACGGCTTCCGGTCTGAATTCCCGAATGCATCAATCGACTCTCTGATCCGGCTTCGCCGCGCCAGAAGTCTTTCCACCAGGTTCTCCATCTCGCTCAAGTCGCCCCCGTACCATTCCGGGGGAACCTCATTGGCCGCCTCCCACGCAGTCTCCGCGGGTAGTGTTTCCAGCCGCGACAGCCAGGGTTCAAATGACTCCCATCCGGCAATCTCCCGGTATACCTCGTTGCGATAGTAGACGCCGCGCAACGGCGCATCCTCAAACCGCCACTCCCCGGCATGAAAGCAGTATCCAAAGTCGATAAAAACCGCACGATACCGCTTTTCCCGCTGCTTTCGAGTGAACACCGCTTGTCGCCCATTGGCGTTGCCGGTCCATTTGTCCAGGGCCAATATGCCGGCGAACTCGTCCAGGTTCTTCACCTCGCCCAGTTGCTCTTCGGGCAGGTAGTCCACTACCTGCCCCGGCATCAATCCGCCCACAAATCGTGAACCGAACTGTAGTCCCGCCTGGCAGCGCACCCGCGTGCGCCCAAGGTCTATCTCCAGTTCCGGCGTATTCTCCACCAGCCAGCTAGATACCTCCACCAGTTCGGCCTGTGGGACCGAGAGGCCGACCGCCATGGCCAGCCGCGAAGCCAGGAATTCGTTGGCCAGCACTCGCATGTGCTGCGGGTTGTTGCGGAACTTCACCACGTACGCGTGGCCATCCGCACCCAGCATCAACTGGCCTTGTGCACCCCCCCGCATCCGCCGGATATGCTGCACTGCCAGAACCGCCAAGCCCTTCTCCCCACTTCCCCGGCTACTCAATCCCGATTGCTTACTCGAATTCTAAGCGCATCGACCGGAATGAGGCGCGAGAGCAGATTGAGACTGTGAATCGCTTTTCCCGCTCTCGAGCAACTGTGCCCGCACCGCCAGGCCGATGGCCATCGCCATCACCCGATCGTCATGCGTCCCCGCCCGCGCCCCTGTGGCGCCATCCGCCTGCCGTACAAAGCTGCGGCATTCGCCCAGCAGCCGCCGGCTCTGGAAACGCTCTGGCCCCTCCACCAGCGCCGCGTCCAGCCTGCCCAGCATCGCGGGCCTGCTCATTGAAGTCGTCAGCCAACCCGGCTGCCCGGCCTGCCGGTAAATGCGCCTGTACCCGCACACCGTCTCAGCCAGTGCCAGCACGCCGCTGCCGTGGTTGTTGCGCTCCACCACCAGCCACGCATGGTTGTACTCGGCTGCCAGCGCGGTCACCAACCTCGCCAGTTCCAGACCGCCAACGTGCCCCGCAAACTCCGCGCATTGCAGGCCCGTCTCCATCTCCAGCACTTGAGCCGCCGAGTAGTCCCCGTCGCTCCCACCCCCGGCCGGGTCCACCGCCACCAAGTACTCCTTGCTCTTCAAAGGCGGCAGCCAGATTTCCAGCTCTCCATTCCGCCTCTGCTCCACTGAAGCCTGCGCGGTCGCCAGGCGCTCCTCAATCGCCGCCAGTTCGAAGACCGAGTCCCCGCTGGCCCTGAAGCAGCTCTCCTCGTCCTCGGCATATTCCTGTCGCGCCAACCCGCGAAAGTTGGCCTGTACCTGGCGCCGGAATCCGATCTGCTCCAGGTCCAACCGGTGACGTAACCTCAAGTCTTGCTCGTCTTCAGTCAGGCTCGACTCGTCCACTGCCTCGGCCCGGTAGTGCGGCTCCATCCACCAGGGAAAAAAGTGCCGCACTGTACCACTCTCTGCGGCCTTCACCCACTCCTCGTGAAAGCATCCGCCCACCCCCTCCGGCGTCGACTCGAGGATTGACTCTGCCCGCGGCGTCAGCGACGCGCGCAGACCGGCCAGGGTTTCCGCCGGATCGCCAGGCCAGCGCGCCAGCTCCGAGCAATGCAGGTTCTGCACCGTCAATCCACGGCCCGCGTTCCGCTCCCCGGCCGATACGACCCTGTACTGTGAGTCCATCGCCGGAAACACAATCTGTCGCGCATTAGCCCGTGACGTCCGCAGCGGTCCCGCGCGCAACTCCTCTGGCAAACAGTCCACAAACCTGTGCACAATGCGGAAGATCTCTTCGGCCGCCTCCTGCGTATGCGCCACTTCCAGGGTCAGTGTTCCCGGCTGGGTCACGGTCTTCAGGAAAAATCGCGCCGCGGCCCAGGTTGTGAATCCCATTTGTCGCGCCTTCAACACGATGTTCCGCTCGCCTCGCTGGCACTCAAAGATTCGCTGCACTGCATTTGCTCGCAGCGGTGCAGTCTGCCCCTCGCGCGTCCTTACTCGCAACAGAACCCCGGCCAGTGCCATTCCCACCGTCCACCCGCGCAGCCTCGCCGGGCGTTTGTCCAGAATTCTCCCCAACCGTTCCAGTTCCTCGCGGTCCAATTCCTCGGGCCACGTGGTCCAGGCCCGAGTCCCCATTGCGCCATCAGCACTTGCCTTCGCCACAGTTCCTCCACTCCGTCGGCCGGCTGAGATTCATGCCGGCGCAGCGTGAGCAGCGTCAGTTGACGCACTGCGCTCCTCGTAAACAGATTCGCGCCATCTGAGTTAGAGATAGACTCTGAAGCGTTGCAGTCGCCAGTGCGGTTCTTCAACAATCCACGCCAAGCCAATTATGTGTGCTGCCTGCGCTTCTTATGGCAGCGTGATCCCCCGCACCGCAGCCGATATCTGCAATCAATGTCCTGCTGCGTAAGCGGCTGAGATCTGCGTGGAAGTCATTGCGTAGTTATAGATTCGCACCTGGTTCATGGTCAGGGCCGTCTTTCTTCACCCATCCGCCCTCTGCCCGATATAGGCATGCCCCGGGTTGATTCCGATGGAGATTGTCGAGGCCACACAAGAGCCGAAAAGCGCTCCGTCTACGTACATGCAAACCTGCGTCCCGTTGTAAGTACCGGCGAGAAAATGCCAGGTTCCAGTCGTGAGCGCGGCGCCGCTGGGCTCAACAGCGCCGCGATAGAAAAACCATGCGAATACAAACCACCAACCACGCTTCCAAAGCTGAACTTCCAGGGGGCATGACCCGTGATTTGCATTTCGTTGGCCGGTGCATCCATTTCAAATATCTCTCGCCGTCATTGCCCCATCAGCATGATTTGGCAGTTCTCCGCAGTCATCGCGGCATTCGCCGGAAACGTGAAAGTGTTCGCCGTGGTGGTGGGGTTATAGGTTCCACAGCTCCCCCCCGAGATGACCATTGCAGGGATGTAGTAAAACGCGGTGGGATAGTTCCAGGTCTGCGCGCTCCCCGTCTCCGCGTACCCATTGAGTTGAATCGCCACCGTCTTGATTCCGCCGACAATAGACTGCTGGCAATTCGCATAGCCGCTCGTTCCGCCCGCGCAACCGGCGCTCGCCGTGAGCGATGCCCCCAGCGGGATCGTGGAGTAAGTTGGGTTGGCATAACCCAATGCCGCGCCCGTCACTGTGGCGTTGGCGGTGCTGTCCATTTGCCATTGAGTAGCGTTCAGTTGAAAGACCAGCTTTTTCGTTCCACTTACACCCGCGATGGTGTAGTAGCGCTGCCCCACTACGGTACCGGCTGTGATGGTCAGAACATTCGACCCGGACACGGTTGACCCTGTGACGCCGGCGAGCGTGCCATAAGTTCCGCTCGCCGTATAAATCTGCATTGCAGTTGTGGCCGCGCCGCTCGTATAAGGCGAGGCAATCACAATGTCGCCTGCGTTAAACGTTTGATGATTGGCCGCGACGGGAAAGGCATACATGGTTTTCAGGAAACCGCCGAGAATGGGGATCGAACTTAGCTCGGTGGCATTGAGCGAGCCGCCCGACGCCGCGCCAGTGGTTGTGTATCCCGTGATTCCCGCGGTCGGAGTGACCCCGGCCTGCACAATTTCCTTATTGCTAAAAAATGTCAGTGTGTTCGTGTCCGCCACGCCAACGCCGCCATTCCAAACCACAGGATTCGGGCAGTTGAAGGTATTGAACGCGATGGTCACGTCATATTGATTATTGTTATAAGGCGCATAAAGGCAGGGCTGCGAGAGCCGCGTCTCCACATAATTGTGTTCCACAATCTGATCATGCGGGCGCAGCATGTCGCTGTTGTAGGTCGCGGTGCTGAAGGCGAGGCCGCCATAGCTCCCCAGTATCCGGTTGTTAGTGACCCGCTCCCCAACGCCATCGACCGAGATAGGGGTCTGGTTAAGCGCCGACACAATCTCATTGTTATCTATGGTCCAATAAAAGCCCGGCCCGGCGAACAGCGCGTTGGTTCCGGATTGGTTTCCGTAAAACCCATTCCGCACCACAAGATGATTCGCTCCCTCGCCCTCTTCGTGGCTGTCGCTGCCAATGTTCATGGCGATAGAGCCCTCTTCCACGCCCCAACTGCCACGATTCCACCCGCCGAACATGCCGCTCAGCCAGGTGTTATCTTTCAAGCGGAAATTGTAGGAGTCATTCGCGTAGGCATAGGCGAGAGGGTAAGTGCTCGACTCCGATTTCAACGAGTCATGCTGAAGAAGGATGTTCGTTGAAAGCCCCGATCCGAAGACGTAGGCCCCGGCGCTCGTTGCGCCCATTGTGATGCGCAAATCCTTCATGGTGATATTGGTCGCCGGGTTGATGCTGATCACTCCGAAATTCGTAGCTCCCGTTGCGCCTGTGAAATCAAACTCCGTGGGCCGGTCCAGCGTGATTGTGTCCCCCGTGATGGAGTTCACCTTGTGGTAACTCATATAAGTGTTCCACTTTGGCGAGTTGCCTTCGACCAGGAGAATCCACTGGTTTGCGGCGATATTGGCGAAGCCTCCCGTGGGATTTGACGTGATGGTGGTCGCGCCCCGCAGAGCCGGGCTGATTGGATGCACATAAGTGGACGTGACAAAGCTGCCCACGCACGCATTGGTCGAAGGAGATTCCGGGTAAGTTCCACAGAAAGAAACAACCGAGGCGGGAGAAGACGCGGGGTTGCCCACGATCTCCGCCAGCGGCCCCACGCCCTGCCAGGTAGTGTTGGAGAGCGGATAAAGCACGCTCGCCAATTGCATCCTGCCGGTGATCAGGATCGGTACGCCGTTCGTCACCGCCGCGTTCTGCGTCGCGTTCAGCGCCGCCGTGTTGTCAAAGGAGTCATTCGCCGTCTGCCCGCCAAACCACTGCGGATAGACGCCTGCATTCAGCTTGCCGATGACCACGCTAGATACTCCGCCCACCGAGGTATCGAATATCTTCACCAGGCCCGCATTGATCACACCAGAGGCTGTGAAGACAGCCGAGGCCGCAGGCTGGATCGAGCCGCCCATAAAGGTGAGATTGGCCGCACAGGTTTGCGTCGGGACGCTCGTCCACACCTTCGAGATAAGCAACGGCATACCCGCCGTGGCTGCCGCCGAACATGCAGCAGCAAGCGTGGAGAAGGTACCCGAGTCAATGAACACCGTGGTTCCAATAGTCACAGTATTCTGGATTACAAACGGGCCGGTCATAGTGTCGCCCGCCTTCTGTACAAAGGTTGGCTTGGCCTCCGCAATCACATCGGTATTTGTCGGCTGGAAAGCGATAAAAGCCCTACGCACTCCAGTCAGTCCGGTGCCCCCCCATGTGTTCTCCCGAAACTCAAAGAGATCCCCCGCAGCGACCGAGGAGAAATCCATCAGACACCGATCTTTACTTGACGGGCCACCGTCTGTGCTCCATGTCGATGTGAAGTTCAGATAACAGGAGCCGATCATAGCGTTCGCAGTTGAGTCCCACACTGTGAGGGCCGAGTAGCAGGCAGCCGCGCCTTCGCACTCCGCATTCATCAGCACATAGGCTTGGTCAAGCGGGACGCGGGTACCCGCAATGTTCAGCCCGTTATACCCGGCCCCGCCCGAGTTGAAGCTGGCCGTTCCCACCGTGTGCACATAGCTGTGCGTGATCTCCGTGCCAGTCGGATCGTTTACCACCGTCCCGCTTGTTCCGCCAATCGCCGCAGGGAAATCCCGCGCCGTGAATACCAGGTCACTGCTGCTCAGAAAGGGCGTCGTACTGTTGCCATTCAGCACAAACCCTGCGTCGAGTTTGCCCACCGGCTCCTGCGGGGGTACCGCTCCGTTGTAGGTTCTGCGCTGCCAGCTAGCGTTCGAATCGACCTGACCAGCCTGAACAGAGTTGTCCAGACCGTTGTCCGTGACCTCGCCCTGCAATAGCGCCGTGTTCCTGAATGTGTTCTGGTTTCCGTTGATCCGAAGTGTGTTACCGATCTTTCCCTCAATCGTGCTGCTACTGGTGGCGAAGTTCAAATAGGAAGTACCGCCGCATCCTGCCAAATCACTACCATTGATTACATCTGCAGTCGCACGATCCGTGCTGAAGCGGGCATGCTCCCCTGTGGCTGGGGTGAAGCATTCATCATAGTATCGCGTGATCGTCGCCGAAGGGTCCGGCGTGGGCGCGTATCCAACAGCCTGGGCAAACTGCCACATGCCCAGCGTGAAGAGCCGCTGCGTCCCATACACGTTGATGCCTTGTGCTGCCCGGTTCGATCCGTTGTACCAGACCATGGGCAGAATCGTGTTACGGAAGTTGATGTCTTTGTAGCTACTGGTGTCCGGCGTCCAGTCGTTTTCACTCGTGTTGTTCGAGACGGGCAGTGCTTCGATCAACCCGGCATAGAAGTTCATGAAATCCAGGTTGGTGTAGCGCCATGCGTAAGGCTGCGCCTGCAGGAAGAGACCGCACACGTAGTTAGCCCCAATATTTGGTCCGTTCACCGCCTGAAAGTAGACGTTCGTCAGGCTCCAGTCGAGCAGGCCGCCCGCCATGGCCGCCCCGCTTGAAGCGGGTAGCGCGATCCCGCAGTTGCCGATGTACCAGGGAGGCGTCATCGGCGTTGCCAGAGTCACGGTAGCATTACTGACAGCAGTCGATGCTGAAGAGGCCAACGTAACCTGCGTCCCATTCACCACGCTGGCCACCGTGCTCACAAGGTTGGCCCCTGCTGTACCTGCTCCGTTGACGGTGATCGCCTCGCCCACCACGAGCGAAGATGCCACGCTGGTGAAGTACCCGCAGCTAACAGTCAGAGTGCTGGAGCTCGCGCTCATCGACCCGCCGCAGTTTCCGCTTGAGCCCGGAGTAAACACCATCGGTCCTGGCGCTGGTGGCACGGCCAGAGGCGTAGTCCCGCCCGCAGTCCCCGTGATGCGGTTCGGAAAGGTGTTATTTCCACCCACCACAGACGAAGCCGCATTCACCGATGCATCGGGCTCAATGGTCAGATCGTGGATGGAAGCATTCGAAATCAGGTTCCCTGCCGCATCGGGCGTCGCAAACACGTCTTGCCCCGGCTGCCCCTTCACAAAGGTGATCCCCACCCCCGCGCCGAAGAAGCTTTGGCCCTTGATGGTGACCGTCGACGTCAGACAAGTTCCAGCCGGAAACTGCACCGAATAGCCATACGTCACCGCATCGTTAAATGCAGCCTGAATCGCCGCCTGGTCGTCCGTCACGCCATCGCATTTGGCGTTGTACGGCGGGGCAGTGACCAGCAGGACCTTGTTGACGCTGGCACTCACCGAAGGCCCATTGATCGGGCCGGTTAAGGTTGCGCCCGTCAGCGGCACCGCTTGGCTGACGGCGGAATCCACATAGTGCTTGTCTGCGGCCTGCAGCGTCTGCAACGGATCGCCGCTCAAATACAGCGGACCGCTCATTGTCCCGCCGGAAGGCGTCAGAGAACTCTGTGGAATCGACTGGATTGCCTGGTCTACGTATGCCTTGCTTACTGCCTGTATAGCCTGCGCTGCTGGCATCACTTGCGCTCGCACCTGTGCAATGCTTGCCTGCGCCGCCGCGGGAACCACCCAGTACTCTGTACTTGTCGTGCCGTCACTCAGATAATAGGTAGCGGTGTAATACAATCCCGCAGGCCAGGAGCCAACATTTGGAGCCAGATTCACGCTCACAAAGCCATCTGCGCCAATGGTCGCGGTGGTCCGGCCAGCCGCTACAGCCTGATTGTTCGCTGTGGTAAAGGCTGGCCAACTCAGCTGCAGAGTCCCTGTTCCAGGCATCCCGTTTGCCAGGTACACCGTGCCCTGAACTGTTGTTGTGGTCACAGTCTGCGCGCTAGCCATCCAAGCTAATGCCATCGCGATCAGGCACAGAGCCACCCATTTGCCGGTGCTGGGCCACTTGTCCGTGAGCTTCATCCGTTTCACGTCCTTCTCCGTTTTGCGTGTTGCATTGCGCTCGTACGCTTCTCTTGAGCGATTCTTGTTCCTTCTATTTCCATTCGTGTCTCAGTTTGTTGCGGCGTCCGGTCTTCCCAGTCTGCGCGGCTTTCCCGGCCATGACCTTCCCTTTGCGCAGAAATCATCTTCCGGTAGGGTCGAAAGCCGTGCCCCTTCATCTGCAGTCATTCGCTGCAGATGAAGAAAGCCTCCGCGTTGGTGTTCGCCTTCTGATTTCCGGATGCCTCTGGCTGTCTCCGCGTCTTCTTCGCTCAATTCGCCTTGCCAATGTGGCACACCCGCCAGTTCGTGTGCCGGCCTCGGAAACCGCCCAACCACTTCAGCATTTCCGGGTTCCTGATCTCCTTTTGCCAAATCATAATGGAGTTTGATGCGTGGGGAATGTCCTTGTCTTGGAACTGTTCGCCAGTGCGATGGCGATGCTCAGGCCCTCGTAGTGGCAGCTCAATACTTGCTTTCTAACGCTGGCATCACGGCTCCTGCACCCCACTCCTGCTTCTCCGATTCAGCTATTTGTGCCTCTCTCATCGCCGCTAGAGTTTCTTTATTGAGGGATCAAGTCTGCGGAATGACCCCGAAAAGAAAACGCAGAGCCTCATACGCTCTCCTCGGTTCATTCAGTCTGTATTGAATGTCTTAAGCATAACCAATCGCGCCATAATTCCCTGCAAAAGTCACCCTACTGTTTGGCCCATGTTGTTCAATCACTTACGCGCGCTGCAGCCCTTGCATTTCTTTGACAACCATACCCGCTCGCGAACCATCTCCCTCGCCCTTCCACTCAACCGCCGTAATCCATCTCTTACCGGATGCACTACCATATCCGGGTGACGATCTTCACGCACGTTCCCACTCTTCTAGTCCACGGAGGCGCATGGGCTATACCTCAGAACGCCGAGGCCGCACACCAGGCCGGCGTGCGCCATGCGCTTGAAGCCGGCTACCATTTTCTGGCGAAAAATGGCTCCGCACTCGATGCCGTGGAAGCAGCCGTCACCATCCTTGAAGACGACCCCACCTTCGACGCCGGTCGCGGCAGCTTCCTTACCTCCGACGGCCGTGTCCAGCTTGATGCACTGCTCATGGATGGAGGCCGCATGAAAGCCGGTGGCGTCGCCTGTGTCGAGCGCATTCGAAATCCCATTCAGGCCGCTCGCCTGGTTCTTGAAAGCAGTCCTCACGTCTACTTCGTTGCAGCCGGAGCGGAGCAATTCGCACTCGCTCACGGGATGCCCCTCATCGACAATGCCGAACTGGTCCTTGACCGCGAGCGTGAGCGCCTTGCGCAGGCCCAGGCGCGCCAGGCTGCCGGTCTCGCAGACCAGTCCTTCTCTGGTCCGGAATCCTGTCCCGGCCACGCCCATCTCGACGACAAGAGTCCTGAGACCGCCTTTCCGCAACACGAGCCCTCACCTTCGCAGTTGCAATCGCACGACACCGTTGGCGCCGTAGCCCTCGACGTTCGCGGAAATCTGGCGGCAGCCACCTCCACCGGTGGCACGCTCAACAAGACGCCCGGCCGTGTCGGCGACTCATCCCTCATTGGCTGCGGCTGTTATGCTGACAATCTTTCCGCTGCGGTTTCAGTCACAGGCTGGGGTGAACCCATCATGAAATTGGTTCTCGGAAAGTGGGCTACAGACCGCGTCGGAGCCGGCGCTGCTCCGGAACTCGCCGCGCGCGAAGCCATTTCCTACCTCTATAATCGGCTCGGCGGCCATGGAGGCATCATCCTGCTCGGTCCCGACGGCCGCTTCGGCCTGGCTCACAACACCCCCGCGATGGCCTGGGGCATCGCCACTCCTGACGGCCTCCACACGGGTCTCACCCTATAGATGTGTCACCCACCACATGATGTTGACCCTGACCTCGCGTCTTCTCTGCCGCATAATCTCAATATGCTCGTCCTTGCCTCTGCCTCGCCCCGCCGTCGCGAATTGCTCGCGCAGGCTGGCTTCACCTTTCAGATTCACCCCGCACAGATTCCCGAAGATCCCTTTCCCGGCGAAGACCCCATTGCCTATGTAGTTCGTCTCGCTCGGCAGAAGGCGCAGGCCGTTTACACCGAAATGGATGTTCCTGACGCAAACATTTTGGGCGCCGATACCACTGTCACCATCGACAACCAAATCCTTGCCAAGCCTGAAAACGCCGCCGACGCTCAACGTATGTTGCGTTTGCTTTCCGGTCGCACCCACCGCGTCATCACTGGCGTCGCCCTGGTCGCCGCAAACGCTGTCGACGTTGCGGCCGAAGTCACCGCCGTCCGTTTTCTTACCCTTTCAGATGAGGAAATCGACGCCTACATCGCCACCGGCGAGCCCATGGACAAAGCCGGCGCTTATGCCATTCAGGGCCGGGCTGCCCGCTGGATTCCTCGGATCGAAGGCGACTACTTCAACGTCGTCGGCCTGCCTCTCGCGCTGGTCTCTACTCTCCTTGAATCTCACCGAATCTTCGCTTCACTATAGTGTCCAAGGTCACATATTCATCCTGCCTTCCTTTAAAAATGAACTTTCGTGTTATAGAAGTCATCGTGCGCTAACTCCAGTCCCTTCATACAACAGCGCGGATTCCCATATCGTCTTTCTCGCCTTCCGGCATATCACTGGCTAGGTGAATTGGTCGGTACCAGCTCGCCCCGGCACATTGCGGGTTTACACTCTCATGCAACTACAAACCAAGGAAATATCATGCGGATTGATGTCCTTGCTCGTTTCATCCTTCTGCCTCTTGTCCTCATGTCCACAGTTCTTGCTCGCGCACAGTTTCAGGTGCCCACTGACGAAGAACTGAAGATGACCTCCGATCCCAAGGCTCCAGGTGCCGCCGCCGTCTTTCTGAATATCGAAGAAGTCACCGACGATCCCCTCCACTACCGCAGCTTCTATGCCCGCATCAAGGTTCTCCAGGAGAAGGGCAAGGAACTCGCCACTGTGGAACTCCCGTATTGGCGCGGAAATTACAAGATCACCGATATCAAGGCCCGCACCATCCACTCCGACGGAACCGTCATTCCCCTCACCGTCAAGCCTGAAGATTTGTTGATGTCCAAGTCCGGCGACGCGCAGTTGAACCGGAAGGTCTTCACTTTGCCCAGTGTTGAAGTGGGCAGCATCCTCGAGTACACCTACCAGCTTCGCTCCGACGATGACACTTACTCCTCGCCGCACTGGGAGATTCAGCGCCAATACTTTGTTGGCAAGGCGCACTACGCCTTTACGCCCTTCAAGGGCTTTCAGAAAGGTTCGCAAAACACCACGAGTCACTATCTGGTCGATTCGCGCGGAGACAGCATCAACTCTCTCATCTGGTGGTCGCAACTTCCCCCCGGTGTCACCCTGAAGAGCGACGCCACTGGACGTTTCAGCCTTGACTTGGAAGACGTCCCACCGGTCCCGCAAGAGGAGTGGATGCCGCCCATTCAGAGTCTTCTATATCATGTGTTCTTCTATTACATGAGCGCCCGCAACACAGGAGACTTTTGGACCTCTGAGGCTAAGCGATGGTCGAAGGAAGTGGATCACTTCGCCGAGCCGACCAAACCCATCCGTGAAGCGGTCTCCGCTCTGGTTGCTCCCGGAGACAGCGACCTCGACAAGGCTAGGAAGCTCTACGACGCCGTGCAGGCCCTCGACAACACCGATTTCTCACGCAAGAAGGGCCAGGTCGAGCTCAAGGAACTTGGCCTCCATGCCGCAAAGCGCGCCGAGGATACCTGGTCCCAGAAAAGCGGCTCCAGTGACGACATTGCTCTGCTGTATCTCGCTATGCTGCGCGCCGCCGGTCTCACTGCCTACGGAATGAGGGTTGTAGATCGTGCGGAGAACACTTTCACCCTCAGTTACCTGAACTTCGACCAACTCGACGACGACGTCGTCATCCTCAGCCTGAATGGCAAGGAGATAGTCCTGGACCCTGGTGAAAAAATGTGCCCGTTCCAGGCGGTGCATTGGAGGCATTCCGGCGCTGGCGGTGTGCGCGAAAGCGCCGATGGTCGCGACGCCGCCAACACCCCTCTTGAGCTCTATACCGCCAACACCTTGGTCCGCGCCGGCGACCTGACCATCGATCCGCGCGGCGCCGTCACCGGTACCCTTCGCGTAATCATGACCGGCCAGGAGGCTCTTCGCTGGCGGCAGATCGCCCTTGAGAATGATAGTGCTGAGGTCAACAAGCAACTCGACCACTGGATTCAGACCATGGTCCCCGACGGCATCGAGGCACACATCGATCACGTCACGGCTTTAGACCAACCCGAAACAAACCTGATTGCGGTGTTCAATGCGAAAGGCTCGCTGGGAACGGCAACTTCCAAACGCCTGTTGTTGCCCGGCTTCTTCTTCGAAACTCGCGGTAGTCATCCCTTCGTCAGTGAAGAAAAGCGTCTCGAATCTGTAGATATGCATTATGGCGACAAGGTCAGCGATCAGGTGGTCTATCACCTCCCGCCGGATCTTGCCGTGGAAGGCTCGCCGCAAGACGCAAGGATAGCCTGGGAGAACCGCGCAGTGCTGGTGACCAAGACCAAGGTTGACTCTGGCCAGGTTACGATCGCCCGAACACTGGCGCGTGGCTTCACCTTCGTCAAAGCCGAAGAGTACCAGGATCTGCGCGGCTTTTATCAGAAAGTTGCCGCCGCTGATCAGCAGGAACTTGTGCTCACCGCATCTCCGGCTGCGAAAGGGAACTGATGCCGCGGATTCCGCTGCTTCCAAAGTCGTCCGCAATCCGTGTGCTCATGGCCGCCGTCCTTGTTTTCGCCGCCTTGCCCGCCTTTGCCGGTTTATTTGGAAAGTCAAACGAGCCCGTGCCTCAATGGGGTCTTGACGCCTACAAGACTCCCACACCTGCCTCGGTGGGCGATGCTGCCGCAGTCATCCTGTTCGACGAGTACGTCGAAACCGTAGACACCCAGGGTCGTGCCGTTGAACGCGAGCGGGAGGCCATCCGCATCCTCAAGCCCCAGGGACGCCGCAATACCTGCGAGGTCTCATACGACGTCGATGAGAAGGTCAACTACTTCCGCGTCTGGACCATCGCCGCGGACGAAAAACGCTACATGGCCCAGGACACCGACTTCACTGTGGAAGGCGACAACAGCATCCCCATCATGCTTTCCACCCGCAAGTCTCGTGTCGCCCATCCTCCAGCCGTCGATGTCGGCGCCACCATCGTCTGTGAGTCCGAGGAATTGCTCGAGCCATTCCGGCAAGAAAAGGTCTGGCAGGTTCAGAGCTCCATTCCTGTGGTCTTTCAGGCGCTCGAAATCGACCTCCCGCCCGGCCGAGCTCAAACCTATGCTTGGCATAACCGCGAATCCGCGGCACCCGTTCAGGTTGCTCCCAACCACTGGCGCTGGGAAATCAAAGACATGCCCGCGCTCATCCTCCGTGACATTCCGTTGCATCCCGAATGGGCCGCTATTGCCGCACGCATGTCAGTCCAATGGGGCGAGGCCGCCGTCGATGGCGCTGACAATCAATGGCGCGCCATCGGCCAATGGGTTACCACGCTCGAAGCCGATCGTACCGCTCCCTCGCCTGAGATCACCGCTCAGGTGCAAACTCTCATCGCCGGTGCGCCTGACTTCTACAACAAGCTCAGCCGTATCACCGATTCCATCCAGAAAGACATCCGCTATTTCATCGTTGAGCGCGGCATAGGTGGCTACCAGGCCAATCATGCCTCAGACATCTTCCGCAACCGCTATGGCGACTGCAAAGACAAGACCACCCTGCTCATCTCCATGCTCCAGGTGGCTGGCATCCACGCCTTCTATGTTCCCGTGGACGACCGTCGCGGCATTGTCGATCCGGGCGATCCATCCCTCTTTGGCAATCACATGATTACCGCTATAGAGATTCCGCCGGACGTTCAGGACCCGCGTCTTCAAGCCATTGCCAAAGCCCGCGATGGCAAACGCTATCTCATCTTCGATCCCACCAACGAGCGCACCCCTGTGGGCAATCTACCTTCTTACCTCCAAGGCAGTTATGGCACGTTGGCCGCGGGAGCCTCCAGCCAGATCATTGCTTTGCCCGTTCTCGGTCCCGACGCTAACGGCACCGAGCGCAAGGGCACCTTTACCCTCTCGCCCGATGGCACCCTCACTGGCTCTGTCGATACCGCGCATACCGGTCCCGAGGGAGCCGACTTGCGCATGCTCCTCAAGTACACCGACGAAAAGGAGCGGCGCGAATACTGGGAGACGCAACTTGCCCACGATCTGCCCGGTGTTGCTCTGGATTCTTTCCAGTTCGTTCAGCCCCCCGCTTTGGATAAACCTCTCGAGATGCACTACAAGCTCACCGCCGCGCAGTACGCTCACCAGGCGGGTCCGCTGTTCCTCGTTCGGCCCAGGGTCGTGGGTTCAGATGCGCTGCCATTCGACGACAAGCCCCGTACCGTTCCCATCGACCTGGGCGCAACCGGCCGCTGGCGCGACAGTTTTGACATCACACTCCCCTCCGGCTACATCGTGGATGAGACCCCGGACCCGGTCAATATCGATCTCGAATTTGCCAGTTATCGCTCCACATTCTCGGCCCAGGGCAACATCCTTCACTACCAGCGCGAGTACGTTGTCCGTGCGGTTGAAATCCCCGCTGCGAAAGCCGTCGAGTTCCGCCAGCTTGAAGGCGCCATCCTTGCCGATGAAAGAGGCGCAGCCGTTCTCAAGAAGCATTAGACAATCAAGCCACTGGGTCTCTGACCCCTTGATGCTGTATGAATGCTGGGTGCCCTAGGTCTCGCTTCTGAGACCTGGGAGACCACAGATCTCAGGAACAAATTCATACGGCCAGAGAGCTGGTTGAGCGCCGCTTGCCGCCTCTCTGCATCTCCAGCCCCATCCGTTCATCCAATCCCTTATGAGTCTTCCGCTTTTTTCCCCATTTCAGCTTCGTTCCGTCAACTTTGCCAATCGCATTGGCGTCTCGCCCATGTGCCAATATTCTTCGCAGGACGGATTCGCCAACGACTGGCACCTCGTCCATCTCGGCAGTCGCGCTCAAGGTGGTGCGGGCCTCGTCCTGTTTGAGGCTTCCGCCGTCCTCCCTGAAGGCCGCATCTCCCCCGGAGATCTTGGTATCTGGAAGGATGCTCACATCTCCGGCCTCGAGCAAATCGTTCGCTTCATCCATGCCCAGGGCGTCCGTGCCGGAATCCAGTTGGCCCACGCCGGCCGCAAGGGCAGCATGTCCATACCCTTTGGCGGCGAGCGCCTGTTGCTTCCAGAGGAGGGTGGTTGGCAGCCTGTCGCACCCAGCGCTCTCGCCTTTGCCCCCCACTACGCCGTACCCCAGGCCCTCGATCAGGCTGGAATCGCCGCCGTTCTTCGTGCCTTTGCACAGGGTGCGCAGCGGGCGCTCGCAGCAGGGTTTGACTTCATTGAGATTCATGCCGCCCATGGCTACCTGCTCCATGAGTTCCTCTCCCCGCTTGCCAATCACCGCACCGACGCGTACGGCGGCAGCTTCCTCAACCGCTCTCGCTTGCTTCTTGAGGTTGTCGACGCTGTTCGCACCGCATGGCCTGACCATTTGCCGCTCTTCGTCCGCATCTCCGCTACGGATTGGGTTGAGGGTGGCTGGTCCATCGACGAGTCTGTGGAACTCGCTCGGTTCCTCGGCCCGCGCGGCGTCGATCTTGTTGACGTCTCCTCCGGCGGCCAGGTCCCCGACGCCCGCATTCCCGTCGGCCCCGCCTTCCAGGCGCCTTTCGCCGCTAGGATCCGTGCAGAAGCCGGCATTGCCACCGCGGCCGTGGGCATGATCACTGACCCCGGTCAAGCGAACACCCTTGTCGCCGAGGGCAAGTCCGACTTCGTCTTCCTGGCCCGCGAAATGCTGCGCGATCCTTACTGGCCGGTTCATGCGGCTGCCGCGCTCGGCGAAACCGTCAGTTGGCCCGTCCAGTACCTTCGCGCCGCACCTCATCACTCGGTGGTTCGTGAGCCTCTTGTTCGTCCCAGCCTGGCGTCACATGCGGGCACACCAGTACCCGCTTGATCGTGTTTGGAACCTGTCTCAGTTCCGAAGTTGAGCCCCGGTTGCCGATTTTGCTTCACAAATCACGCCGACGCTGGCCTATACTGCGGTTAGAGAAGGGGCTTCCGGCGCAAGACGCTGTCCCCTCGCTTCACCCTTATGGCCACGCAACTTTCCCAGAAGCGCGTGCTCGACTCGCCCCTGATCCCCGACCGCCTCTATTTCAAGATTGGTGACGTGGCTCGTATTTGCGGCGTTGAAACCTATGTCCTGCGTTTTTGGGAGACTGAGTTCCCGCAACTCAAGCCCAACAAGAGTGGGACCGGCCAGCGCCTTTACCGCCGCCGCGATGTAGAGATTGCCCTTGAGATCAAGCGCCTTGTGCATATCGAGGGCTATACCCTTTCCGGGGCTCGCCAGGCGCTCGCCCAACTTCGCCGTTCCGATGTGCAATCGCCTTTGCCGCTTGCGGGCGCCGACGCGGAACGGCGCAAGGACAACGTGGCAGCCGCCATTGGCCAGGCCAGGGCCGAACTGCGTGAAATAGCTGGCCTTTTGTCTTCGCCTCACCCTGGCGCCCCGCGCCGCCGGCCGCGGGTGGCCTCGTTACCCGCTCATTCCGGCTCGCTTTTCCCGCCCTAGGCACCCCGTTTCGGATTCTTGTGCCGGGTTTGCTTTTCCTGCGCGGCGACGGAATGAGTCCCTTTCGCGTGCGCCCGCATAAGCAACCGGACTACGAGCCTGAACTGGCCATCAGAACGTGCTCACCGGTCTCGGATCGGCTCCTGTGTCCAGCCGTCCAGACGTTCTGGGTCGCCAAAGGCAGACTCCATGCGAACCGGCTTCCATCTCCGCGCGCGCTTGTCACTTCAATCTCCGTTCCATGCCGTGCGGCAATCCAGCCGGCCAGCGCCAACCCCAGGCCGGACCCGTCGGCGCCGGACTCCTGCACGTTGCTGCCGCGGTAGAAACGCTCGAAAATGCGCCCCTGCTCGTGCGCGGGAATCCCGATGCCGGTGTCGCTGACCTGAAAACGCGCCACCTGCCGCTCGCGAATGAGCGTCAGCGTCACACATCCGCCTCTCGGCGTGTACTTGCCGGCATTCTCAAGGATGATATTTAAAAGCCTTTGCAGGTAGGTTGGATCGGCCATCACCATCAGTGGTCCTGGTGCAAGGTCGGCAACTACTCTTACCTGGGTCTTTGCCAGCATTCCCCGCCACTTCTCGCAGACGATGGAGCATAGCCGCCGCGCGTCCACACTCTCTAACTGCACCCGCTCGGCGCCGGAGTCGGCACGGGCCAGAAACAAAAGGCTGTTCAGCAGTGAAGACATGCGTAGCGCCTCTGCGCCGATCGTTGCAATGGCTTCCCGATACTCCGGCCCGGTGCGCTCGAACTGAAGCGCCAGGTCCGCTTCGCTCCGGATCATCGCCACCGGCGTCCGCAACTCGTGCGAAGCGTAGGCGGTGAAGTCACGCACGCTGCGAACTCCAGACTCAATGCGCTCCAGCATCTCGTTCAGCGTCGATGAAAGATGTGCCAGCTCATCTCGTGTGGTCAGCCGCGGCAGGCGCGACTGCAAATTACCGTCATGAATGCGCTGCGCTTCCCGTGCAATTGCTGCCACCGGATCCAGTGCCCGCCGGCTCAGCAGGTGGCCGGCTAGCCCGGCCATCAGAAGAACCACCGGCGAAATAAGCCACAGGCTATTGCGGAACAGAGCAAGGGCCTGGTCGGTTTTGGTCAGCGTGATTCCTTCCTCCACAACATAGGTGTGGCCGTCCAGTATGAAAGAACGGCACAGAGAGCGAAAGCGCTTGGAGTTCGCGCCGGATTCAGAGATGCTGCCGTGCAACGGCAACGCTGTTGCTGCCGGCAATTCATGCGGCGTCATCATGATCCGCTTGGAGCGGTAAATCCACCGTCCCTTGTCGTCCTCGATTTGTAACCACTTCCCATAGTCTTTTATTTGAAACTCGTCGGCGGCCTGCGTGCGTGCGTCATCGTAGTCTCTGCTCAGTTGATGAGCCGCGAAAAAATCTCGCACATCGTCGATGCGTTCGTCGAGTTCATGATCCAGGGTGATGTATAAGCTTCGCCGCGCCAGGTAGTAGGAGCTGACACTCAACAAAATACCTGCGAACGAAAAGATAACGAAGTATCCAATCGAGAGCCGGATTCGAATAGGTAGCTGCATGGGAGCGCGGAGGACGCGGTTCCGGCTATTCTAGGCCTGTCGTACCCCACTATCTGTTAACGGGGTGTTACAGTTTGCGCATGGGTCAGAACATATCCGCGCCCCTTCAGCGTATGGATCAGCGGTTCGTCTCCTTCATGGTTCAACTTGCGGCGTAACGACGAAATGTAAACCTCCAGCACGTTGCTGAACTTCTCCCAGCTGTGATCATAGAGATGTTCGAGCAGTTCGCTCTTCGCCAGCACGGTCCGCGGACGATGGGCCATGTATTCCAGCAATCGATATTCCATGGCCGTCAACGTCAGCGGACGTCCTCCACGCGTCGCGGTCATCTCTTCCGTGTGAATTTGAAGATCACCCACCTCAATCAGCGGCGTCGCAATCCCGTGTGCGCGCCGTATCAGTGCCCGGCAACGCGCCACCATCTCGCTCACATCAAACGGCTTGGTCAGGTAGTCGTCGGCCCCCGCGTCAAGCAGCGACACGGTCGTTTCCTTATCGTCGCGCGATGTAAGAATCAGCACCGGCGTGCGATTGGCCTTCCCGCGCATTGCGCGCAGCACCTCCAGCCCATCCATTTTGGGTAGCATCAGGTCGAGCAGGATCAGATCGTAAGGATTGGATTCGGCCATGAACAATCCGTCCTGTCCATCCAGCGAGATATCAACCGCATACCCGGCGGACTCTTGCAGCGCCCGTGCAACATTCTTCGCCAGACCTGCGTGATCTTCCACCACCAGAATCCGCAATTTGCCTCCCTGATTAAGTTAAGCCATATGCCGCTCTGCTCACCGCCCAATCTCGAACAGCGCACTGGTTCTCCCGGTTGCCGACAGTGTAGATCACACGCCTTACCGGGTCGAGCGCCGTTACCGTGAACGTCTTCGCGTTCGAAGTCCGTATTCCTTCTTCCTTCATGCGTTTATGCAGGAAAAGCTCTCTCTACTTCACCGCAGCATACGTTTGCACGGGTGATACTCGCGAAAAACCGGGTCCCCGCGCTGTCCAGAATTCACAGTCTTGTCATGGATGGTTCAGCTTAACTTCACCCCCTATCATTCACACTCGGCACATAGCCTTCCTGGAACCGGACGACTTATTGGAGGTACCTGGTGTCATTATTCTTTCGCTGGCGCATTCTTATCGTCTTGATAATCGTTACTATCGGTGCGCATGTCGCGCTCTTTGGCGAGGTTCAAAAGCAAATCCTGAGCGGCCGCGTCACCGACACAGCCGGAGCGGTGCTACAAGGCGCCCGCATTGAACTTACACCGAATGCAGGTTCTGTCGTTTCTGACAAGCAAGGTGAATTCGTGATTCCCAACCTTGCGCCCGGCGCCTATCAGGTAACCATTTCCTTCGTCGGCTTTAAACCATTTTCGCAGACCATCACCATCACAGATGGTCAGCCGGCTCGTCTTGATGCAGTCATGGTAGTCGCTTCTGCAACACAAGAAATCCTGGTGACGGCAACCGACGCCCATGGAGATGCCGAGGCCATCAACCGCATTGACACGTCTGAAAACATCCTCAACGTCTTGACCAACGATCAGATCATGAGCCTGCCCAACGCCGACGTGGCGGATGCGCTCGGACGCTTGATGGGTGTCACGCTGGAGCGCGACGAAGGCGAAGGCAAGTATGTACAAATCCGCGGCACCGAACCTCGACTGAGCAATACCACCATCGACGGTGTGCTTGCTCCCTCGCCCGAGGCCCAGGTGAATCAGATCAAGCTGGATACAATCCCCGCTGATCTGGTCGAATCGGTCGAAATCAACAAAACTCTCTCGGCGAATCAGGATGGAGACGCCATCGGCGGCTCGGTAAATCTGGTCACCAAGTCAGCGGGCGATACACCCACCATCACTGCTTTCGGCAGCAGCGGCTATACCCCTATTCTCGACGGTCGCCATGCCAGCCAGTACGGCATCACCGCTGGCAAGCGGTACCTCACCGACAAAAAGCTCGGCGTTCTTGGAAACTTCACCTACGATTACAACGGCCGCGGCATCGATGACATCGAGCCTTCGCCCGACCCGGGATATCTGACTCCGGAATACGACAGCATTGACTTGCGCGAGTATCGCTATGACCGCACCCGCTGGGGTGCCGCTGGCAGCCTCGACTACAAGCTGTCGGAGGGTTCTCTGCTCTATGCCAAGGTCTTCTACTCTGACTTCAAGGACTACGGCGACAAGTGGGTCTACACCTTGAACGCTGGCGCTTTCCCACCAAGCTGCGATCCCACTGATCCCAATAATCCCTGCGGAGACAAGCCTAAATTCAGCACATCAAAGCGCTCACCTGATTATGGATTGGGAGTCCTTGCCATCGGCGGCAATCACCTCTTTACGAACTCCTGGTTCAAGTGGGAAGCGGCAGTTTCTCGTGCGCGACAAGCGGCAGCGGCCGGAAACCCTGGCGCCGACTTCAAGCCGGCGACTGGAACGCTGAAGGATTTCGCTGCCCAAAACTGCTACTACGATCCGGCCGCCAATCCCAGTCAATACCGCCCCCAGTGGAACCCGGCCTGCACCGCCGCTGGATCGCCGGTCTACGATCCTACCCAGTACCAATTGACCGAACTCGATCTCACCAGCGGGCAAACTGCGCAAATCAATCTCCAGGGTTCCGCGGCCTACGCATTCAACTACCATTTCGGCGGACATTTCTCCACCTTCGAATTCGGCGCCAAAGTGCGCAACCAGCACAAGGGCCAGGACGCCTACTCTCCCACCTACGACAACGAACCGGATGGAATCATGATGAGCCAGTTCATCAGCCCCATCCACAACGACAACTACTATGACAAGAGTTATCGGATGGGTCCGCTCACCGACTTCGATTCGATCGTTGCTTTCGCCGCGGCCAACCCCGGTCAATTTCCACTCGACGTCGATGCGACTCACATCGGTTCAGATGCCAGCAACTTCAATCTGGAACAGCGCATCACCGCGGGCTACTTGATGAACACGATCCAGTTTGGCAAACTGCACTTGCAGACCGGTTTGCGCTTTGAAGCTACCAACCTCAAGACCACCGGTTATCAGGTCATAACGAATCCCGACGGAACCTGGGGCGGAACCACGCCGGTGCCCGGGTCGCAATCGTATCTCGACATACAGCCCAGTGTGCAGGCACGATACGCCATTACCAACAACTCAGACATTCGAGCCTCCTATGGACGTGGAATTGCGCGGCCCGACCCTCAGGATCTGATTCCGTACATCACCCTTGATACCTCGCAAACTCCGGCTCTCCTTGGCATTGGCAATCCTGCCCTGGTGCCCGAGCACGCCAACAATTACGACCTGATGTATGAGCATTACCTCACTCCCTTGGGCCTCTTCCAGGTTGGATTCTTCTACAAGGCGTTGACCAGTCCCCTCACTGAAGAGACTCGCATCCTCAGCTCCGGTACCTATGCCGGATACAAGCAAACCCAACCGACCAACGGGGGCACCGCGTGGGTTACGGGAATTGAAATCGGCTATCAGCAGCGCCTTTCGTTCCTGCCTGGTATGATGGGCGGCCTTGGCTTCGACGGAAACTACACCTACAGCAACTCGCAGGCAACGGGTGTCGATCCGCTACGCACCGATAGCCCGGCGCTTCTTCGCCAGACCCCGAACACCTGGAACCTCGGCCCCAGCTATGACCGCGGCCGGGTTTCAGTCCACTTGGGCCTTGAATACAACGGCGCCAGCATTTACTCGTACCAGTACGAAAACCTGACCCTGAATTCGGACGGAACCACCTCACCCGCGCCGCAGGTGGGCGGAGTGAAAGGGCCTTTCGGCGATAACTACCTCTATCCTCACCTCCAGGTCGACTCTCAGGTTACTTACCGCCTTCCAAGGGGATTTGAGGCCTACGCCCAGGGCTTGAATCTGACCAATGAGGTTTTCGGCTTCTACTTTGGCAGTCCGCAGTATGTCGTGCAGCGCGAATACTATCACCCCACTTATGGCGGTGGTCTTCGCTGGACTTCCCACCGCGAGAAGTAGCATTGATTGCAGCTTGCAGACCGGCGTAATGGGCCTCTCACCCTGCCGGTCTGCTTTCTTTTGCAGCAGTCCCACAATTGCTGTACCCAGAGTTAACCACCATCAAGCGGCGTTGTTCTTAGGCTGGCGCACGTGAATTGTGGGGCCGCTCTACAATCGCACCGAGGGTTCAGGATGAGTCTGCGCAATTTGTCACGTCTTGCTGTTATTCCTTTGTTCGTTCTTGCCTTATCCACTTTATCCAGCGCAGCGCAAAATTCGGATACAGCTCTAAACACCGGGCCCGTCGTCGACGGCTCCAAATTGCAGTTCGTTGTCTTTCTCAGTCGCCACGGAGTGCGCTCGCCTACTGCGAAACCCGCCCAATACAATCGCTACTCCGCCACGCCCTGGCCGGAGTGGAGCGTGCAGCCGGGCTATCTCACATCTCACGGCTACAAGCTGATGACCCTCTTTGGCGCATATGACCGTGCAAAGCTCTCTGAGCAGGGCTTGCTGCCTCCCTCGGGTTGTGCAGACGCGGCCCACGTCACTATCCTTGCCGACTCCGACCAGCGCACCCGTGAAACCGGCAAGGCCATCGCCGAGGGAATGTTCCCCGGATGCACCGTCGACGTGCATGCCCTCCCTGAGGGCTCTGACGATCCGCTCTTCCATTCCCTGCACGCCGGAATCGGCCAAACGGATAAAGCGCTTGCCGAAGCGGCGCTCGCGGGACGCATCGGCGGCAATCCAGCCAATCTCACTGAGGCCTATCGCCCCCAGTTGTCTGCGCTCGACCGCGTCCTTTCCGGTTGCGGAAATGCACAGCCTACGGATCACCAGCGCACTTCGCTCTTCGACGTTCCATCCAGCCTTGCGCCCGGCGCAGGCGATCATCCCGTAGAGTTGCATGGACCGTTGTCTGTCGCGTCGACCCTGTCTGAGAATCTTCTTCTTGAATACACCGAGGGTTTCGCCGGCGCGGATCTTGGATGGGGATGCCTGGATGAGGCCTCCCTTCGCCACGTCATGCAGTTGCACGTCGCGGCTGCGGATTTCTCCCAGCGCACACCTGTCATTGCGCGCATCTACGCATCCAATCTCCTCGATCACATCCTCAGGGCAATGCAGCAGAGCGTCGACGCAAAGCCGGTCCTGGGCGCGCCCGGCAAATCGGGTGACCGCATCCTATTTCTGTCCGGACACGACACCAACATCTCCACCGTGGCCGGTGCTCTCGGCCTCACATGGATCATCGATGGACGCCGCGAAGACACACCTCCCGGTGGTGCTCTGGTCTTTGAGCTTTGGCGCTTGCCCGGCGCGGGCGCTTACACCGTGCGTACTTTCTACACTGCACAGACCCTCGACCAGATGCGCGCTGCCACACCTCTCACTCTCGCCAGCCCGCCCGCGCTCGCGCCGGTCTTCATCCCCGGTTGCGCGGCTCAGGATGGTGCCTGCCCGTGGCAAGCCTTCTCGGCAACCGTGCGCCAGGCCATCTCACCGCAATATGTAACACCCGACGCCTCCCGGTAAACCACGGCAGGTAGCCCGCCCTAACCCCGCCACAAATCGGGGTGCCCCGTTCTAGCTCCGCCATTAAATCCGCCGGGTGGCCCATGTCTGGATTCTCAGACATGGGAAACCCCCGCACACGACACTCTGAACTATACTTACGGCGCGGCAGGGCAACGGTGTCCTACGATGGCCTAAACTCGTTCCTCGACGACGCCGAAGGGCGCCTCTGCGCGGTCTCCGGTCCCAGCGGAAGCTACGGATACATTTATGACGCTGAGGGCAACCGCGTGGGTAAGGGGACCATTTCCTCGCTCTCCTGTAACACGGCCAGCAACGGCTTCGAAATGGCTAATGATTGGAACACGGGAATGGAGGAGAGCCCAGAATGTCAGTGAAAATTGGCGTGTCGCAGCGAGTTCATTCCAGTCATTCTCAACGACGCCCTAATGATCGCAGCAGGGCCGGCTCCAGGCCGCAACATAAGAGAGGAGCCTCGGTCCTTCGGTCAATGAAACGCTTCATGCGGCGGATCTCTAAAGTAGTGAAAAACGACATCACGGAGGCCAAGAAGATCTGGCTGCCTTGGCCGGCCGTATTCTGCCTATTTGTTCTTGCCCTTCTGCTTCGTGGGATGCTCAAGGATTCTGGATTGCTGTACCTCTACCGGCCAATAGGAAACGGCGTTCTCGTTTTTGGTTTCTTGTTTTATTTGAAATGGAGGCTGAGACGGCATGCATGGTTCTGGGCAACCATGGCAGCCGCCGTGGCCCTTCATGTTCTGTTGATTCTGTTCGTTCCTTGGACGAATACGTGGGTTCCTGCCCTGATGACTGCTTGCGTCGATTCTCTTGATATTTGCCTGGTCTTCTGGATTCTTGGCATCGTCGAGGAATTCGCAGGTGGTCCAAAAGACAACGACTCTGAAACATGAGTGGGCGGGTGGCCTACCCTTGATCCGCCCGTAAATTGAGGGTGCCCCATCCTTCGCTTTTTTCTAGCGAAGGGTGGGTAACCACGAAGCTTCAACTCTCTCGACCACTGATTCTTGTAAGCCGGGTGCCCCATGTCTGGATTTTCAGACATGGGAGACCCCCGCACACAACACTCTGAACTATACTTACGACGCGGCGGGGCACGTGGCTTCAATCGTTTCTTCCAACACGAACGGGGCGTTGATGGCCTACACCTACGACACCCTGAACCGGCTGAGCACGGTGGTAGACAGCCGGCTAGTGCCACAGTTGCAGTTAGGCTCTGCTGAGGGAGCACGGGCCTTCACAGGTTGCGGAGGAAGATCTTACTATTTTTCCCGGAGATCCTCAGCCGCCATGATAGACCGGGCCGGGGCCGCCGTTTTCGCCGTCTTGACGCCGCAGTTTCCGAATCCAGTATGGTGGGGATACACGCGGCCGACTGGGTAGCGTTTTAGAGCCACGATGAGGTAGTTCCTGCAATGGCGACCACTTGGGACAAACACGACTCCGTGCAAAGAGACCACGCCTCCACACGGAAGCTTCAGGAAGAGACGCTGGAGAGCCACCGTCATCTGCTTGGCGAGGAGCATCCAGACACGCTGACAGCGATGGCTGGACTGGCCCGGACGCTGTATAGGCAAGGCGATTGGGTGGGGGCAAGAAAGCTTCAGGAACAGGTACTAGCGACGCGCCGTCGTTTGCTAGGTGAGGAACATCCGGACACTCTGAGGGCGGCAAGCGATCTCGCTGTGGTGCTTGGCGAGCAGGGCAATCTGGCGGGAGCGCGGAAACTTCAAGAACACGAGGTGGAGGAGAATCGTCGTGTGCAGGGCGAGGAACATCCCCAAACACTGACGGCGATGAGCAATCTCGCCGCTACGCTGTATTTGCAGGGCGATCTGACCGGAGCGAGGGAACTTCAAGAAAAAGTGCTGGAGGAGAGTCGTCGTGTGCAGGGCGAGGAACATCCTCACACACTGACTGCGATGAACAATCTCGCTGCATCGCTGAAGGGCCTCGGCGACTTGACCGCAACGCGCAAGCTCCAGGAACAAGTGCTGGAGACTCGCCGCCGTTTGCTGGGTGAGGAGCATCCGGACACGCTGACAGCGATGACAAGTCTCGCCGGAACGCTGTGCTCGCAGAGGGATCTGGCGGGAGCGCGTGAACTTCAGGAACGGGCGCTGGAAGCATGCCTTCGTCTGCTCGGCGAGGGGCATCCAAGCAGCTTGACGGCAATGAGTAATCTGGCCGCGACGCTGTACTCGCAGGGTGATCGGTCGCGAGCGCGGAAGCTCCAGGAACAGGTGCTAGAGGCTCGCCTGCGTCTCCTTGGCGAGGAGCATGCAGGCAGCTTATGGGCAAAGAGTAATCTCGCCCTGACGCTGTACTCGCAGGGTGATCGGTCGCGAGCGCGGAAGCTTGAGGAACAAGTGCTGGAGACTCGCTGTCGTCTGCTGGGCGAGGAGCATCCGGACACGCTGACGGCGAAGAAGAACTTGGCTCGGATGAAACCGAGGACCTTGAGGCACTGGCTGCAGCTAATGTTCAAGCCGAAGTGATGCCACAGGGTTGTCGGGTGGGGCAGGTGGCCCGGTCATCAACCCCTGAACCGGCATGAGCCGGGTGCCCCATATCTGGATTTTCAGACATGGGAGACCTCCACACACGACACTTGGCGAGCATTGTTTCGTCCAACGCGAACAGGCTCGGGTACCCTCACCCGCAACTCCCTTTTGCAGAGAATTACCCCTTACCGGCGCACACTATCGGCAGGTGAATCTCACATGTCGAATCTCTCCACTTCAGAAATCGTCCTGCTCAACTCCATCCAGCGCAATGCGCCCGCCACCACGCTCTCCCCGGGGCCCGGCCCCAATTCCTCCAACGCCAAGGCCGCCCTTCGCCGCTGTTGCGCAGCCTGGCAGCGCGCCTTCAAGGCTTGCAAGGATGATCCGGAATACGACGACAAGTACGATATCCATGCCGCCAGGGAGGCTGCCAAGGCCTACTGCAACGCCATGCCTCTGCTCGCCGGATACAAAGGCGTCCGCGACTTCGTGGCCTGCGCCGCCCACGGCATCCTCATCGGCGCTATCCCTCCCGAAAAGAGCGGCCAGCTTCTCTACGCGGCCCAGGTCGCTCTCGGCAGCCTCCAATTTGAATCCCACCTGCCCAAAAAACCCTCCGAGTGAGGACCGTACCCACCCCCTCCCCCCTCCGAAGCCCGGTTTTGGGGGCCCACTTTTCCGGTAACCTAAATGTAATGAGTAGTTTGGAATTTACCCCTATGTACTCATCGGTAAACAAAAGGCTCTGATTTTGCCCTGTTTTGGGCCCCAAAGCACCCTGAAAAGTCGGATTTCAGGCGTTTTCCGGTAAGAAATGGAGCAGTCCTCGTATCGACGGCTGCTTCATAAGCTCCTCAAGACTGTCTGTGCTCTAGTTGCGCATCGAGGGCGTTAGAAGTCCTCGCTGCTGTTCTCCACAGGCGGCAGGATATCCTGCTCGCGCGCCGCCCACACATACAGGGTCGGCAGCAGGAACACGCCGATCACCAGGTTGGCCAGCAATCCGCCCACAATCACAATGGCGAAGGGCCGCTGCGAGTCGGAGCCGATGGCATGCGAAAGCGCTGCCGGAAGCAGGCCCAGCGTGGCCACCAGCATGGTCATCATAATGGGGCGCAGGCGCAACACTGCACCCTCCACGGCAGCCTCCACAATATGTTCCTGTGTAGACACTTCCATGCCCTTCCGGCGCGCTCGCAATTGGTTGATGAATTCGATCATGATCACGCCGGCTTGCACCGAAACTCCAAACAGAGCCAGAAATCCCACCGCCGATGAGACTGAGAAGTTGGTGTGGGTCACAAACAGCGCGAGCGGACCGCCGATCGAGGCCATCACCACACTTATGAGAATGAGCATTGCCCATTTGAACGAGCGAAACATCGTATACAGGATTAGGAAGATGGCCAGTACTGTGATGGGAACGATAATAGCCATCCTCTTATTGGCCCGCTTCTGGCTCTCGTATTCGCCCGCCCACTCAAGATGGTAGCCCGAGGGCAATTGCACATTGTGCTCCACCTTGCGGATCGCTTCTTCCACGGTGGACCCCAGGTCGCGCCCCTTCACTGAATACTTGATGGCGATGTAGCGCTGGCCCGATTCGCGGTTGATCTGTTCGGCCCCGTCGTCGGTTGTGGTCTTGGTCAGTTGCGCCAGCGATACCCGCTCGCCGGAAGGCGTGAGCAGGCGGACGCTTTCAATGGCTTCGCGCGTGTCGCGGTATTGCTGCTGATAGCGCAACGTCACGTCGAAGCGTGCCTCGCCCTGCTGCACTTGCGTCACGGCGTTGGCGCCAACCGCGGTTTGCACTGCATCCTGCACATCGGCCACGTTGATGCCCCACCGGGCTGCAGCCTTGCGGTCAACCTGCAGGTTCAAGTTCGGTTGTCCGACAATCCTGAAGATACCCAGGTCTCCGACGCCGCGGACCGAGGCCATCTGCGACTGGATCTTGTCTGCAGTCTGTTCCAGGGTGCGCAGGTTGTCGCCGTAAAGCTTCACTGCCAGTTCACCCTTTACACCCGAGACAGCTTCTTCCATGTTGTCTGAGATCGGTTGGGAGTAGTTCCAGATCACCCCCGGAAATTTTTCCAATTCCTTGTCGATCGCGGCCACAAGCTGTTCCTTGTCGCGGTGAAACATGGGGCGCCATTGTTCTTTTCGCTTCAGGTCGACAAAGTACTCCGTGTTGAAGAAGCCGGTGGTATCGTTGCCGTCGTCGGGGCGCCCCGTCTGGCTCACCACCTCTGTCACTTCAGGAAACGACGCCATCACCACGCGGGCCTTGTTGGTAAAGTCGATGCTGGCCGTCGGGCCTTCGCTCGGAGGCAACGTTCCCCGCACCCAGATCGAGCCTTCATCCAGGTGCGGCAGGAACTCTGACCCAATCGGCCCACCCACCGTGAGATAGATGGCAATCGCGAAAAGAACCGTCGCGATGCCCACCGTCACGTAGCGATGCATAATGGCGGCGCGGACCGCTGTGCGATAGCGGACGATCAACCAGTGCATGATCGGGTTCTGCCACTCTTTAGCACCACCGCGAAACAGGATGCTCGCCATCACCGGCGCCACGATAATGGCGAAACCGAGTGCGCCCAGCAGCGCAAAGGTCACTGTCCACGCCATCGGTTTGAATAGCCTGCCCTCCACTGCTTGCAGCGTGAAGATCGGCAGGTACGAGGTGATGATGATGCCACGGGCGAAGAACACCGGCCGCTGCACCTCGTGCGCTGCGTCGCGAATCTTTTGCGCCGGAGTGCGCGTGTCGTCCTGCTGCGACAAATGGCGCACCATGTTCTCGATCATCACCACCGATCCATCCACCAGCATGCCGAAGTCCAGCGCGCCGAGAGAAAGAAGATTGGCTGGAATGCGGCTCAAGTCGAGGCAGATAGATGCAAACATCAGCGCGAAAGGTATAGTGAGCGTCACTATGATGGCGCCGCGCACGTTGCCCAGAAACAAGAACAGAATGATCGCCACCAGGATCATTCCCATGCTCAAGTTGTGCTCCACGGTCTCGACCGTATACTTCACCAGGTCTGAGCGGTCCAGAAACGGCACCACCTTCACACCTTGGGGCAGAATGCCATGGTTCAGCTTGTCCACTTCCTCGTGGATACCTTTCAGAACCGGGTCGGAATCGTCACCTTTCTGCAGCAGCACGATTCCTTCCACGGTGTCCGGATTGTCGACGATCACCCCGTCGGGCCGATGGGTCGCTCTGCCAATCTGCCCCAGCCGGATCTTCGCTCCCTGGGTAACTGTCCCGATATCTTTGACCGTGATCGCCGTGCCGTTTTGCGTCTTCACCACCGTGTCTTCAATGTCCTGCACACTGGTGTAGAGACCCAGGGACTGCACATTAATCTGTTGCGCGCCCTGCTCGATAAAGCTGCCCCCGCCGTTGGTGTTGTTGGCGGCGATCTGCTGCTCCACCTGGCTGATGCTCAGCCCGTAGCTCACTAGCTTCTCCGGGTCCAGCTTGATCTGGTACTCCTTGGTCGGGCCGCCAAAGCTCGATACGTCCACTACCCCCGTGACGCCTTTGAACGATTTCTCCAGCAGCCAGTCTTCCAGCGACTTCTTCTCCATCACGTCGTAGGTAGGATTGGTGCTTTCCAGGGTGTACCAGTAGATCTGTCCTACAGGGCTCCAGTCTGTGCCCATCTGCGGAACCAGGTTGGCCGGCAGATTCACCTGCCCCAGCCGCTCCACCACGTGTTCCCGATTCACGTCGCTGGTGGTGCCGTCATCGAAAATCAACATCAGGCTTGAGAGACCAGCCAGCGTAGTGGAACGCAAATGGGCCAGGTGGGGGATGCCGGCCATCTGGATCTCGATTGGCACCGTTACCTGGCGCTCAATCTCCTCAGCCGAGCGCCCCGGCCACTGGGTGATGATCTGCACGTAGTTGTTGGCGACGTCGGGGTAGGCTTCGATGGGCAGCGCGCGAAAGCTGATCACGCCCCACGCAGACAAAACCACCACTCCGCCCAGGACCAGCCAGCGGCTCTTGAGAGCGAAATCAACCAGCGCTCGAATCACTCAGGGGTCCCCGCGTTTCAATAGCCAGAATACTATCTGGCTGTCCAAAGCTGCCACAGCCGTGCGCCGGTCCCAGATCTTACTGAATTCCCTCGCCGCCCACCACAGCCAATCCATGGTGGCGAAAACCAGCAAAGGGTCCGTCAGGTCGTTCAACGGTATGCTCCGCGATGAATGCTTCGACGTGCGCTAGTTCGAATCGCTGGCCGAAGCAGAACAACTCATCGAAGGCCGGCGGCAGGAATACAATGGGAGTCGCCCTCGCACGGCTCTTAATGATTGGCCGCCGAGCGAATTCGCCAGTGGGTGCGCGGCTAGCTGCGTACTCACCACAGCCTAAACTCGTCGAAGACTAGCACTTCGCTTGGCACAAAAGCTCCGGTCCTCTCAATTTGGAAGGTAACGAGTGGTGCAAACCTATTTTTCAGCAACCATCGCTTCACTACGAAGACTCGCTATCTTCGTTTTGTCAGCATGTTTACTCATATGCTTGTCTTTCGCCTCGCTGGCAGACGCGCAGCGTGTTGACTTCTCCAAGCCTGCGGGCTCTGTTGAGGCCTACGGGTATCTCGAAATCGCGGCTACAGTCGAGCCGCCTGATGTGCGGAATCCATTTCTGGACGCTTCCTTAACGGGCTCCTTCAAAACCAAAGACGGAAGTAAGGCTTGGAATGTCGAAGGATTTTGCGACAGCACGGATGGAAGCGTCTTCCGCATCAGGTTCATGCCTCTGCAACCGGGCGTTTACACCTACTCGGTGACTTACAAACAAGGCCAGTTCCAGCGCTCGTCCGACGGAGAGTTCCAGGTGACGACCGCTCATCGTCGAGGCACGATCGCCGTTGATCCGCAGTACCCGTGGCACTTCATCTGGTCTGGAACTGGTGAGCATTACTTCTTTAATGGAACCACTGCATATTGGCTGGTAGGCTGGCGCGATGATCACGTGATTCAATACAGCGTCGACCGTCTCCATCGTCTCAAGGTGAACCGCATGCGCGTTACGATTGCGGGCCGTGAGGCATCAACTTTTTTTGGCGAGCCCGTGATGATGGGGCCAGATTGGACCGCTCTCGTCGCCGCCTGGCCCGCACAGAATGCAGATGATCCTCTCCATCCCGGCTTCGACTACACCCGCTTCAATGTGTCCTATTGGCAAAAATTCGACAGGATGCTCCGGTTCGCCCTTGATCGCGACATGATCATCTCCCTCGTTCTTGACATGGGCGACAGCAGGATCCATCCGGACGCAGGCAGTGAGGATGAGCGGCGATTCATTCGCTATGCAGTGAATCGCTTCTCAGCGTTTTCTAACATCACCTGGGATCTGGGAGACGACCTTGATAGTTACCGGGATGAAAAGTGGACTCATGAAACGGGCATGTTGATTCAGCAACTCGACCCATACAAGCATCTTGAGACCAGCCACCCTGCAGCGACTAACGCTCATCAGGATCGAGCGTCTTCGTGGTTCGGATTCACCTCTTATCAGGAGTGGTCCCGCAACCAGCATGCCCTGATGCTTGAATCGAGAAAGCTCCAGGAAAAGACTGGACGCGTCATTCCCCAGACCAACGAAGAATACGGGTACGAAGATCATTATCCCCACTGGGCCGCGCCCGGCTCGGACTCGGCGGATGTCCTGCGCCGCACTGCATGGGACATCGTGATGGCAGGCGGTTATCAAACAGCCGGAGAAACAGCACGTCGAGGCACCAATATCGGGGCGGACATGGGTGGTGGCTGGATGAACGGTCGTGGCGACGACACCATGACTATGTTCCTCGGTTATGGCCACATGGTGGACTTTTTTACTGCCTTCGAGTGGTGGAAGACCAATCCTCATGACGAGCTTGTCAGTGCGGGGAATTACTGCCTTGCCGACCCCGGGAAGACTTATGTCGTCTATCTCCCTCGTGGCGGCGACGTGACTGTCCAACTCAAAAAGGGCAACTACCGGGCATTCTGGTTCAGCGCTGCAACTGGGGAAAAGATCGATCTTCCTGATGTGCAGAACACGCCCTGGAAGTCGCCACCAACGCCAGACACAAATGACTGGGCAATCCTCCTCCAGGCGAAATAACTTGTCTCCTGATTGAAGGGATTGATTGCTCGGAGGTGCGAAGGATTGGGGCCAGTTCTAACTGCAACTATAGGAATGCGGGAATACGAAGAGAAGACTCGGTGAATTTCGCCAAATACCTGCGCGGCTGCCTGCATGCTCCCTTTTCTGCTCCACGCAAAACAGATTGGTGACTCTTTCATTGGATTAAAACCGCGCCATTGATCTGCCGATAGATAGTTTTATGGTTGCGCCTTCATCTTAGACTCCATCGCCGGTCATGGACGGCGATGAGTTGCTCGAAAAGATCAAGAAGCGCCATCAGAATATAGTGAGCATGGTTCTCTCGGCGCAATCGAGCAAAGAAGCCGTGATGCGATCGATTGATCCGACGCATCAACTTCTCTCCAAGCCTTGCGATATTGAGGCGCGTAAGCTCCGGTTGAGCCTGGCATTCTCAATGAGCGATTTGCTTGAGAATGCGGCCGTCAGAAGTGCTGTAAATAGGTTGCGCACCATCCTAAGTTTGCCAACCCTGTTGCAAGAGTTGACTAATGCCCTGGGTTCAGATGAGACGTCGCTTTGGCAGATTGAGCAAATACTTTCGAAAGACATCGCGATGACGACGAAGATTCTTCAGCTTGTAAATTCCGCATTCATTGGGGCGCGCGGGCAAGAATCGAGCCTGCGGCAGGCGGTTTCGTTGATTGGAACAGAGACGCTTCGCACATTGGCCTTGTCTCTCCATGTCTTCTCTCAGTTTGAGCATAATGCCGGCGCTGAGACGTAATCGTGATGTAATCGCCGACACAGTTTGCTTGTCTGGACCGTGGACGCACGGAGCGATGGTCACGGCGTTCTTGCCTGTACGACCACAAGGTCGACTCGCCGATTCATTCTGCGGCCTTCCGACGTGCCATTGTCGGCAATTGGATGGTATTGGCCAAACCCAGATGCAGAGATGCTCCTGGGGTCAAAGCCACCTTTATTCACGAGGAGTAGCAATACGGTCATGGCGCGTGCCGTGGACAGTTCCCAATTTGACTGAAATTGGGCGGTATGGATCGGCTGGTCATCAGAATGACCCTCGACCCTGAGATCCAGTCCCGGCTTGGATAAGATCCTCGCAATTCGTTCAATTTTTTCGGCCGCGCCGGGAAGCAGAATGGCTTGTCCGCTATTGAAGAATCCAAGCTCTTTCAGGCTGATAACAAATCCTTCGGGTGTGACCTGTAAGACGACTTCGCGGTTCTTGAGTTCTTTGCCCATTTCTGTCTCGAGCTGCCGCCTGAGCTCAAAGACATCCACAGCCGATCGGCCAAGTTGCGCAGTCTTCGGCGGAATTGCGCTCCTAACCTGAGAGGTGGCGAGATCCGTGTCAGGCAACGCGCTTGAATAGGTACCCCCATATCCAGTTTCGTCCTGCGAGAATGCTCCCATGGTTTGGAAGCCGTTGTGAATCGCCCGCGAAAGTTTTCGGATGGTCTGGTTATCCCGGTAAGTGGCAGCGAACAAGACGACGAAGAATGCAAACAGAAGCGTGATGAAGTCCGAATAAGAGAGCAGCCACCGATCGTGGTTGAGTGTCTCTTCAAATTGTCTTCTGCGCCTCATCGTGAAGCCACTCTGGCCAGTTTGGGCTGGGGCGGAGTATTTGCGTATCGGCTCAGCTGCAATTCCAGGGCTCGCGGGTTGACACCTTCCATGATGGAAAGAACGGCTTCCAGCATCATCTCCTGGGTCACCTGTTTCTCGCGCAGCCGAATCCTTAACTTTCCCGCCCAAGGAAGGAAGAGGAGATTCGCAGAACCTACGCCATAAATTGTGGCAACGAATGCAACGGCAATTCCCTTGCCAACCGCATTGATATCCTGCAGGTGCTGCATGACTTGTATCAATCCCAACACTGCGCCGATGATGCCAATGGTGGGCGCGAAGCCTGCGGCAGCTTCGAATACTTTTGGGATGCGCTCGTCTTTCTCGCCCCGGTAGTCGAGTTGAAGCTCCATCATCTTCCGCAAGTCGGAGGCATTGACTCCGTCCACGGCCAGCATCAGGCTCTCTTTCAAGAAGGGGTCTTGAATCTTTGCGAGCTCAGCATCGAGGGAGAGCAGCCCTTCCTTGCGGGCCTTGTACGCATATCGCAGCAGATTCTGGACGAGGAGGTCGGATTCAGACTCCGGATTGAAAAACACATCCTTTAGATGGACAAATGCCTGGAGGACAACAGGTAGCGGAAACTGCACCATTACAGCTCCCACAGTGCCTCCTATGACGATCAGTGCGGCAGTTGGCTGAATGACTTGAGCCAACCTTCCGCCTTCGAGCAATAAGCCACAGCCGATGCCGAGCACCGCGATGACGATACCGCTAAATGTGCTTCTGTCCACGACGCTCCCCATGATTCCAACGGCCGCGATGCGGGAGTCAATGCCAATTCCCTGACCGGCCGGATCGATTTCCCGGTTCATCCCGAATGCTGGGCAGTCAGTGCGAGCAGCGGTACTTCATCGCTTAAACGTGTCAGCAATTCAGGACATTCCTTTATCGGCACAGGAGGGCCAATGTTTCAAGGATTTGAGCGCCGTGGGCTTCGTTCCGCGGACCTTTTGCGTAGCCCCGCCGCGCGTATCGGGATGCAATACCACAATTGCTCTTCGGTATCCCTCCTTGGTGCCAGATGGTACTTGCCCATCTCATCTGGAAATCCGCAGACACTGTGCCGATAGAGAGTCAGCACTTCACCATCTTTGGGCAGGATCGCCGAGGGCTCCGGGTAGCAGCGCGATCTAGAGGAAAGCAAGGCTCATGTTCTCAATCATTGGAATACTCATTGTATTCGGCGCAGTTCTGGGCGGTTTTCTTATGGAAAAGGGTCCAGTGGCTGTTCTGATTCAGCCTTCGGAGTTCCTGATCATTGGCGGGGCAGCTCTCGGCACCTTACTGTCGGCAAATCCACTTCACGTGCTGAAAAAAATTGCGAGTGGATTGGTTCAAGTTTTGAAAGGCTCCAAGTATTCAAAGAAGCGCTACGTCGAATCTCTCAAGATGATGTTTACCCTCTTTGTGAGAGCGCGCAAGGAAGGATTGGCTGGGATTGAGATGGACATCGAAGATCCAACCAAAAGCGCCGTTTTCTCAAAGTACCCGGATTTTCTGAAGAATCTCCACGTTCGAGATTTTGTCTGTGACACGATGCGGATGGCCATCACCGGCGGAGCCAGCGCATTCGATCTTGACCAAATGATGGAACTGGACATGGATGTGCACCATTTGGGAGCAACCCAGCCCGCTTCGGCGCTGGCCACGGTGGCTGACTCATTGCCAGGGTTGGGAATTGTTGCCGCAGTTCTCGGGGTGGTGCTTACAATGAGCGCGCTTGGCGGACCTCCAGAGGAGATTGGCCACAAAGTCGCAGCAGCCCTGGTAGGCACGTTCCTGGGTATCCTATTGTGCTACGGAATGGTGGGTCCCCTGTCGTCAAGCTTGTCGAAACTGGTGGATGAGGAGCAAGCCCATTACCATGTCCTGCGCGTCCTCATGATGTCGTTCATCAAAGGGATGTCTCCGGTTCTGGCAATCGAAATTGGACGACGGGCAATTCCAGAACATGTGCGGCCGAGCTTTCAGGAAGTGGAAAAGGCTTGCCGTCAAAAAGAAGAAACTCCAGCCGCTGCAGCCGCCGCATAGTCTCTCCTGAAGGATCAAGCCATGCCAGACGGGAACGAAGTCGTCATCATCAGAAAAAAGGTCAGCCATGCAGGCCATCACGGCGGAGCGTGGAAGGTGGCCTACGCCGATTTCGTGACTGCGATGATGGCGTTGTTTATTGTTCTATGGCTGATGAATGCCAGCAAACAAGTACAGGAAGCAGTCGGCGGATATTTCAAAGATCCGAGGGGTTTCGCCAAAGTGGTTGGAACGAACAAGAATGGGGCCGGAGACTACGTTGCATTGAAGAAAGAAGACATGCAGAAGCTGAAGGAAGATATCCTGCGATCGATTCACCACCTGGATCCCCTGGATAAATTGAAGAACCAAATCGAGATTACAATTACGCAGGAGGGTCTTCGTATCGAGCTAATGGAATCCGCAAAAGGCACATTCTTTGAGCTTGGCAGCGCGAAACCCACTCCCGCTCTGGTTGAGCTTCTTCGGGCGCTATCGGAGGAATTAGGCAAATTGCCAAACCGAATATCCATCGAAGGACACACCGATTCAAAGCCGTACTCCGGGAGCAGAACCTATGACAACTGGGACTTGTCATCGGACCGGGCAAATGAAGCCAGGCGAATGATGCAAGCCGAGGGAATTCAGCCAGACCAGGTCTCGCAGGTGCGAGGCTTCGCGGACCAGCGACTGCGACTTCCGCTCCAGCCAGAAGACCCGTCCAATCGGCGAATCTCGTTAATTGTTCAATATCAAGTCCACGACGATGCGGAACAGGCTCTTCCGGGATCCGTCACCAAGATGGCCGTCCAACGCGGCAAGAATTAGTTTCGGCTCGTTGCAAGGTCAATCAGGTTCCTAGTTGATAACGCAGAGGCTTGCGGCTCGACGAGGGACCGCCAGGCGCGACATCAGATGAAATATTTTGGTTCGTTCTTCCTCGGACAGGTGAATGAACTTAAGGCCATCATAGGTGTCTCCAGCATGCGTCACGCGTACCCGTAGATCAAGGCTAAGATTCTTATAACTGAAGAACACCTCACCGCAGCTTCTGGGGGGAAACGGTTCTCGGAGCTCCAGCCTCATTCCATCTTCGCTGATGTCGCGGCAGCGCGCGAAATGCAGGGCGTCCTGTATTTTCAATTGAACTGGAAAATCGACCGCGAATCTCGGAGTTCGGTAATCGAATTTCTGCATTGTCTTCCTTTGTGCCAGAACTGGTCCCGGTTTTTGGCAGCCGATTCCCTCTCAATTAGCCTATCGGCCATCTCACCCGCAAAAGTTCGGTGGAGATGGCCGGTATTTGAGACTGTATTCCCTGATCTTCTGCGCAATGCGGGCAAGTGTGTGAAAAGATTGCCAGAATTCCCAAGATGGGCAGGTACTCCCGTATTGCCTTCATGGTTACCCGGGGGCCCCAAGTCAATGGCTGAATCTTGCTCATGGCCAAGAATTTGCTTTCTATTAGCACCTTGAGTGACTGTCGTCACATCAAAGTTCCCTATCTCATAGAAATATTAGCTAGTCAGTAACCAGGCGGGGCAAGTTACTGATGTGTTTCGTTCCCCACTCCAACAGAACTAAGTCGAACGGAAAAAGTTGCTGTAAACCGCGCTCTAAGACGAGTGTGGAGGGCTTGGGAGGCAAAAACTTGAACAGCTTGTCTTCGGTTGCCGAAGCGGACGAAATCGATAACCAAATTAAGCTTACGTCTCATATTCAACTCTCAAAGGGCAGCGCCAATCTCGCGGATTTCAACAGGACAACGCCCCGTCGAGTATTGATGGTCGAGGACGATGCTTCATTGGCCGGCTTTCTGAGTGCGGAACTTCAGGCCCAGGGTTTTGCGGTGGAGATCATCCGCGATGGAGAAACGGCACTCAACAAGCTCATGGAAAAATCAGCGTACGACCTGCTGATTCTGGAGTTGAACCTCCCTAAACTCGACGGTATCAGTTTGATCAAACACATACGTCCGGCCTTTCCAAGGTTGCCTGTGCTCGTGGTTACGGCAAGGAACCGTACTGAGGACAAGGTGACAGCTTTGGTCAGCGGAGCCGATGACTGTCTCAGCAAGCCGATTTCCCTCGCGGAGCTCTTCGCGCGAGTTTGCGCTCTTTTGCGTCGAACCGGTGGCCTCATCCCGATTTGCTCAACCGTCGGGGATCTCACGCTACATCGGGAAGAGCGACGTGTGGAACGAAACGGCAGGAGAATCGAGCTGACCCCCAGGGAGTTTGCCCTGCTTGACGTGATGATACAAAACGCCGGGCACCCCGTTTCGCGCAGCGCCTTGCTTGAGAGAGTTTGGAATATGTCGTCAGAACCTTCAACGAATATTGTGGACGTTTACATGAAATATGTGCGCGACAAAGTGGACCATCCTGGAGAGCCCCGGCTAGTTCACACCATTCGAGGTTTTGGATACGAGTTGAGATCGAAATGAAAAACGCTACCGAGGTTCGCGATCAACAGTCAAGGAATTCAATGCGAATTTCACATCAATTGGAGTTGGGTCAGGTCTTGCTCGCAAGCTTCTAACACAAACGAAGGCTTGTGTTATCACTTCCTGCAGATCATGCTAGTTTTTCAACAATGATTCAACGTTGAATCTCATCAAAATCTCATTTCAAGCTTGTGAGCAATAACAGAATGACTATGCCTGCCCCTGAATTCGTTCGCTTAGAAGATCGTGTTTCGATCGCCGTTTTTGTTGTCAGTCCGAATCAAAAACTTAGACATTCGCTTCAACAGAAGCTGAATTCTCCGCGCTGGAGAGTGCTGGAGGCGGGTGGAGGCGCGGAAGCCCTGGAACTGATTCAGAATCAGGGTTCGGAGGGAAGCGTGCTGCTTCTGGATCCCGAGTTGCCCGATCTGGATGCCGGCGAGCTTCACGGCATCGTCAGGGGCCGCTTTCCGGAGACACAGATCCTCATGCTCAATTCTCAAACCGGGCAACTCCTGGTGGGGAGTGCGTCTCCGACGCCGGTTTCTAAAAGGCTCGTCGATACGGTGAACCAAACAGGAGCGCTACGAATCAGCCAACTTGTTCCCTTTGCGTCACAAATACCTAGTAAAACGCATGAGGTCAAGGTGAGACTCCGCAATATGATCGGGGATTCCGAGGCGATGCATCGGATTTATTCGCTCACGCGGATGGTCGCGGCACGTAATACTACCGTGCTGGTGACCGGTGAGAGTGGTACGGGCAAGGATCTGATTGCCCAGGAGATTCACCTCATCAGTACGAGAAGAAACCAACCATTCGTGGTTGTAAATTGTTCTGCAATTCCTGAACCGCTGCTTGAAGCCGAGCTTTTCGGATACACCAAGGGATCATTCACTGGCGCAGTGCAGTCGCGCATCGGACGCATTCATGCAGCACATGGGGGTACACTCTTTCTGGATGAGATTGGCGACATGCCTCTCTCGCTGCAAAGCAAGATCCTTCGATTTCTCGAGCAGGGAGAGGTCCAGCGTATCGGCGGCAACGATAATCTCAAAGTGGATGTAAGAGTTGTGGCCGCGACCAACGCGAACCTGAAGAAGCGGGTCGCAGAACAGCAGTTCCGCGAAGACCTCTATTATCGGCTCGCCGTATTTCCAATCCATCTGCCGCCTCTGCGAGAGCGGATGAGCGATCTGGACGAACTGGCTCTCACATTTGCTGCCAAGTTTCACCCCGGAGTTTCGTTGAGCCGGGACGCTCTTCAGGTGCTCGCCCAGCATAGCTGGCCCGGAAATGTTCGCGAGCTACGCAACGCGATTGAGCGCGCGACGATTCTTGTTGGAAATGGGGACGAAATCAACCCCGAACACATTCTTTTGTAACTCGGCCTACCCATTCTGGGCAGGAAGTTCCAGTTTGGCACGCTTCGTGCATGTCAAATAGGCAAATGCTGCCGAGTTCTCATATAGTTCCAATCGAAAGAGCTGCCGCGAACGGGCTTCCCAGCCCGGCGTTCCTCGCTGACGCATTCTCGGAGTTCATTGCGGCTTCCTCATTGCTTGAAGGATCCTACCGCGATCTTCAGCAGGAAGTGGCGCATCTGAACGCGGAACTGTCGCAGCGGAATTCCGCCTTGACCAGAAGCCTGGCGGAAAATGATCGCATGCGCGCGGCACTGCAGCGAATGCTGGATTACATGCCCTGTGGAGTCCTGGTACTGGACAATAACGAGCGCGTTGTGATGATCAATCCCGAAGGCCGCAGATTGTTGCGGCTGGGATGCGAAAAGGTTGACAACCTTTACGAACTCTCCCGGCTGAGTCAGCTCGAATTTGCATTGCTGCAGGGAGAGCCGAACGGTGGAAAAGACGGCGAAGTATGCATCGAATCGAGTGAAGGAAAGCGCTGGCTGGCAGTCAGAAGCAGAAGATTGAGCTCTGCGCCTGCGTATCACTCGTCGAAGGATTCAGCGCAGGAATTAAAGACTATCTGGATTCTGCGGGACATTACCGCTGAAAAGCTGGCGGAGCAGGAGAGGGAAGCTAGCCGCCGCACGGCTGTTCTGGCGGAGATTTCAGCGATTCTCGCGCATGAAATTAGAAATCCGTTAGCGAGCATGGAATTGTTCGCGGGACTTATCGAGCAGGACCAGCGCGAATCAACGCAGTGGATATCTCATCTTCGTGCCGGGATTCGAACCCTATCCGGGACCGTTAACAACGTCCTCAGCTTGAACGGGGAGTGTACCCCTCATCTTGTCTTTCTGGATTTGACTGCGTGCGTGCAGAGTGGCGTAGAGTTTGTCCGGCCCATAGCCCTCCAGGCAGGGGTCTCGCTAACCCTTGTTAGCCCGCAAGAAGCAATTTCGGTAGAGGGCAACGAGGATGCAATTCGCCAGATCATCCTGAATATCGCAGGCAATGCGATCCGGCATACAGCAACCGGCGGATCTATCCAGGTATCGATAGAGAAGGCGACACGCAATGCGGTGAAGTGTGCGGTGGTTGAGATCTCGGATACCGGGTGCGGGATTGCAGAAGAATTCATCGAACAACTTTTTGAGCCGGGGTTTAGCGGGAGCGGCGACACCCCAGGACTGGGCCTCGCTGTGTGCAAACGCCTTATGACGCAGCATCGCGGCAGAATCTTTGTCACCAGCCGCGTCAATCACGGAACTACTTTTGAGTTGGAGTTTCCGACCCTATGACAAACGACGCAGAACTTTCAGTGATGGTGGTGGATGACGAGCCAGGCATTCGCACTGCCTTGCGCGCGAACTTCCTGCGCTACGGCTGGACAGTTGAGACCGCCTCCGGCGTGCAGGAGGCGATCCGCAATTCCGAGACTCGCGACTTCGACCTAGTTGTGACAGACATTCGCATGCCCGACGGATCGGGGCTGGACGTGATGCGCGCTGTACGCAAATCGTCGCCCACCACTGGGGTGATTTTACTAACGGCTTTTGGCTCAGTGCCGGATGCAGTGAGCGCGATGCGCGATGGCGCCCTGGACTACCTGACCAAGCCGATTCCATTTGACCGTTTGCAGGCCACGGCAGCCCTAGTGATGAAGCGCGCCAAACAGCTTTCAGAGATTGACAGTGCTGCTGGCGATATTGTCGGGCGTTCGCCGCTTCTTCTGCGCGCGATCCAGCGTGCCCGCGCGGCCGCAAGCGCAGACGCGGATGTCCTGATCGAGGCCGAGAGTGGCACGGGGAAAGAATTACTCGCGCGATTCATCCACGATTTCAGCAAGCGAAGCCGGAAGCCGTTCATTGCGGTAAACTGCGCGGCCGTACCCGAGGCGCTTCTTGAAAGTGAGCTATTCGGGCACGGACGAGGCGCATTCACTGGGGCGATCACTTCACGGTCGGGCAAATTCGAGCTGGCAGACGGCGGGACGATTCTCCTGGACGAAATAGGCGAGATGCCTCTTAACCTACAGCCAAAACTCCTGCGCGCCCTGCAGGAACGCGAGTTCGAAAGGCTGGGCGAGGGACGGTCAATACACGTCGACATTCGCGTAATCGCAACCACAAACGTTTCACTTAGCGCGATGGTCGAACGCGGACAATTTCGAGCAGATCTGTTTTACCGCCTCAACGTGATCCCCCTTTCGTTGCCGCCGCTGCGTGATCGGCGAGAAGATATTCCGATTCTTGCGCGGCATTTCGCAAGCAAATTCAGCGGGCAACACGGGTCAATTGCGCCTCAGTTTCATCCGGAGTTTCTGGCGAGCCTGCAATCCCACTCATGGCCAGGCAATGTGAGAGAGCTCGCGAACTTCATGCGGCGCGTTCTGACACTGAACGAATCGAAGGAACTCGATGCAAGCTGTTTTGATGCGGAATTTCAGGGAACGTCGATGATCGGGCGGAGTTCGCAGTTGCCAGTTCCTGCCGCGGCACCTGCAGCGGGTACACCAATTCGCCAGGTTGAGAGACTGCATCTCGAAAAGACGCTCGCCCTGACAGATGGAAATCGAACGCACGCCGCTGAAATGTTGGGAATCAGCTTAAGGACGTTGCGCAACAAGATTCGCGAATATGGACTGCCACCCAGGAGGTATGCGTAAAAATGGCTACTACTCCGATGCTTCAACTGCTTCAGGGCTACCTGAAAGTCAATGCGGATCGTCAGCAGACGGTTGCGGCCAACATGGCCAATGTTGACACACCGGGTTATCACACGAAGGACGTCAATTTTCAGACGGCTATGCAGCGCGTGATGAACGAAGGGAATGATGTCCGATTCGATAACGCTTCCTCAGAAGTTGAGGGACTCCCTGAGCGTCCTGACGGAAATAATGTGAATATTGATCGCGAAAGTATGCTTATGGCTCAAACGCAGCTTCAATACCAGATGGGTGTGCAACTGATTAAGGCTGAGTTTCACCGCCTGCTGACCGCCATCAAGGAAGGGAACTAATCATGGGTCTTTTTGACATGTTGCAAATCAGCGCATCTGCTCTTTCTGCCGAGCGGCAGCGCGCGGAAGTAACATCGGCAAATCTGGCGAACGCCGAAACGTCTCACACCGAAACAGGCGGCCCATATGTGCGGAAAGAAGTCGTGTTCAGCGCAGCAAACAATTCGCCTTTCATGAATGTCGTCAACCATATTGGCCGTTTCGGGCAGGCCCCGCGTGGCTCGGTTGAGCTGACGCAGGTTATCGAGGATACTACGCCGCCGGTGATGCGCTACGAGCCGGGGAATCCAGATGCCGACAAGAACGGATTTGTCGCTTATCCGGCAATTAATCCGGTCACAGAGATGGTGGACTTGATGGGGTCCGTTCGGGCCTATCAGATGAATGCTTCCGCCGTAACCGCCGCAAAGCAGATGATTCAACAGTCAATTGACATACTGAAGTCTTCTTAGCAGGGAGCCGAAGAATGAACAGCATCAATCTAAGCGGAATTTCAAATGCTTATGTGCAGGACATTCCGGCGCTTGACAACACCGGGGAAGCTGCGGGGGCGAGTTTTGCGTCTGTGCTTTCTAACGCTGTGCACACGGTCGATCAACTTCACAATGCTGCCGCCGATCAGGTGAGCAACCTTCTGCAAGGCGGCGGTGCCGATCTGAACAATGTGATGATTGCTGTTGAAAAAGCGGACGTGTCGTTTCAGCTGATGATGCAAGTGCGCAACAAGATCGTCAGTGCCTATCAGGATATCGAGAAAATGCAGTTCTAGGATTGAATCGCGATGGCAGGATTTAGGGACACAGCCGATCAGGCAAAAAACTTTTGGTTGAGTCGCAATGGCCGGCAGAAGGCATTTCTTCTGGGTGGAACAGCCGGGACCTTGTTGCTTGTGGCGTTGTTTGCGCACCTTCTCATCGTGCCAGACTACAAGCCACTCTTCACAGACATGGACCCGGCGGACGCGCAGAAACTTGTCGCACAACTCGATGCACAAAATATCCCCCACCAACTTAGCGCGGATGGAAAGACAGTCAGTGTCCCTGCGGACAAGCTTGCTGCTGCCCGGCTGCAATCTGCGTCGCAAGGCGAGCCACATAGCGGCCGGATGGGCTTCGAACTCTTCGACAAAATGTCCTGGGGCCAGACCGAATTCGATGAAAAGGTAGCGTACCAGCGCGCCATGGAGGGCGAACTGGAGCGGACTATTCAGACTCTCGCGGAAGTTGAGCGCGCGCGCGTCCATCTTGTGATGCCAACCGATTCTGTCTTTCTGGATCGCCAGCGGACCGGCAAAGCGTCGGTGATTCTGAAGCTCCGGCACAATGGCCTCTCAAAGGATGCGGTGCTTGCCATATCACGATTGGTGGCCGGAGCGGTGGATGAGCTGAAGCCCGAAGATGTCGCAATCATCGATGCGGACTCCGACCGGTCTCTTGGGCTTGGACATGATGGGGCCCTGAGCGGCGAATCAGAAGAAGCGAGGTTGACTGAACGTCTTATCAACACCCTGGAACCAGTGGTAGGGGCCAACCGGATCCGTGCCAGCGTGAATGTGGATTATGACCAAGGGACGACCGAGAAAAGCCAGGAAGAATATGACCCAACCGTGAGCGCCGTGCTCAGCTCCCAGAAGACCGAAGATCAAGCGACTGGCGGCTCAGTCCCAATGGGTGTTCCTGGAACTGCCAGCAATATGCCGTCTGCCAAGACCGCGAAGTCAGCTGCAGCGTCGACCACACCGACCCCGACGCAGTCATCGAAATCAGAAAACGAGCAATATGGCGTGGACAAAACGATCGTCCACACCGTTACACCCGCAGGGCGGATTGAGAGGATCACCGCGGCCATCCTGGTGGACGACGAAGCTGTGAAGGGCTCCCGCGGAGGCAAAATCAGCTATACGCGCCAGCCGAGATCGTCAGAGGAGCTGGCAAAGATTCGCGATCTAGCGCAGGCTGCGATCGGGTTTGACGCGAATCGCGGTGACGTGATCAATGTACAGGATATGTCTTTCAACGCCGATGCTGCCGAATCGGATGTACCTGCTCCCAACTGGGCTTCACAGATTCAGAAGACGGTGTTGGACTATTCGGCCATCGCTCGTCCGGTTTCACTTCTGGCGATCTTCCTGCTTGCGTATCTGTTTATGCTGCGGCCAATCCAGAAGCATGCATTAAGGCCAAATGCCCTGGAGTCCGGCATGCAACCGGCGTTGAGTACGACAAACAGAGACTCTCTCCCCATGGGCACGGCTGAAATCGAAAGTGACAACCAGCGCGCATCGCAGCTGAAAGAACAAGCACTCGAATTGGTTCGCCAGAAGCCCGCAGATACGGCTCGTGCTCTTCGTGCATGGGTAAGGGAGGACCAATCATGAGCAGTCTTTCGAGTCAGACTGTGAGCGGAGCGCGGAAAGCAGCGATCCTGCTTTCTCTAATCGGGGAGGAAGCGTCAGCGCCTATCCTCCGGAATTTGCACGAAAGCGACCTCGAACGAGTCACCGAAGAAATCGCGAATTTAGCGAGCGTCCCAATTGAGGTAACTGTGCAAGTCCTTGAAGAGTATCAGCAGATCATGGCTGCCCAGGAATTCATCACAGTTGGGGGACAAGACGTCGCGGTGCGCCTGTTGGTGAAAGCATTCGGAGAAAACGGTGCGAAGAATATGGTGCAAAAAATGATGCGGGCTGACGACAAGTCTTCGTTCAAAGCCGACACATTGAAAAGAGCGAACCCGCAGCAACTGGCAAGGTTCCTGACTGGGGAACAGGCTCAAACCAGGGCTCTGGTTGTCGGCAATCTTGAAACGAAGCAGGCCTCTGCGCTGTTGATGAACCTTGAACCCGCCGACCGCGCAGATTGCGTAAAGAGGCTGGCAACCATGGGCCGTTTTTCTCCGGAAGTGGCGTCGAAAGTATCCAATGTATTGAATCGTAGACTCCAATCGGGTGGCGATCAAAGCACCCAGGACAAGCCGGGCGTCAAGAATCTTGCTGAGGTCATGAATAACCTCGAGGCTAATGCGGCACGCGAGATTCTCGAGACGATTGAAGTTGAAGAGCCAAAATTGGCCATCGGGATTCGTGACCTGATGTTCACTTTCGAGAACTTTCTTGAAGTTCCTGAACCAGATCTCCGCGAACTCATGAATGCAATTGACAAAAAGACTCTTATGATCGCGCTAAAAGGAGCCTCTGAGGAGTTACGGACTCGTATATACCGCACAATGTCTTCGCGTGCCGTTGAAATGATGAAAGAGGACTCAGAAATGATGGGCCCGGTTCGCAACAAAGAAGTGACTAAAGCCCAGGGTGAAATTGTTGCGATTGCCCGGAAGTTTGAAGCGGAAGGAAAGATCGTACTGAAGAGTGAAGGAGATGACGAGTATGTCCTCTAACGCGACTTACCTCAGCGCAGTTCCAGTTCCCGTCACCCTCCTCCAGTACCGCAATATTGCGGGCTCTTTCTCGTGCGAGAATGATCGATCTAACGAGAACGCAAGCGAGCCTGCAGAGTCCCCGGTGACGAGCCGGGCAGAGGTACAACTCTCTGAAGCAGAATTCGCTGCGAGAATCCAGCAGGAGAGAGACGATGCGGCAAAAGAGGCGGAACAACGGATACGCCGTGAATTCGAGCAGAAGCTGATTGCCTCGAGCGCGCCAATTGCGGCTGCAATCGCCTCCTTTGACGAACAGCGCGACAACTATTTTGCACTCGTGGAATCCGAAGTTGTTCAACTTGCCCTAGCGATTGCGGCAAAGATATTGCACCGCGAATCACAAGTTGATCCGATGCTAGTAGCCACTCTGGCGAGATTGGCAATTGAAAATATGCGTGAGGGATCAAGTGTGACCGTCCGGGTCGACCCGGCGAGGGCGAACAGCATCAAAGCCTATTTTGCCGGTCAACCAAACATGTCGAGGGTCGAAGTAACCGCGGACCCACAACTCAGCGAACTTGATTGCATTGTAGAGACAGATCTTGGCTCGGCTAACTTCGGGCTTGATACCCAGTTGAAAGAAGTTGAACGTGGCTTCTTCGATCTTCTTGCCCTGAGGCCTGTCAAGCGATGAAACGTGAACTTCTAAGATCATTTTCCCACCAAGTCGAAACAGGCTCGACGTTGCGTTGGAGCGGGCGGATCAACCAGGTTATTGGAAACCTGATAGAGTCTGACGGTCCGTTCTGCTTTCTCGGTGAAATGTGTGAGATCACCGGCGGCGGAAGAAATTATTCGGGCGAAATCATTGGCTTCCGTGGTTCCACCATGCTGTCCATGGCTGCAGATCAACCGCAAGGGATTCGCTTTGGCGACCGCATTGTCACGTGGGGTGAAAGGCCGTCGGTACGGATAGGCCCGGGGATGCTGGGCCGGGTGATCGATACAGCGGGCAATCCTCTCGATGGAAAAGGGGAATACCGCGCTGTGCATTCGATAAGAATTGATGGATCCGCTCCCTTGCCGCTGGAACGCGTGCCTATCCGTGAGCCGCTTGGCTGCGGCATCCGTGCAATCGACGGTTTTATGACGTGCGGGAGAGGACAACGCATCGGCATCTTCGGCGGCAGTGGAGTCGGGAAGAGCACCTTGATCGGCATGATGGCGCGGGGAACGGCGGCGGACATGACGGTGCTGGCACTAGTGGGCGAGCGCGGACGCGAAGTGGGAGAATTCCTCGAGATCCTGGGCGAAGAGGGCCTTCGGAGAGCCGTCGTTATGGTCTCCACTTCTGACCAATCGCCGCTACTGCGGATTCGAGCGGCGCTTGCGGCTACGGCAATCGCAGAGCACTTCGCGAGCCTTGGGAAAAACGTTCTTCTGATCGTAGATTCACTGACGCGTTTTGCGATGGCACAACGCGAGATCGGCCTGGCTGCTGGTGAGCCACCGACTGCGAAGGGTTATACGCCTTCGGTTCTAAACATGCTGGCCCGCCTCGTGGAGCGAGTGGGAAACTTCTCCGATGGAAGCATTACTGCTTTCTACACTGTGCTGATGGAGGGGGATGATCAGCAGGATCCTGTTGTTGATACGGTGCGATCTCTGCTAGACGGCCACGTTGTGCTGGACCGAAATCTGGCGCTTCACAATCACTATCCGCCGATTTCGATTCTGGAAAGCGTAAGCCGTCTAATGTCGAGCGTTGTATCTCCAGATCATCAAGCCAAGGCGAGCGCCTTGCGCATGCTGATGGCTGCATACACCCGCTCAGAGGATCTTGTTCGCATAGGCGCGTATCAGAAGGGAACCGATCCAACCCTTGATCACGCAATACAAAATCTGCCGGCTATCAACAGATTCCTAACTCAGAAGCCTGATGATTTCTGCTCTCTTGAGAAAGCGGCTGAACTCATGATGGCTCTGCCTGATTAGAAGCGGAGTTGTCATGGGATTCCGATTCTCACTTGCGACAGTTCTTCGCTTCAGAGAAAGCCTTGAAAAGCGCGAAGAGCTTGCCGTTCAAGCCACGCAACTCGAGGCCGCGCGAGTCCGGCGTCTTGCTCAAGAAATGGCTGCGAAGATTGCCCGGAAGCACGAGGTTCTGGAATCGACAATGCAAGGCATGCTCAAGGCCAGCGTTCTTCAACTGATGCTGAGCGAATTGAATGAAGCCGTTGAGGAGAGAAAGGTGCTTCTCCTTAATCTCGAGATCCTCCAGAGAAAGCACAAAGAGCAGCTCAAGTCGTACCGCGTTGCACATAACCGCCGGCAAATGCTCACCGACATGCTCACTCAACAGAGGACTGCTTACGAGCAAAAGCAACTGCGTGCCGATCAGAAACTCCTGGACGATATCTTCTCCGCTCGCTCTCAACAAAACAGTAGAAACTCTCAATTCTGATCCTGCGATCGCGCGGCTGCCAGTTCGTGCCGCACTTTCATGCTGAGCAGCAACGACTCAAATGGGCACAGATTGCCTAGCCCATGCGGCAATGATTGCCGGTTTCATTCAGCTATCTGGCAATGACGAATCATCCAGATTTGTATGCCGCTCAGAATCAATGACTTCCGCAGGCGAGATTCCTCCGACAAAGTAGCAGACGTTGGTTACACACGTGCTCCTATACCGGCGTGCGAGTTGCGCCCAAGTCGATTAGCTCTGGAGATGTGAGCCAACAGGCGGCGAATTCCAAGCCGTCCTCAGTCCCATTCTTCACCCTGCTTGGAATTTTGGATGGCGGCGTCCTCTCCATGCGGTCAGCCGCTGCTTCAGGTTCGCGGTCAAAGGCGGAATCAGATTCGAGCGCACCGGATCACACCGGGCCCCGAGAGAAGAATCCACGGTCTGTTCCGGTCCTCACCTCAACGGATACCACCCCAACAACGGCCACTCAGTTGGTTGACCTAACTGCATGTTTGCCGACTGCAAAAGACGCGAGTGTGTCCGCGTTCTGGGAGCAGAATCTCGGGATCGCTGGATCCGTCCCTACAACACTAGGAAAAAGCGCCAGCGAATCACTGAACGACAAGAGCTCGGATTCTGCACACACAGTTCAGGACAGCCAGAATTCGCCTGCGGTCACGCAAAGCGCTGCAGCGCAACAACAGCTCTTGACGTCGACTCTCCCCGCCAAGGCTGCATCCGGCCGAGTCGATCCGGCGATGGATTGCGCAATCCAGGAAGGCACCAGAAGCGCGGAGCAGGCTAGTGGAAAAGCAAAGGCCGATACGTCAGATTCCGCTCAAGAGCCGAGTCGCGGTGCAGTGACAACGCTGCAGATCCAGGACATCAAAGTTGCGCCGGAGATAAGCCTCGCAATGGAAATCGCTCTGGCAAATCCAGTTATCCCTTCGAGTGAACCTATCCCGCAGCAGAATTCGATTAAATTGAGTGAGAGCACGAATCAGGGATCAACTTCGACTGCGAATGCTGACGTAGCAGTCGCAAAGACTCAAGCAAAGGGCGGCTCAGTCGGACCTGTGAGCGCGTTATCCCGCAGCGCCCAATCCTCGCAAATTTCGGCCCAGCAAACGAAAACTGACCTCTCACAGCTCTCGGCCGTGACAACCAAGACAGCAGATGTCGTTGTACCGCAGGCGCAATTCGCAATTCCAGGCTCGCCCGCCCACGAGACCGCTTTTTCTGCCAACAGTGATTCAGGGGCTGGTGTTCATCGCACAGAAGAGTCCGGCGGTTTGCCTCAAAACCATCTCGATGGCGCTGAGACCGCAGGATCGGCCGGCGTCAACGCGGCGCGGGTGATCCAGACGCTGAGCGAGTCGGAGATGCATGTTGGCATGCGTTCAGTCGAATTCGGAGATATTTCCATTCGTACCTCAATTTCGCAACAACAATTAGTCGCACAGATTACCGTCGACCATCGCGATCTCGGGAACGCGATTTCATCGCATATTTCGTTGGCCCAGGCGAAACTCGGAAATGACTTGGGGATTCATGCGTCAATCGAGGTCAACCAGTCGGGAGCATCGTCTTCTGGAGAGAAGCAAAATCCTCAGGAGCAGGCGCAACGGCAGTCATCTCGATCATTGACGTCACCAGGGGGCCCAGGTGAATCAGATCCCAGCCGGGCAGTTCCAATGCTAGTGTCCGCATCGAATGATGCGTACCGGTTAGACATCAGGGCATAAAGACACCGTGTTTCAGGAGGGAAGGAAGAGATGAATATTCAAGGATTCAGCCCGTTGATGAGCGCCCCGATTCAGGCACAAGGCGCCAATGCGGCGGCGGCGACGGGAAGCACCAGTTCGTCGAATACTGGCAGCTCGTCGGGCACCTCGTCTACGGATCTGCAGAGCACATTTCTGAACCTGCTTGTGACCGAATTGCAGAATCAGGATCCCACTTCGCCAGTCGACCCAACCGAGATGGTCAGCCAGATGGTCTCCCTGAATCAGCTCGATCAACTCATCTCAATCAATCAAACCCTGGCAAACATGTCTTCGGGAACACCATCTGCTTCAGGTTCCGCGCAAGCCGCCAACGGAAGCACGGTTAAGGCAGCCACTACGCAGCAATTAGCTAGCGCAGCGCCAGCGAAATCCGCGACCGGCGGCAACCTGGCGTTCACCCAGATGCCCGCGCAGAACACAGTCGCGCCGACCATTCCAGGGCTCATGAACCTGTACGGCGGTTTTGCAGCGCCCATAACGAATTCCATTTTGAAACAGATTGGAGCAAGGTAAATGTCCGCATTTTCGATTCCTCTCTCAGGCCTCGCCGCGAGTTCCTCGGCACTGAACGTCATCGGGAACAACCTGGCAAATCTGAACACTGACGGATTCAAGAGCGAAGGCCTCAACTTCGCGGATGTCTTCAACCAGATGCAAGGGATCTCTGGCAATGGCGACCCGATTCAAATTGGTTCTGGCGTCCAGATTGCAGGCCAGACCGCCAATTTTTCCAATGGCAGCGTTACGTCCACTGGCATTGCGTCCAATATGGCACTCCAGGGCAACGGCTTTTTTGTCGTTGCAAACGGTAGCCAGGACAGTTTCACCCGTGCGGGCAACTTTACGGTCAATACACTCGGCCAGATTTGCACACCGCAGGGACAGTTGGTGATGGGCTATCCCGCAGTCAATGGCGTGGTCTCGACAAGTGCGACGCTTTCTCCCATCACGGTGAACCAGGCCGCCAATATTCCTGGCGTCGCTACTTCGAGCTTTCAAATGAGCACCAACCTGAATGCGAGCGCCGCTGTTGGTGACACCTATAGCGAGCCGATTACGGTCTATGATTCGCTTGGCACCTCTCACGCGCTCACAATCCAGTACACCAATGCTGGCCCGAATTCATGGAACTACAGCATCAGTGTTCCCTCCGCAGATACCGGCGGCACTGGAACGCCAACACCTGTTTCTACAGGCACCCTCACTTTCAACTCGTCTGGCCAACTGACGTCGCCTACGGGTTCGGTCACGGGCATTACGATTTCGGGGCTGACCGATGGAGCCGCACCGTTGAATCTGACGTGGAACCTGAATGGCAGCTCGGGGAGCCCATTAGTCACTCAGCAGAACGCGACCAGCACAACCAGTGCGACATCGCAAAACGGCTATGGGGTTGGAACCTTGACAGGCTATTCGGTCCTTCCTGACGGAACAGTACAAGGGGAGTTCAGCAACAATCAGACCCTTGCTCTCGGACAAGTGGCGATCGCGAGTTTCGCCAACGTTCAAGGTCTCCAACAGGGCGGTGGTAACGACTACCAAGCCACGTTTGCCTCAGGCGCCCCTGTAATTGGCCAGGCCGGTGCGGCTGGAAATGGCTCGATCACTGGTGGGGCGGTCGAAAGCTCAAACGTTGATCTCTCTACAGAATTTGCAGACATGATTGTGGCCCAACAAGGCTACGAAGCGAATGCAAAGGTTCTCACCACGCTCGACCAGGTGTCTCAGGCCACAATTCAGATGATGACATAGCGCTACCTGAGGAGAAGAGTTCTTAACGTAGAATTAGAGACTTTCGCGCTCAACACTTGCCTCAGAGTGGAAGGGCGTAAAGGACTGCTCGCTCTCATGGCTGTCTCACCAGGCATGAGAGCGAGCAGTCCCTTGCGCGGCATCTACAAAGCATTGAATACAAATAAGTTAAATATAGATAGTGCCATCCGTCGAAAAACTACGTTGTACGTTCACATTCCGGCCCTCCAATTGCATTTACCTCAGCACAATCACTCCATCGTAGCCGGCTGCCTGGAGCAGAGCCGGTTCTTGCAGCCGCGACATAAAGTTGAGGCCTGAACGAGGAGTTCGCGAGGACCAATGAGCAGTGCACTTCACAACCTGAAAACAAACCTCGAAGATCCGTCCGAGCTAGAGGCCGTTTCACTAGAGAAAGATGCGCTCGACAGAATGCCATGGCTGCCATGCACTGTATCTCTCGAATTGCCCGCAGTGCGATTTACGATCGCGGATCTTCTTGCTCTGACAAAAGGATCAATTGTGGAAACAGCCTGTCACCACACCAGTGATGTACCGTTGCGCGTCAACAAGGTGCTCATCGGCTGGACAGAGTTTGAAGTCGTTGGCGATCGGCTCGCCGTACGTATCACGGACCAGGCATGACCCCGGAAGTTCAAATCAAACGGCCTCTGTTTCAGAGCACCCGGTCAAAATACAACGCGCGAAGATTCGCTCACGCGACGTCGGGAGGCGACCTTTCATTCATAGACACGCTCACGGATTGTGCCTCTTCTGACCATTTCGAAGTTCTGAGGAACCAGAAGGGTTCGAGGCTCTCAAATGCAGACCTGATTCGCGATGAGAACCAGATTTCTCAGTCGAATTCGATTCAAGAAGCGAATTCGGCAACACCAACAAATTCGCCTCTACATTTGAGCTCAGCCACGAATGAGAGTTCGATTTCGCCAATAACAACGCGTCCCGGCACGCTCAAACGCGCTCTTCGATGGCTCCAAAAGAATTACAGCCAGCGTACATCCAAGCAACTTCGAGTATGTGAGACTGTTTCTCTCGGCGAGAAGCGGTTTATTGCGATTATTCATGTTGAGAATCGCAAGTTCTTGATCGGTGGAGGCGCATCCAATGTGGCTCTCTTGACTCAGTTGGGTGAAGCAGGTGAGTCCTCAAGTTCTTCAGTTTCTGAGATCCTGCCCCGATTGCGCGGGGTGAATTAAGTGAGCGTCAGGGGCACACTTCAACGGCTTTCGCTGTGGGCTTCGGTGGCTCTTGCCCTGGCAGCTCCAGTGCTCGCTCAAACGAACTCTAATGTTCCTGACAATACGGCCACGCAGAATGGATCCGCCTCACTCGGTGGGTCCAGTTCTGAATCGATGGTTTTTACGAATCCTGCTCAGGACCCCCAACAGTCCGTTATGCAACCTCAGCCGGGATTCGGTAATAACGGATCGATGCAGATTCCAGGAGTTCCAGGAAGTTCGGTACCGTGGTCCATCGTGATCATGCTTACCGCCTTGACGCTTATTCCATCGATCTTGCTTTGTGTAACGCCCTTTGCACGTCTGCTGATTGTGTTTCACTTTCTGCGGCAGGCACTCGGTCTTCAAACTACGCCTTCGAATCAGACTCTCATCGGGCTTTCGCTCATCCTCACGTTCTTCCTCATGGAACCAGTCGGTAAAGAAATCTATGAGACCGCGTTCGTTCCGGCGCAGACCGGACAGATCACAACTATGGAGGCTCTGAATCGCGGACAAGTTCCGATGCGAAAATTCATGACTCGGTATGTTCGGGAAAAAGACGCAGCTCTGTTCATCGAGCTTGCCAAGGAACCGCGCCCGGCTTCGCCGGACGATTTGTCATTAAGGGTGCTGTTGCCTGCCTACATTCTTTCGGAGCTAAAGGCTGGCTTCCAGATTGGTACCGTGCTGTTTCTCCCCTTTCTCATTGTCGACATGGTGGTCGCCTCCATCACAACTTCCGTAGGTATGCTCCAGCTCCCGCCTGTGGTCATATCAACTCCACTCAAACTGCTGCTCTTCCTTATGGTGGACGGCTGGCATTTATTGATCGGTTCTTTGATGAGGAGCTTCAATTAGCCATGGATGTTGATCAGGTGGTCTTGCTGGGGCGAACTGTATTGCAGGAGGTGATCATCCTCGCTGGCCCAATTCTTGCGGTCGCGATCTTTGTTAGCCTCGTCGTAAATATCGTCCAGGTGCTCACTTCCATACAGGACCAGACAATAGCCACCGTTTCCCGTTTACTCGCGACCGGGGCCGCCATGTTCTTTTCCATGCCCTGGATGTGGCGTCATCTATCCGCCATGACTGTGCGAATGTTTTCGGATTTTCACGGGTACCTGAAATGATCGAAATCCCTCTCATGACGATCATCAGCGGCCTGCTCACCATTGGGGTGCGGCTTACGGGGCTCATGCTGTTTGCACCATTTTTCGGTAGTTCCGTTATCCCTGCGCGGATCAAGGCAGTATTCGTTCTTGCCCTCACATGCCTGCTATTCCCGGCAGTCGGGAAGCAGATTGCACCAGCGTCGCTGTCCGAGTGGCCTTCGTTGATCTTCACGGAGTTCCTGATTGGTATCGGGATGGGCATTGCCACCAATGTTGTGTTTGAGGCTGCTCAACTGGCCGGGCAGGTGCTGGGCATCCAGATGGGCTATTCGCTAGTGAATATCCTCGACCCGCAAACGCAGGTGGATACCCCCGTAGTAGCAATGTTTTACCAGAGTATCGTCATGCTGTTGTTTCTCCAGATGGATGTGCACTACTGGCTGCTGCGCGCGGTTGGCAATAGCTATCGCTACGTCCCGCCAGGCACGGCGCACCTCAACGGCCTGTACACCCTGGCGATACTCAAGACGGTGGGGCAGGTATTCGCTTTGGGTGTTCAGATTGCCGCACCGGTTCTGTGCGCGACGCTGGCCGCTGACATCATTCTGGGTTTACTCGGCAAGGCATCTCCACAAATGCCGTTGATGCTCCTTGGACCTGCCATCAAGAGCCTGCTCGGAATCTTCATATTGATCGCGACCCTGAAGTACTGGCCTGACCTCTTTCACCGATTCTTCGTCAATGCAGTAACTGACAGCGAGCAACTTTTTCATTTGGCGAGTTGAGACACGATGGCTGACTCCAACAAGACGGAACAGGCGACACCGCAGCATAGGAAGAAGGCGCGGGAGCGGGGACAGGTAACCCGATCACGCGAGCTGAGTGCGGCACTTTCCATGTCGGGGGTTGCTGGGGTCATGTATTTTACCGGTCGAGTCGCCCTTCCGCATTGGACGCGATTCTTTCGAATGACGCTGGAACTCGCAGGACAGAACTCGATTGAACCCAACGGGCCACTCCTGTTTTGGAGCAGCGTGGAAGCTATGCGCTGGATCATGCCGATCCTATTCGCTGCACTTGCCATGTCCCTTGTTGCTTCACTGGCGCAGGGAGGCTTCGTGTTTGCGCCGGAATCCCTATCCTTCAAGGCTGAAAGATTTAATCCAGCTAATCGTCTGCAACAAATGATTTCGCTGGCGGCATTGAGCTCGATTCTCAAGTCCTTGCTGCCGTTTGCCGCTATCGCCTGGGTTGGTATTGCATGCATCCGTAGCCACTGGGGAGAAATCCTGGGCAGCTCCTATGTCGATGCGCGGCATTTCTCCAGCCTCATGGGCCAGATCCTGCTAGAACTCTGCTGGAAGTCTGGCCTGATTCTGTTCGCCTGGGCGGGTGTCGATTACCTCCTGCTTTGGATGAAGAATGAAGGCGATCTCAAGATGAGCCGCCAAGACATCCGAGATGAGTTGAAACAGTCGGAAGGCAATCCCGAGAGCAAGGCGAGGTTTCGCAGAATTCAGCGCCAGATGCGGCGCAGACAAATGATCAAAGCTACCGAAACGGCAACGGTAGTAATCACGAACCCCACCCACTATGCAGTTGCCCTGCGCTACGAGCTGGACATGGCCGCGCCCATGGTTGTGGCCAAGGGCCGCGATTACCTCGCGGCAAAGATCAAAGAGATTGCTCGCCAGCGCGACATACCCGTGATGGAGAACCGTCCCCTTGCGCAGGCGCTTTACAAAGGTGTTGAGGTAGGGGATCCAATTTCTGCTGACCTATACCATGCCGTTGCCGAGATCCTCGTGTTGATTTACAAGGCTCAGACCGAGCTCAGGAACCGCGAAGCGCAGCGCAGAGCATCCGCAACCCCAAAGCCACAAGTGAGGCCGCAGTGACGAAGAAATCTGGATTACTAAAAACGCTCCGTGGTCACTCGGAATGGATCATTCCCACAGCGGCCGTGGCATTGGTGTTTGTAATGTTAGTCCCGCTGCCGAGTATCGTACTCGACCTGTTGCTGACACTAAACATCACCGCTGCAGTCCTTGTTCTGCTGACGGCAATTCAAGTTCTCCGTCCTGTGGAGTTCTCAGTATTTCCCAGCCTCATCCTGCTGTTGACGCTGATGCGCTTATCGTTGGATCTCGCGGCCACTCGTCGCATTCTGCTTCACGGAAGTGAAGGTTCATCGGCAGCCGGCCAAGTGATTGAAGCCTTTGGGCAATTCGTGGTTGGTGGTAATTACATCGTCGGTTTTGTCATTTTCATTGCGCTTATCGCAATCCAATATCTGGTAGTGAGCCATGGCGCAGTGCGTACCGCCGAGGTCACCGCGCGTTTCACTCTCGATGCCATGCCCGGCAAGCAAATGGCCATCGATTCCGACCTGAATACCGGACTCATCAACGCCGACCAGGCGCGCGCTCGTCGCGAACAAGTAAGCCGTGAAGCAGAGTTCTGCGGATCAATGGATGGCGCGGCGCGCTTCAGCCAGAGGGATTCGCTTGCTACGATTCTCATCACTGCAATCAATATCGTCGCTGGGTTCCTAATCGGCGTCTTTCAGCTTGGCGTACCTTTTGACCAGGCGTTGAAGACATACACGATCCTCACAGTCGGCAATGGGTTGGTCGCAATCATCCCCTCGCTCCTTGTCTCTGTGGCTGGCGGCATCGTGGTGACTCGAGCGGCCTCCGATAATTCCCTTGGTACGGATATCGGCAGGCAGGTCTTCCGTACTTCCCGGCCGCTCTGGATCGTGGGTGGCTGCCTGCTCGCGCTGGCCCTCATTCCAGGAATGCCGAAGATTTCCTTCATTGCGCTTGGCGGCCTTGCGATGTTCTCGGCCTGGAAGATGAAGCCTTCCGAAGTCGCCGCGTCAGCCGCAGCTGCCAAGGCCGCAACGGAGAAAGGAAGCAAGGCAGGGGTGCCCGCCGTCGACCCGATGGACGCCGTTCTTAGACTCGACGAACTCATGCTGGAAGTTGGAGTTGGGTTGGTTCCACTCGTCGACGCAAAACAAGGTGGCCAGTTGCTTGCGCGCGTAAAGTCCCTAAGAAAGAGCCTTGCCCAGAGTCTTGGGTTCCTTGTGCCCTCAATTCATATCACCGACAACCTGTCTCTGAAGGAAAAGGAATACGTCATTTATCTGCGTGGCGTAGAGATCGCGCGGTGGGAAATGCGCCGCGATCGCCTACTCGCAGTCAACTCGAATCCCAAGCCCGGTGATCTTCCAGGACAGGATACGCGAGAACCTGCCTTTGACTCACCGGCCAAGTGGATCACTCCCGATCTACAAGCGCAAGCTATCGCCGCAGGATACGCGGTAGTTGACCATACTTCGGTCCTAACGGCTCATCTCTCCGAGTTAATCAAACAGAATGCGCACGACCTTCTGACCCGTCATGAAGCCAAGCGGCTCTTAGATCGACTCGCGGATTCGCATCCGAAGCTCATTGATGAGCTGATGCCGAAGCTTATGACACTAGGTGAAGTGCAGAAGGTGCTGCAGCAGTTGCTGAGGGAGCAGGTTTCAATTCGCGATCTTGGAACAATCCTCGAAGCGCTGGTGGAGACAGCCTCAATCAACAAGAATCCAGTTGCACTCGTTGAGGCAGCCAGGCACGCGCTCGGACGCGCTCTTATTCGCCCCCTCCTCGATGAGCGAGGCCAGTTGAAAGTCGTCACATTGGATAGCGCGCTCGAGGAAGAGTGTGCGCGCACATCTTCGCAACATCAGCAGGTGGGACAAGGCGGAGCGCTTCAAATCTCCGTAGCGCGCAAAGTTCTCGAAGGACTGCGCGCCATGCTGGGCGATCAGGTTGCCATGGCGCCGCCCGTGCTGCTTTGCGCTTCTCCGGGACGTTTCTACCTCCGACGCGTCTTAGAGCCGTTTATCCCGAAGATCGTTGTCATTTCTCCATCGGAAATCCCACCCATGACGTCAGTAATGTCCCTGGGGTCGGTCCGATGAAAACTCGTCACGATTTCCCAAACAACAGGATAACCAAATGACACCGGCAGAATTCGCATATAAAAAGAGCGCTACCGAAACGAACGATGAAGAAGATCTTGTGATGCAGGAACTGTCGCAGGTCTACTATATCGCTACGCGGATTCGTGAACGCCTGCCACAGCAGGTCGAACTTGAGGATCTTGTGAGTGCCGGTGTTGTCGGCCTGCTGGAGGCAGTCCGCAATTTCGATTGCTCCAAGAACGTCCAGTTCAAGACGTTTGCAAAGTTCCGCATTCACGGTGCAATCATGGACAGCCTGCGCGAGACAGACTGGGGATCTCGCCATATGCGCAGAAAAGGGCGAGAGATCTCCGAGGCTACCGCGCGGCTTCAAGGCAGGTTGGGCCGACAGCCGCTTGAGTCCGAGATTGCAATGGAGATGAAACTGGGCACTGGCCAACTTCACAAACTGATGGCACAGCTAGACTCACTTCAAGTCTCGGGTCAACATGTCGCAGTATCCAACGAAGGGTCCGATTCGATGGACTTGATTGAATCGGCGCCCGATTTGAAAGACCCCGATCCGTTCGAACTTTGTCTGGAAGGCGAGATGAAGGCGCATCTCGCTGAGGCTATCTCGAAACTCACCGAAAGGGAGCAACTGATCTTGTCTCTCTACTACCGAGAGGAACTGACCATGAAAGAGATTGCGAAAGTAGTAGGTGTCGCGCTCTCTCGTGTCTCGCAGATTCGCCAGGCCACGATGGTGAAGCTAAAACAGCATCTCGAACACATTCAATCAAGGCCGGCAATGACCGGCACATTTGCAGGAGAACAACTTGAGTACTCATAGCCGCAATGAAACTGCAACCAATCCGCCCGGAACGGAGAAGGGTGCCACTGAAGCAAAATCCGTGCACAGCTGCAATTTTCGCTCTGCCGGGCGCCTGTCCAATGAGGATGCACGCTCGCTGACTTCAGTTCACGAGGCGCTTGCACGCCAGATGGCGATTGCACTGGATACCCAACTCGGGACGACTCTCGAAGTCAAGCTCAAGACCTTTGATCAACTTACGCTCAAGGATCACCAGGAGGGCATTCCGTCATATATCGTGCCGCTATCTTTAGGGATCTTACCGGGCCACGTCGTCGTGGAGTGCGATCTGCGTCTGGTACTGATGATGATCGACATTCTGATGGGAGGATCGGGACAGGTCAGGGACGAAGAGTGCGAGCTTTCAGAGATTGATGAAGAGATCATGCGCGGCATTATCCATCTCATTGCGGAACAGGCCGAACAGGCATGGCGCATTCCAGGGCTGGCGATGACGGTGAACCGTCCCATCAAAGCAGACGCCCTCAATCGATTCTGCCCACCCAACGAGAGAATCGCAGTGTTGAAATTTGACGTACAAATTGCAGGCGCTTCGGGTTCGTTAAACTTCTTGTTTACTGCGGGTTTTCTTAATGAAGTAATCAAACAGGTCAAGCTGGATCAACCCCAGAAGAAAAGACTTTGGAGCTTTCCGACGGCTCCAATTCGTGAACGCATTCTCGATTGCGAGATGCAGGTGAGTGCAGAACTGCCGGGGCTCAAAGTTGCAGTTCGTGACCTCATCGCGCTTCAGCCCGGGTCGGTTCTGAAGCTCCGCGCTCCAATACAGACTCCGGGTGTGCTCACTACCGGCGCACGGGCAATCTTTGAGGCTGTACCTGTCAGAAATGGAGCGCAGAGAGCAGCACAGTTAGGCCGCCGTACACCGCAAACAGACTGGAAATCGGAGGAATCGAGAAATGGATAATCAAGCAAAGACAATCGCAGCACGGGAGTTTGCAGCTGCCTTTGCGGGGTCACTATCAGCGTCGCTAGCGTTGGCCACGGGACTGCCTTGGCCGCTTGAAGTCAAGAAGGGGCCGGATGTACCCACCTCAAAAGAGGCGCCGATTCATTTTCGTCTGAAGGTCGATGGTGCACTCAGCGGTGAGTGTTTCATTGAGTTCTTCGAGCCGCAAGTGAATGCTATTGTTGCGAAAGTTGTGAAGCAGCCTATCGAGGCAATCTCCGAAGAGCATGGCGAGACTCTAGCAAAGGTCATCTCGTCGGCGATGGCCGATTTCACCGAATCCCTCTCTTCCAGCTACGGGCCGCTCTCTGTCAAGGTTGATCGAGTGGCCGGCCTGGCATTCGGGGGAATGTTTGTTGTTGCTCTCACGGCAACAGATGATCCGACGGGCACGCCGGTCCTGCTCTATTTCGGAGTTCAGCTTCTCAACGCCTTATCATCCGCCGCCCGGACCGAGAACGGCAGCGAACCGGACGAGCCGCAGGTGTATCCGTACAATCTGAAGCTTGTTATGGATGTCGAATTGAATGTCTCGGTGCTCTTTGGTCAAAGGCAACTGCCTCTCCGCGACGTGCTGGCTCTTTCGAGCGGCTCTGTAATCGAATTAGACCGAATGGTGGACGAGCCGGTGGAACTTCTTCTCGATGGCAAGCTGATCGCCCGAGGAGAGGCTGTAATCGTCGACGGAAATTACGGACTACGGGTTACTGAGATTCCGCAGCCCGTTGTATCTCACTTCTTGAATTGATCTGTTGAGGTTAATTGACATGGAACTAGCATTGAAATCCTTTTGGCCGGTTATGGATCGCGGTTGGAAAAGCATGCGAGCAGTTTGCGACGACGTATCCTGTCACAACACGCAACTTATGCGAAGCATCCCTGGAGGCCGAAACGGGATCCAATGCGGCGATCGTTGGTATTGCAGCGTCGATTGCTTCGCTCGGGCATCCCGCGCTGAGCTTGCATCGCTTTCGAATGCGCATTTCAACGAGATTCCGCGTATTCCTCGGATGTCGATGGGGTTGATTCTTCTGGCTAAGGGTTACCTAAGCACGGAAACGCTCCGGTCTGCCCAGATTGAGAGCGAGCGGCATCAGGAGAACCTTGAAGCCACGTTGATTCGACTCCGGCTTGTCAGCGAAAAGCAACTCGCCGCCGCTCGAGCCGCCCAGTGGGGCTATCCGGTACTCGCCCAGGATCGCATCGGACAGACGGTTGAATCGGACATCCCTCAATATCTACTTCAGCAATCATCCGCAGTACCGTTGGATTACTCAATCAAGGCAAAGCGAATTCTGCTCGGCTTTGTGTTTCGAGTCGACCATTGTTTGCTCGAATCGATCGAAAAAGTCACAGGCTGCAGGGTGCTACCGTGCTTCATCACTGCTTCGGAACTAGCGGAGCAAACGAAATGTGTAATGGCCTTTTCAAATCACACGGAAGCTGTGATCGACGACCTAGGTGCGCCGGAAAGAATGGCCAGGACTGTGGGACGATTTGCAGTTGAGGTGGCTGCGGAGCGCGCCGTCTTCGCCCGCTGCTGGAGTCACGTTTGGGCAAGAATTTCGGGCAAACGGGGAGAAGTTGACATTATTTTCCGCTTGGAACGCCCGGCTACCCCTGAAGTGTTAGTAAATTCGGCCAGTCGGCAAGAATCAGTCTGCTCTTTTTGATAAACAGATCGCTGCTACCTGCCGATGAATACGTCAGGTGGTGTCAGCGTGCGGAATGGAAGAGTAGTGGAGATCGGATCGGGCCGCAGTGCGGTTTCTGAATCCGAATGGGCCCAAATCGTGTGCGGAGACGATCTACCCGAGATTCCCGTGCAACTTGGAACGCGGTTGCTGATGGAACTAAAAGTGCAGGAACGCACTGTCGATCTTCGGGAGGTATCCGAATTGATCCTGGGAGATCTGGGTGCTGCGCTACAGATTTTTCGTCGCGCAGCCCTGGAGTGTTCGTCCGCCGAAGAGCGGCCTGCCCGCATCGAGGATTGCATCTCAAATCTTGGCTTGCAGTCGTGCCTGGACGCACTTTCCAGCGAAAGATCGGCCTCCGATGCGTGTTCCAGCGAAGTCATCGAAGCCTGGCAGCACGCGAAGGAAGTTGCAGAGTGCTGTAAACAGATCGCTTCGGAACCGGATGATGCCTTCAACCCGGATGAAGCTTACTTGGTTGGGCTTTTTCATAACCTTTATTCACTGCCTGTCATTTTAGGATGGGGCGTGTTGGATTCAAGCTCGAAAGCCACAGCCCTCCACGGTCTCCGCTTGGCAGAAGACTGGTCTCTCCCATATTGTGTTGAGGACTATTTCAGCGAACTTCAAGACCCAGCTCATGAGCAACGATGGTCAGGAATCGTACAAAGGGCCCACAAGATCGTAAATGGCTCATTCCTAAAAAATAGCTTGGTCGAAATCTGACCTCTTGCACCATTCGGTTCAAGCAAGCCAATGGCTTTGCACTGGGTTACCAAAGGGGCATGCCCGGGTGGCCTCAGATTGCGTTCGGATGAGGAACACTCAGTCGTGGCACCGGGTGTACTGGAGCAGCATCGGGATTCTCACCAAAGGCTCATCAAATCACGTCAATTAAGGTGGTTTGCGCCCGTTTTTGGGCAAACATTGCCTAGTCATTTGGCACGCGTCGTGCATTGTCTTATGCGGATAGAGGCGCACATGGACAGTGGACTATACGCCGCATGCACGGGCTTAGTGACTCGCACCCAGGCTCTGGATACGATTGCCAACAATCTGGCCAACACGAGTACGGTCGGCTTCCGGGCGGAACACAACGTGTTCAGCACCGTGCTGGCCAACGCCGGAAGTGCGGCAGGCTCCGCCCTCGACCAAGCCATGAACAACTTCGGAATCCTCAGCGGAACGACGCTGGACCAGACCCAGGGTGCGCTTCAAAAAACTGGGAACGATCTCGACCTTGGTATCGAAGGCCCAGGCTACTTTGAAGTCCAGACCGCGAATGGCCCGGTCTATACGCGCAATGGCACTTTTCAGGTATCGAGCCGGGGTCAGTTGGTAACTGCGACGGGCGATGCGGTCATGGGTGAAAAGGGTGTCATCACGATGATTCCCGGCCCTGTATCAGTCAGCGCAGATGGAACCATATCTTCGAATGGAGCCATTTCGGGCAAGCTGAGACTGGTCGAGTTTCCCGCGGGCACACAGTTGACGAGCGCCGGAAATACCTATTACTCCGCCCCGGCAAGAACGGCAACTCCTGCGACCGGATCAAACGTGCGGCAGGGAATGCTCGAGAGTTCCAATGTGAACCCAATTTCAAGCATGGTTGAACTGGTCACAGCGCAACGCTCTGCCGAGATGATGCAGCGCGCCCTTTCGATGTTTAACTCCGAGATTGACAAGACCGCAACGCAAGACCTTCCCAAAGTGGGCTAAAGGAGACTCAATGTTTCACGCACTTTACACCGCTGCCAGCGGAATGACCGCCCAGCAAATCAACCTGGACAATATTGCCAATAACCTTGCCAACTCCAGCACGGCTGGGTTTCAGTCGCGGAGGGTCCAGTTTTCCGATCTACTTTATCAGAATGATGTCATGCCGGGCGCGGCGGCAACGCAACAGACTACGGTCGCATCGGGCCTGCAGATTGGGTTAGGCACCAGGCCCGGCAATACTGAAGTTGTGCAAACGCAAGGGGACTTAAGCAGCACCGGCAACCCGCTGGATCTTGCCATCCAGGGCAGCGGTTTCTTTCAGATCCTCCTTCCGAATGGCCAGACCGGGTACACGAGGTCCGGGAATTTCCAGGCAGATGCGCAGGGAAATATCGTCACCGCGAACGGTGATTTTCTCCAGCCCGCCATCAATATTCCGGCGTCGGCGACCAACATCACAATTGGCAGCGACGGCACCGTGAGTGTTACGTTGCCGGGACAGACGCAGGCGCAACAGGTGGGCATCATTCAATTGGCGATGTTCGCGAACCCCGGTGGCTTGAATAGCGTCGGCAACAACATCTATCTTGCGACTACCGCTTCGGGTCAGCCGGTTATTGGTGCCGCGGGCGGCGCAGATGGCCTGGGGACGATTCAGCAGGGGATGCTCGAGCAGTCGAATGTGAATGTGGTGGATGAGTTCGTAAACATGATTCTTGCCCAGCGTTCATACGAGTCGAACTCCCGTGTCGTCAAGGCCGCCGATGAAATGCTTCAGCAACTGAATCAACTGGCGCAGTAAAGACATTACCATGAAGCGATTTGTGTACATTTTGACCGGTGTCGTTGTTGCCGCTGCCGCTTTATCGGCTGCGGCCGCGCCTGCAAATCACGCGATAAGCGTCGAGCGGATATCTTCAGCCATCAACGAGGTAGGGATATCGACTTCGCCTGGAGAGATCACGCTCCTGAGCCAGGTTCGGGCCACCACGAATGCTCCGAAGCTCAAGGTAAGGTCCATTCAGAATGAGGCCGAACATGCGGCCATCGTGCGGATCGAATGCGAAAACCCGGGAGAATGTGTTCCGTTTTTTGTGAAGACGCAACTGAGTCAGAGCGAAGGATCAGCCGACTCACCACTAACACCGTCGCAGACTCAAGCAATTGCATCGAAAGCTGCTTCAAGGCCGATCGTCGTGCGGGCCGGAACGCAGACCTCCCTTTTGCTCGAGGGAAACCGGGTACATATCCGGATCACGGTTGTCTGCATGGGTAACGGCGCTCCTGGAGATAGGATCCGGGTGCGGAGCATCGACAACCGTCAGTTTTACGTTGCGGAAGTAGTCGATGCCAATTCATTGAAGGGAAGTCTCTGATGAAGAGCAGCGGCAATCGTGGTCTTGCGCAGCTTCTGGCGTGTGTCGTTCTAGTGGGAATGGTCGCGGTTCCGGCATCCCGGGCAAAGACCAGCAAGAAAAACACCCCGACTGAACTGCGGTCAGACTACATTTCACGTTTGCAAGAGAAGGAGACGCCGGTTGCGGTGAATACCGTGGGCAGCCTCTGGAATGCAGGCGGTGAAATGAATGACATTTCATCGGACTACAAAGCGCGAAAGTTGAACGATACGGTCGTCATTCTGGTTGCAGTGCAAACCACTGCGGCTCAGCAGGGGGACGTTAATAGCCAGCGTGCCTTCCAAACCAGCTCTGCTATTACCGGCCTGGCTGGAGACATAAACACCAAAGGTCTCAACCCTCTATTTAACGCAAATTCGTCTACTTCTCTGAAGGGATCCGGAGCAACGGATTCAAGCACTACATTTCAAACAAGCATGACTGCCCAGGTAATCGCTGTGCTTCCCAGCGGCAATCTGATTGTCGAGGCCCAGCGGAAAATCTTCATGAACAACCAGCACGAAGACGTGACGATTCGGGGAGTTGTTCGGCCAAAGGACATTGGCTCGAACAATACTGTGCCTTCCGCCGCACTCAGCGATCTTGAAATCGAGATGAAGGGCAAAGGCATCATCGCAGATAGTACCCGTCGTCCCAACGCGCTTACCCGCGCAATTCTATGGCTGACAGGATTTTGATCCGTATGGGCAACTCGCAGAATATTTCCGGGCTTTGGTCACTTTCTCCGACGACGCGCATGCTCGCGCTGTGCCTTTGCCTGCTCGCCTGCTCGACAGGTGCCATTGCGGCGAGCCCCAATCGCCAGGTCCTGATTAGAGACATCACCAGCGTTGAAGGCGTCCGAGACAACATGTTGGTCGGCTATGGGTTAGTGGCTGGTCTGAACCGAACCGGCGACAGCCAGCAGACCTACTTCACCGTGCAAACTCTGGCAAATGCCATGCAGCGAATGGGAGTGTTGATTGCTCCGGGTACGGTTGAAGTGAAAAACGTCGCAGCAGTCTTTATCACGGCTAGTCTTCCGCCCTTTGCCCGGCCGGGCGCCAGGCTGGACGTTACAGTGTCTTCAGTGGGAGATGCGAAAAGCCTCGTCGGCGGAGTGTTGCTGATGAGCGCATTGCACGGGCCTGACGGACAGGTTTACGCAGAGGCCCAGGGCCCGCTAGTCATGGGCGGATACACTGTGGGCAACAGCACCAACGGCAAAGAGGTGAACTCCACGACGGTGGGTGTCGTCTCCAACGGCGGCATCGTGGAGCGCGACACTTCCGTCGATCTGCACAACTTCAAGTCTGTTTCACTTCTATTGCGTAATCCGGATTTCACCACTGCAAAAGAGATAGCGGACGCAGTGAACGAGAATTTCCACAAGTCAGTTGCATCGGCACTCGACAGCACCCGCGTCGACGTCAGCGTTTCTGATACCGGAGTGTCTTCAGTACCGGACCTTATCTCTCGAGTGCAGAACCTGGCGCTCGATGTCCATACGCCGGCGAAGATCGTTGTCAACGAACGAAGTGGCACGATTGTCCTTGGGGGCGATGTAAAACTCACGCCGGTTTCTGTGATTCACGGCAATCTCTCCATTCAGGTTGTCACATCGTACGATGTCGCGGCTGTTCCTTTGAACGGAGCCGGCAATGACGAAAAAGGAAAGGCCCGCCGTGACGACAGGCTGCAGCCAGTCCTGGTTCCGCAAACGAATCTGAGCGTGAACGACGGCCCGGCGCAGACCATGCGGCTTGACGAGGGGGCAAACGTCGAAGAGCTGGTGAGTGGCCTTCATGCTATCGGGGCCTCCGCCCGGGATGTCGTAGCCATTCTTCAGGCAATCAAGGCCGAGGGCGGCCTGCAGGCCGAGTTGGAGGTTCAGTAAATGGCAACGAGCATCAGTACCGCTTCGCTTACGTCCCAGGCCAGCCTTCTGCAATCGACAGAAGACCGCATGCTTCATCAACTCAAGTCGCAACCGGCCAACAAAGACGACTCGAAGATCGAAAAGGGAGCCAAAGAGTTTGAAGCCATGCTCTTGACCACTTGGCTGCAGCAAGCCGAACAATCCATTGCCACCGTGCCGGGCGCAGAAGATGATGAAGATGCAGCCGGGCGCGAGCAGATGATGAGCCTGGGAGTGCAGTCTGTTGCAACTTCACTGGCGGCGTCGGGAGGCATTGGAATTGGTCGAATGATCGCCCAAGCTATGCATTCCATGGCAGATAAGGCCAATGTGGAAGCTCAGGAACTGGGTTCGAGTGCAAAAGAAGCGGCGGCTGTCAAGGGACGCTGAGAAATCAATTAAACTCTCGCCTGCAACATGCCGATAGGGAAGCAGGCTTCAACAAGGAGTCGTCATGAGAATCGATCTAACGCAGTCGGCGGCAAGCCAGATAGCAAGTGAAACGGCTGCGCAGCAGGTCAAAGCAAATCGAAGTGCGCTTGCCGGATCTGCCGGCGAAGGGGATAGAACGACCCTTTCGTCTGATACTGAATCCTTGCATTCCCTGGTGAGCACGGCCATGAATTCTCCCGAAATCCGCCAGGATAAGGTGGACAGTTTGCGAGCGGCGGTCAGCAGCGGGAATTATAAGCTTGATGCAAACCAGATCGCCTCGTCGATGATCGACGAGCATGCCTGAGCCGAGGAGTGAACCTATCCGCGGTTGAAGCATCGTACGGATGTCCTTAAAGATGATTGTGAAAGGCCTCCAGGACCGGAACGGCAAGGTTGAAGTCTACCTTCAGCTATTGCGTTCGCTCGCCTGTGAACTGGAGCGCGCCATGCAGGCGATTGCCAAGAACTCTCTCCTGGAATTTGACGAAAGCGTCCGCCGGCAAGAGACGCTGAGCGCTCGCATCACGGATCTGGCCATGGAATTGAAGGTCTCCTCTCAGCCAGTTGCTCACAGCGCTGCCCGGTACACCAGCGACGGTTTGATGCAGCAAATCCGTGTAGCCTCCGCCACCCTCCAAACATTAAATCAGCAATACGGATCGCTGCTGCAACACTCCAGCCGTTCCGTTGCATTGATGGTGTCGCTTTTCGAATCATTCAAAGGAAATCTTCAGGAGGGAACTGGCTCCAGGTCGAAATACCAAACCTGGTCGTGCCAGATCTGAATGTTATGTCAGGTCTAAATACTTCGCTCACGATCGGCATACAGGCGCTTGAAGCAACTCAGGCGGCGCTCAATGCCACGAGCAACAATATCGCGAACGCCAATACTCCGGGCTACACCCGCGAAGTACCTCAGTTTTCTGAGAATGCTGAATCCTTGTCGGGCAGCGAGGTTAGTGGCGGAGGGGTCAACCTTGACGGTCTCCAAAGCGTTCGAGACGAACTGCTCAATCTGCAGATTCAGCAACAGACGTCGCAGCAGAGCAGTACCGACACGCAATCCGCAAGTCTACAACAGATTCAAACTAACTTCGCGTCCACGGGCGACGATATTGCCAGTACGCTGACTGCATTTTCAAAGAGCCTGGCCCAGCTTTCTGCAAGTCCGAGTAATGCAGCTGCCCAGCAGGGTGTCCTGGAAAGCGGTCAGAATCTGGCCGAATCCTTTAATTCCACGGCAAACGGGCTGACGAGCGCTCAATCAGAAGCGGATAGTCAGGTCACGCAGACTGTGGCTCAAATCAACTCGCTGACACAACAGATCGCGCAGCTCAATGGTCAACTTTCGCAGCTCACCCAGTCCGGGCAGGACGGGGGGACACTCCAGGATCAGCGTGATGAACTGGTCCAGCAACTCTCCCAATTGACTGGTATCTCCGTATCGCAAAGCAGCGATGGAGAAACGATCACCACCGCCAACGGATCGCCACTTGTGATGGGCAGTCAGAGCTTCACGCTGCAGACCACAACAGGCAGCGATGGCATGCAGCACGTACTCGATTCCGCAGGCAACGACATTACTTCGTCGGTACAGGGCGGCCAGCTTGGCGGCGCCATACAGATTCGCGACCAGGTGATACCAGGATTCCTCAGCCAACTCAACACGCTTGCCAGCCAGTTTGCTTCGACTTTCAACTCCGCCCAGGCCATGGGCTTTGATTCCAACGGCAACGTTGGCGGGAATTTCTTTTCGGTCTCGACCGGTACAGCAGGAGCTGCTGCCAGTCTCAGCGTGGCGATCACCAATCCCTCACTGATTGCGATCAGCTCCGACGGCACGGCCGGCAGCAACGGCAACGTGGCAAATCTCTCTGCCGCGCTCACCAGTCCGCTTCCGTCCGGCCAGTCAGTAACCAATGCCTACGCAAACTTGGTCTTTCAGGTGGGTTCAGACGCCTCCAACGCCAGTTCGGAGTCGACGGCCATTGGCCAAAGCCTGCTGCAACTTACGAACCAGCAGAGTTCCATCTCCGGCGTAAGTATCGACGAAGAGACAACCAATCTCATACGTTTCCAGACTGCTTACGAGGCCGCCGCTCGCATCGTAAGTACCATTCAACAGCTCAGTACCGTGACCCTCGATATGGGTTCATCGCAGAGTTACTAATATGCGCGTCAATCCAAACCTTGTCCCCGACATTCTTGCCGCGATAAACGAGAGCCAAACCAACCTCAATACCGCTCTGCAGCAGGTATCCACCGGCAAAAGCGTCAGTGTGCCGTCCGACAACCCGGCTGCTTCGGCTGACATGGTACAAAACACGATCGAGAGCGGAGATGTCGATCAGTACACACAAAACGTCTCCGGTGTGCTGTCCATGGTGCAAACTGCGGACTCTGCGCTGGGCTCGGTTGTTTCGGCACTCACCCAGGCCATATCTCTCGGGACCGAAGGAGCCAACGGCACCGATTCCGCTGCCAATCAGCAAGAGATTGCCCAGCAGGTACAAGGCATTCTTTCGAGTGTAGTGTCGCAGGCCAATACGTCGTACGAGGGCGCCTATCTTTTTGGCGGAACTGCGAATACCACGGTTCCTTACACCGCAAGCGCCTCGTCACCCTCGGGCTACGCCTACAATGGCAACAATGGCGTCAACTCCGTGGCCGTGGGCGACCAGTTGAGTGTCCAGGTTAATCTTCCCGGCAGCCAGATCTTTTCGAACTCCAGCAATGATGTCTTGGGCTCGCTGAGTTCACTCGTCACCGCCCTGCAAACCGGAAACACTGCAGGCATTGAGTCTGCCACCTCGGCCGTCAGTTTCGCGCTCAGCTACGTCAGCCAGCAACGCGTTTTCTACGGCAATGCCGAGAGCCAGTTGAATTCGCAGGAAACCTATCTGCAGCAGGAGACGGTCAGTCTGACCACACAGCAGACCAATTTGGTTGGAGTGGACATGGCAACGGCAGCGACAACTCTCAGCCAAGCCGAGACTGCCAACAGCGCGGCGCTTGCCGCTGCAGCCAAGGTTCTACCGACCACCCTACTTAATTATTTGTCTAACCCGAGCTAGCCATAATCAGGGGCCAAGCGGCTTCATGCCTTCAAAGCCGTGCACAGGTTTTGCAAAAGGCTGGGGCGCATCTCGAGGATGCGCCCCAAACTTTTGCCAGTTCTACAATTCCCAACCTACTGAACGTCGACGACCGCGAGTATTGGAGTCTCCTCGGAGTGGCTTCGAAACTCCTTGTGTCGATGCCGGAGCTCACATTTGTTTCGTTCGCGGTCCAAACCTTTACGCGGACCAGTTTCCCCGCGTGCGATCCAATGCACCTGAATAGATCCCCGCAACTCGGGACGTTGGTGGTAGAAGGATTTCCGGATTGGGAACCGTCGAGCGCAGGTCCATTTGCTGCCAATTCTCCCGGATCTTCAAGACCGCACGCATCTGGTCCTCCAGGATTTCAGGCGACTGTTCTGCCTGTGCCACAACCAGATTGCGTCGAAGCGATGCGTAGAAGGCGGCTAATTGGTCTGCTAACTCTCCGCCTGCTCCATTGCGGACCCAGTCTTCTAGATAGCCGATCACAAGCAGCGCATGGTTGGACTCGGAACACCGCTTCTCGACATCGCCAGAGCGCTGAGCCTGGGCCGCTCGTTGCAAATTGCCCGCCAGGGTGTCGAAGAGAGCGATCAACAGGCCAAAGCCGCTAGCTCCCCTCGCTGCTGTTTCCCGATAAAAGAGTTCAGTTGGTCTCATGTTCGTCTCGATTAGCTCGATGAATTGTTATTATTCAAACCCAGTTCGGTATTGATTTGTTGCATTTCGGTCGGAAGCTGTTGCAGCAGGATCTCGGCCTTGCTGTACTCGCTTTGCAATTGTGCTTTAAGCGGCGTGATGTAATTCGTTTCGAAGTTGCTGATGTCGGTTTGCAGTCCGCTTTCTTCGGCGCCGATGCTCTGAAGATCCAAAGTGAAGGCGCCATCGGCGGGGCTGATGTAGGTAGTGAGTTGTTGATCGAGAGTGTTGGCGAATCCGTTCAGAGCGGTTCCCTGAAAGAAATTCTGTACATCGCTGTAATTATTTTGGAGCGCGTTTGTCAACGTTGAACTATCCAACGTCAGGGTACCGTCGTCGTTGACGGAGATACCCAGGGACGACAGGTTCGGCATCGTCGTGGTTCCGGATGTCGAAGTGGCGGTGTACGAGATTGCCGATTCGAGAGTCGTCTGCAGGCTGCGTACGTCTGAGTCGGTTGCCAGCACACCTTCGCCGGTACCACTGAACGTGAATTGCGTATTCAGATCTGAGATTGCCTTGTTGTAGTCAGTTACGAACTGGTTGATTGCTATCGAAGCCTGGCTGGTATCCGGGGCAACCGTGAGGCTCACATTGGTTCCAGGGCTGGCGTTCAGTAGATTGAAGGTCACTCCAGCAACCGCTCCGGTAACCGTGTTCGACGCGCTCGCGATCGAGATTCCATCAACGCTAAGCGAGGCGTTCTGGCCGGTTACGGCCTGTGTAAAGCTCAGGCTCCCACCGGAAGCAGAACTAACCGTGAAATTGGCAGCCTGGCCTGAAGTGTTGCTGACGATTGCGAGCCGGGCCCCATTTGCATCGGAGATCACGCTTGCCGTAACGCCAAGGTTATCGCTATTGATCGTGGTCGCCACATCGTTCAGCGTGCTTGTCCCGGTGCCGGTGGAGATGGTGGTTGGTTCGCCGTTGGCGCCGGTGATGGTAAAGCTGCCAGCCGCCAAGGCGGTTGTTGCGCTGGCAACAGGCGCTGAAGCCCAGGAGGCGGTGGTGGCCAAACTGTTCACCACGACCGTGTGGTTGCTGGCAGCACTCCCTGAAGCCGCCGAAGCCGTCACGACATTGGAATTGGAAGAAGTCACTGTCCGTGCGGACAGGGGTCCTGTCAGAGAGTTCAAAGACTGCATGTCATTATCGAGGTTCGTTGCATCAGTCTGGATCTGGGTCAAGGCAGTCGACTGACTCTCCAGCGTGGACTCTTGGTTCTCCCACGCCGTCTCCGGTGCCTGGGCCGCGGTTACGGCTGCATTGACCGCGGAGGTCACATCGATGCCTGAAGACGAGGATCCAGTTGCCGCTTGAAGGATGGAACTGATGTCGATGCCCGAGGTCGATGTGGATGTCGATGATAACAATGAATTCAAAGCTGATACAGAACTCATAATTTCCGCCTACTTGTGAAACCGGACTGCAATAGCATCTTGCTGCCCGGATTTCCTTCGATTCAATGCGCAATTCAATATCGGCACATTTACGTACTCCGTTCAGGCGAAGGACAAAGAAAAAGGTGGCGCCCGAAGGCGCCACCCGTGTTTCTATCGATGGGTCTAATTTACTGTAGCAGTTTAAGAACCGCCTGCTGCGCCTGGTTGGACTGCGACAGAGCTGCCATACCAGTCTGCTCAAGCACGTTGTACTGCGTCATCTTCGCGACTGTGGTGCTGATGTCGGCGTTCTGAACGTTGTTCTGCGCGCTGGTCAGGTTGGTTACCTGTGTGTTTTCAACGTTCTCGGCGGCTGTCAACTGGTTGACGGAGGCACCAATGGTGCCACGGGTTGCTGAAACCGTGTCGATCGCCTTCGTGATGGCTGCCAATTCAGTGGTGGCGGTCGCGGTGCTGGTGAGGGCGGTTGCAGCCGACGACAGCCCAAGTCCAGCGGCCGTGAGGGTACCAGGTGCAACGCTCACAGTTGAGTTGCCGGCAGCAGTGCCATCACTGGTAAAGACCGACGTGCCCGAACCGAATACCGGCGTTCCGTTGAAGTTGGTGGTCGAACCAATGTTGCCGATTTCCGTCAAGATTGAGGTGTACTCGGCCTGCGCTGCCGACGCTTGGTCGGTGGTGAGACCGCCGTTCGCGGCTTCCGTCGCCAGCGTAACTGCGCGGTTCAGCAGAGATGTAACCTGCGAGAGTGCGCCATCGGCGGTCTGTGCGAAACCAATGCCGTCGGCGGCATTCTGGCTTGACTGTGTGAGAGCCGAGATGCTCGCGCCCAGGCCGGCGGCGATCGAGAGGCCGGCTGCATCGTCTGATCCGGAGTTGATCTTCAATCCCGTCGACAGTTGCAGAAGCGTGTTCTGGAGAGAAGCTTGTGTGGAGGCGAGGGCGTTTTCTGCGCCCAACTGAGAAACGCTATTCAGAACGCTGATCATTGTGTTGCTCCTTATATCGATTTCCCCCTGCACCGAACCCGTTCTGTCTTCAAAAAGGTCCAGAATCGCTACTTGGAGCAGGTGGTTTGTTGTTACGCGATCTCTATCGGCCAGCGGTTTTAAGGATTCTAGTTCGTGTGCAGGTTTATTGTGCTCTTAGTGCTACAACTTTCGTCTCGAACCAAATGCTCCACCGTAATGCGTGCGAGACTTCGGAGAGGCATTCCTTCCCACTGTCTCTAAGCAAGGCATGCTCGAATTCTGCCCGCTCGCCTAAATCCGCACTGAAGCCAAATGCAAGGCCGTCGCCGCATTGGATTACGTTACAATCGCGTCACAATTGGGGAATTGGATGACCAACGCCAACGAATGGAAAAGCTGGAACTAAAACAAACTAAATATTTTATAATGGTCGGGACGGGCAGATTTGAACTGCCGACCCCTCGCACCCCAAGCGAGTGCTCTACCAGGCTGAGCCACGTCCCGACACAATCGAGCCGGCTCGGGTGAGCCGGCTTTTGGGGTCTGAATCAGTTTACACTAGCCGCGCCACCTGTGTATGAGCCGCCCTGTTCATCGCCATCTGGATGTGTTAAACAACTTCACGGCGTGGCCACTGCACAATGTCTCTGCAAACCGCTTCCGGCGGCCCGTAGCGGGACTTCAATGCGATGGCGGAACAAACTCTTCGGGCAGCGCGGAGCCTTCGCCAAAGAAGAACTGTTCCATCTGCTCCACCAGGAATTGCTGTGCTTGCGGTGTCCAAGGCTGCAACCGGTACTCATTCAGCAGCATCCTCTGTCGATCCACCCACTCGTCCCAGGCCGCCTTCGAGACATTCTTGTAAATCTTCTGGCCAAACTCCGAGTCGAAGGGCGGTTCGTCCAAGCCCTCCATCTCCTTCTTGTTGCGAACACAAAATACCATGTGCGCCATTATGTATGCTCCCTCAACAATTGTATTGGATACCCTCTGAGACTCGGAAGCAGGCCCGGCACATTACGGCATCTCTCCACAAGTCGGAGTCAATGTTGCGGCCCGCTTTCCAGTTTTACGACATGGCATTTGCAGCCGGATTCAAAGATCGGACACTAGCTCTGAATTCTGAAGGCCCCTTTCAGGCCCAGCGCAGTTCTTAGCCGGTCACTTTGGATGGGCTTGCTCGTTTCCTCGATCAGCATGGGCTGAAATCCGGTTTCCAATTCGGTAGAAGCAAAGCGCATCAGTAGCTCCGCACCTGCGTAGAGTTCGTGACCTCCGAGGCCTTCTCCCGTCTCGGCGTTGTACCATTCGCGGATCGACTTATCGGGAGCAGATACCTCATAGCTTTTCTCGGCCAGCATGCGCGCCTCCCGGTCAAATCCATATCGCTGCAAGCCGTGGGTCACAAAGTAGTTCCCATGGGGCCATAACCCTCCACGCCAATTGCAATGTCCATCTTCTAACGCAAAGTAAACATCGATCATTGGTGGGGGAACATGGTGCTGGGTATAGTTGGGTTCGTTCATCGCATAACTAGGTAACGGATATGCGCTCCAGAATTCCTTTGGGTTCATGATGTGCTCATCCACCAGGCGCTTCGCCTGCGCTTGGTTTGGAATTCCAGCCCAAAGAGGGTATAACCCGGCGAGTGACTTGATTCTTATTGGCTTTCCAGTCCGAATATCTCTGTCGTAGTAGAAGCCGTCTTTCTCGTCCCACATGAGTCTTTGGATTAGCTCTTTTTTCTCGCGGGCGGCTTTGGCAAATGCCGCAGCATCGTCCGGATGCCCTTTTGCTATGGCTATCTTTTCTGCCGCCAGGAAATCCAGGTACATGAAACTATTCAGATCCGCACCTTCGCAAAAGTAAGAACGCCACACTCCGGCACGATCGAATTGGTTGTCTTCTCCTGTATGGCAAGCGCTTGCCCACTCACTCAGTCCGTTTGAATCCCTGTCCCACGCAGTCGTCCAGTGGGCAAGATACTTCTTGAGTCGGCGATACATCTCATCGCTAATCCACGAAGTGTCTCCGCCGTTCGCTCTGCTTAGGAACAGTGCTACCTGAAATAGAAAGGGTTGCGCATGCTCCTCACCTTCATAGATACCGTAAACATTGTCCTCTGCGCGTGGCGGGTTCATCCCCGGCCAATGGCGTGGAATGAATCCGTCTTCCCGCTGGATACCGAGTTCGATGCGCAGCGCATTCTTGCCAAGATTCGTATCCCCCGCGTGAAGTAGAGCTATGTTGTCGAGATAAGTCTCCCAGGTGAAAAGGCCTTCACCGTATCCGGAATAGTAATAACCTTCCGTCGGGTGCTTGTGAGTTCCATGTTTCTCCATGATCTCAACTAACTCGGCGGCAACCTTCATTCGACTTTCCTGAGTCGGTGCATCTCCCATGGCAAACAGAGCGTTCTCCGCGCCTAGTCTAAGTGCAGGAGTTATCCCGGCCAGAACGCTATACGCTCCTGTCTTAATGAAGTTACGACGCTTGATAGGCATATCCTTGCACCTTCCTAACCCAGGAAACCTGCTTGGTTCGTTTTAAGAACGGATTCTTCCGCGATGTGTCACGGGCAGTCGCTCTGGCACTTCATTGCGGAAGGAGGGATCCTCGAAGGGCAATTCTAAGGTTACGCACTCTTCGCTGTCTATTCTGCAGGCTGGGAACTAAACGAGATCTGGCAGATTCACTCGGTTGCTCAATGGGCTTCGCAGGTGAGTCTCCATAGCTCACCGCCGTCCCTTTTTCCCTGGCCTCCTGCCGGTCTTCTTGGCTTCGCGATTGCGCACCCGATTTGTCTTAGGTTTCGGCGCAGTCCTCCCAGATCTCCTGCCGGTAAGCGGCAACCCCTCCTCCGCAATAGAGAACTGCAGCCTTCGCTCTTGGGCTAGGATGCGGTCCAGAATCACCTGTACTCGGTCGCCGGCTCTAAACCTCCGCCCCCAGCGCTCACCTATGATCTCGTGTGTATTCTCGCGCCAGGTGTAACGGTCATCGCGTAGCGTGTCGATCGGCACCAAACCCTCGACAAATAGATCGGTCAACTCAACAAACAGCCCGAATTTGGCCGGATTCAATACCAGCGCAGCGAACTCCTCCCCCACCCGGTCTTCCATAAAGCGAACCTTTTTCCACTCCACCAACTCGCGCTCAGCCTCAGCGGCGCGGCGCTCCGTTTGGCTGGTTTCTTCGGCAATCTGTGCCAGCTCAGCTTCGGGGATGGGTGGCTCGCCAGTGAATGCACCCTGTGCTTTGCGTGCATGAGTCACACGAATTCCAGCCAGCCCCTCGTTGGGGTGCGTCCAGGGAGAGCTGTGCCGTCCCTCCACCACATCACCGCGCCCCACCACGCCCGCCCGCAACAATGCCTTCGCAATGCGATGCACAATCAAATCCGGGTACCGGCGAATGGGTGAGGTGAAGTGTGTATACGTAGGCGCGGCCAGCGCAAAATGGCCTTCGTTGATCTCGGAGTAGCGCGCCTGTTTCAGCGAACGCAACATTAGGTAGCTCAGAATGCGCTCCTCCGGCTTGCCCTCAATGCGTGCCGCCAGTTTCTGGTACATGCGCGGCGTTACAGGAATGTCCTCAGCCACTTCGTGCTGCCGCGGATTGCGTCCGCTGCCATGGGATTCTCTGCGTTCACCGCGAGTCTGTATGCGTTTCACCGGCAGTGCGCCCAGGCCGAGCGAGTAGCCGAAGCTCGCCGCCAACTCCTCAAACTGGACAACTCGCCGCGGTTCCGGCTTTTCGTGGATGCGATAGAGCGATGGCACCCCCAGGTCTTCGAGCCATGTGGCCACACACTCGTTGGCTGCCAGCATGAACTCCTCAATCAGCCGATTCGCCCATGTGCGTTCGGCCTTTGTCACCCCGCGCATCTGCCCTTGTTCGTCAAACTCGATCACCGGCTCCGGCAGATCGAAATCGATAGAGCCCCGCTCCTCGCGCCGTTTGTTCATCAGCACGGCGAGCGTGCGCATGCGTTCAAACTCTCCGGCCAGTGCCGCGAAACGCGCCCGTACTTCAAGGTCACCTTCCAGAATCGCGTGTACCTCGGTGTACGTCATCCGCGCCGCTGAACGAATCACTCCCTCGACAATTTCGTAGCTTTCAATGCGGCCGTCCCCGTCGAGCTGCAAAATACAGCTCAGCACCAGCCGGTCTTCCCCGGGGCGCAGGCTGCAGATATTCGTCGAAAGCTCCTGCGGCAGCATGGGAATGGCGCGATCCGGGAAATAAACGCTCGTCCCACGCAGCCGCGCTTCCAGGTCCAGATCTGTACCTGCGCGTACATACTCCGATACATCGGCAATATGCACCTGCAACTCGTAACCGGCGCCGTTCGCGCGGTCCCTCACTAAGACTGCATCGTCGAAATCCCGCGCTGTCTCGCCGTCAATCGTCACAATGGGCAACCCGCGAAAATCACGGCGCGCTGCCACTTCGGCTTCATCCAGGTGTGCAACTCGGCGCGCCTCTGCTAGCACCCCCTCCGGAAAGACCCTGGGCAACTGGTGCTTGCGGATCATCATCTCCACATCCACCCCGAAGTCGTCCGGGTCGCCCAGAACCTCAATCACCCGGCCTACGGCTGGCTTAGTCAGTGTGGGCCAGCTCGTAATCTCCACGTCAACCACCAGGCCTTCCAGGTTTTCGTGGGCCGCGGCAGTGGCCTCCGTTCCCAGCACCCGGTGCGGCGTCAGTCCCGCGTCGGCTGCCGGCAGTTCCTGTCCGGCTGGAATCAAAATGTGTTGTGTCATCCGCTCGTCAAACGGCACCACCGAATGTCCCTGGCTCCGGTCCGACCGCGCGTAGTGGAATATGCCAACTACGGTGGGATTGTGCCGCTCCAGCACGCGCGCAATCCGTCCCAGTCTGCGTCCATCGGCGCGCGGAGGCTCCACTTCCACCAGAACCTGATCGCCCTGCATAGCCCCATTGATCTCGTTGGGCGGAATAAAAATGTCTTCCTGCCCCGACACCTGCCTTGCATTGGGCCGCACAAATCCATACCCATCGCGATGCAGATCCAGCCGTCCAGCCGCCAGATTATCGCGCGTAAGGCCGCCGTACCCCGCCGTAGGCTTGGGAATACTCCAGTGCTCGCGGTCCAGCTTCGTCAGCTCGCCTCGCACCGTCAGCCGCGCCAGTTGTTCCAGTAGCAGGCGCCGCTCCCGTCCACCGCCAAGTCCTAATTCGCGGACCAGTTGTTTGTAGCCCGCCTTGCCGCCGGGTGAGCGGGCAATCCGCTGCACTAATTCGCGATCAGTCATAGCTCAAGAGTAGGTCAATTCGCTCCACCGCTGGCAGTCGCCATGCAAGTTTCTAGTCCGCTTACAACACTTCGCTGTTGTCACAAGGGGATACTTTGGACCCTTGCCGCTTGCCAGGTTGGATCATTCGCCCCTTGCCGTCTTAAAATAGCCGCAGTGACATGGCTGCTTCCGCCCGGATGGACTAACATCATGGTGCGGGCACATGCGGGATACCCGCGCAAGACGGCCCGGCAGCCTGAAAACTCAGACTTTTGGGACCAAGGTATTGGCCCCGGCCTTGGTAACCCAGTCCCATCAGGACAGAAAAGGAAATACTTTGAGCGCTATGTGGAAACCCACCCAATCCGGACCCGTTGCTCCCCCCACAAACCCTGAGCCCTCTCGCCCCGTCCCTGCGGCACCGGCCTTTGAACCTGCCCGCCCCGCAGCTCCTGCCGGTGAGCAGGCCACTATCGGTAAAGGCCTTTATATCAAGGGCGAGATTACCGGTTCCGAGTCGCTGTTCATCGACGGCAAAGTCGAGGGCAGTGTCAACCTCGCCGGTAACCGCGTCACCGTGGGGCGTAACGGTCAGGTCAGCGCCAACATTACCGCCCGCGAGATCGTGGTTTTGGGCAAGGTCCGTGGCAATGTCTCCGCCACCGACCGCGTCGACATCCGTGCCGAGGGATCTCTCAGCGGAGATGTGGCCGCAGCACGTATCAGCATCGAGGATGGCGCCTTCTTCAAGGGCGGTATCGACATCCGTAAGCCCGACTCGAAAACGACCGGTGCACCCGCCTCTGAACCGTCCAAGACGGTCCAGGTCTAGCAACTGTTACGTTCCGCTTAGTCACCAAGGCTCCGCAACCGCGGGGCCTTGGAGTTGGCGCGGAATCAACGATATTCCTCGATCCGCGCCGGACGATGGTCGCCAGGCAGATTTGAAATCCGCACGCAACTCACCGTGAATCAGCCCCGCATATCAAATCGGCTACAGGTAGGCGGAATAATCAGGCCCGGGGAATAAGCTGCCAGGCTTTCTATCCCAGCCCCAGGCGTTTCCTCGCAACTCTCGGTAGTGCCGACCCGGATTTCACCAGCACCCATGTGGCAACCGCTAGCCACAGCACCGTTCCTCCAGTCAAGACCCCAAGGTCTGTCCATCGACTCTCGGCCGGAAGATGCGCTCCCCAAACGCGAACCAACAGGTTGCCTAGCCACGAGACAACCATCCACACCCCCATGCCGCTTGCAATCCCGGCGAGCAGGCATCGGCCCAACTCGGCATAGTCCAGGCTGGCCAACGAAACCATCCGCTGCCTGTGAAGCAACACGGCAATCGTAGCCGTTTGCAGCGCGATGCCGATATCCGAGGCGGCAGCCAGTCCCATGGTTCCGTACCAGCGATAAAACGCGCTGTAGATGGGAAGGGAAATCAGGGTGACTACCGTTCCCGCGGCCATTGGCGCAAAAGTATTGCCCGCTGCATAAAAGGCACGCGCATAAATCGCTTGCGCCGACCACAAGAACATCGAGACCGAAAAGACCGCGAAATAAGCGGCGCACTCCCGCGCATCGGCTACGGAAAAGTGCCCGCCGATAAACAGTAGATCCACTAGCGGAACGCCCAGCGCAGCCATGGCCGAGGCCGCCAGAAGCCCCATGCAGGCAACCCGCGACACTGAGTCCGCCACCACCGTGGCAAACTCAAAGCGTTTTTCCTTCATCCATAGGCTGGCGAAGAACGGCATGGAAGCGGCTCCAGCCGCCTGGGCCAACACCGCCATGGGCGCGGTAAACAGTTGCTTCGCATAATTGAACAGCGAGACGGCCCCTCCGATTTTGGAAGCAAAATGGGCGATGATCCAACCATCGGCCGTCACCAGCGAGACACCTACGATCAGCGGCAGCGACAGTCGCACCCACTCGCGCAGTCCCTCATCGTGCCAGTCCAGCATCGGCTTATAGCGTGTTCCGGCCCTGCGCGCAAACACCGCATTCAGCAGGAATGGCCCCAAAAATGCCCCCGCAACGGTGCCGATCGCCAGCGCGGAGACGCCGATTCGCCGGGCCAGCAGCACTCCACCCACAATTGTTCCCGTGTTGTAGATCAGGGGACTAACCGCCTGCACATTGAACTGCTTGCGCACCAGCAGTACCGAGCCAAATACGCCTCCCGCAAAAAAGAACAACTGCGCCGGCAGCAGAATGCGGGTCAACTTCACACAGAGTGCCGCCTTGGCCGGGTTGAATCCCGGAAACCACCAGCGGATGTACCACGGGGCAACCAGTTCCGCCAGCACAATGGCTCCGCCCAGCACCAGGTACATGGTGGTCAGAATCACCGAGAGCGACCGGTCGCCTTCCGCTTCCCGCCCCGAGTCGCGGTAGCGCGTCAGGATGGTGACAAAGGTGATTGATGCCGCACCGCCCACCAGAAAATACGAAATCATGTCCGGCAGCACAAAGGCGCCGTTCAGCGCATCGGCTTCTACACCGCTGCCAAACAGCCACACAATGTATTTCACCCGCACCAGGCCGATAATGCGCGACAGAAAGGTCGACGCCATCAGCACCACGGTCGCGCTGAATGCCGAGTGCGCATGCGACGGCCGCAGCATCCCCATCGCGCGCGCCCATCGCGAACTCGGCAGTCGCCCCGGTTGGGTTGAATGTGCTTCTGTCACTAGAGTTGATTTTACCGGGGATGTGTGTGCCCGCGATCTCGCATTGCTCACCCGCGCACCGGACATTTCAACACCGGTGCTCAATTTGCCACTATTCCCGGTATTCTCTTTGGCAGAGGGACTTTGCATGCGGCTTATTTCGCGTCTTGGACTTGTTCTCTTGCTTCAAATCAATGTGCTTGCCCAGACGATTCACGGCCGCGAGGGCATTACCCTACCCCCTCCCCCTGGTGTCGAAGCCATTCCGGTTGTCGACGACTACTTCGGCGTCAAGGTTTCCGATTCCTACCGCTGGCTTGAAGACGCAAAGAGTCCTGAAACGCGAGCCTTCATCGATGCCCAGAACGCCTACACAACGCGTTACTTGAAGCAGGCCCGCATCCATGCCCAGGTCTTCGGCGATTTGGATGCGCTGGAGAATATCTCCGAGACCATCGCTCCTCGGGAGCGTGCTGGCAGTTACTTCTTCTCCCGGCGACTGGCTGGCGAGCAGCAGTTCTCCATCTATGTGCGTCACGGATGGACGGGCAAGGATGAGCGCCTCATTGATCCAGCAGCGCTCAGCAAGGATCCAAATACCTCTGTTGATCTCGACGATATCTCTCGCGATGCGTCGCAAGTGATCTATTCAGTCAAACAGGGCGGAGCGGACGAGACCAGCATTCATGTGTTTAATGTCAAGACCCGCAAGACGCTGGAAGACGAATTGCCCCCGGCCCGCTACTTTGGCGCCAGCTTCGCACCCGACGGGGCCAGCTTTTATTACGCGCGCAATAACAAGGAGGGAACGCTGCTCTACCAGCATGTGCTGGGAACCCGGGCTTCGCGCGATATCCTCGTCTTCGGCCGCGAATTTCGCGGTGAGCCGCTCTCCGGCAACGATCTCTTCTCGGGCGTGGTCACTGACGACGGCCACTACCTCGTGGTTGAGATCAACCGCGGTGTTCCCCCCAAACGCGTCGACATCGTCTTTCGCGATCTCACCCTCCCCGGTTCGCCCTTTGAGGTGCTGGTTTGGGGGCTGGATTCGAGGTTTTCCGCCGTTTACGCCCAGGGCGGCTGGTATGTGAAGACCGACTACCAGGCGCCCTTGGGACGTATCCTCAAGGCCGATCCCGGGGTCTTGCCCGACGCATGGAAGACCATCGTGCCCCAGGGAACAGACGTGATTGATGACTGGTCCATTGTCGGCGGCAAAATCTATGTGAACCGGCTAAAGGACGTAAAGACTGAAACCACGGTCTTCACTTTGGATGGCAAGCCCGCTGGCAAGATTGAATACGACGGAATCGGCTCCGCCTCGGTTCCCGCGGGACGGACCACGGATCGCTTTGGCTACTTCAGCTTTGAATCCTTCATTGTGCCGCCCACCGTCTATCGCCTCGATACGGCGACGGGCAAGCGCGAGATCTTTTTCCAGCCGAAAATCCCTTTCGACCCTCAGCAGTTTGAACTGAAGCAAGTGTTCTTCAAATCCAAAGACGGCACCCGCGTTCCCATGTTCATTGCCGGTAAGCGGGGCCTCAAGCAGGACGGCACCGAGCGGTTGCTCATGACCGGCTATGGGGGATTCGATAGCAGCCTGCCTCCATGGTGGAACGCGACCTACGCCTGGTGGTTGCAGCAGGGCGGATGGTTCGCCATGCCCAACCTGCGCGGTGGTGGCGAGTACGGCGAAAACTGGCACGAACAGGGCATGTTCGAGAAAAAGCAAAATGTCTTTGACGATTGGTTCGCCGCCGCTGACTACTTGATCGCCAATAAATACACCTCACCCTCTCACTTTGCCATCACCGGCCGCTCCAACGGCGGCCTGCTCGTGGGCGCGGCCTTTACTCAGCATCCTGAACTGTTCTCGGCTGTTCTCTGCGGCTATCCCTTGCTCGATATGCTGCGCTATCAGAAGTTCCTCGTGGGCCACTACTGGACCACCGAATATGGTTCCTCCGACAACGAAAAGCAATTTCCCTATCTGCTCAAATACTCGCCCTACCACAACGTGAAGGCCGCTACGCCATATCCCGCCGTCATGTTCTTCACTGGCGACGGCGATACCCGGGTCGATCCTCTCCACGCGCGCAAGATGACCGCACTCTTGCAGTCGGCTTCCTCCAGCGGACGCCCCGTTCTGCTCCACTACAGCCTCGCAGGCGGCCACTCCGCCGGAGTCAGCGTTGACCAGAAAATACAGGACGACGCCGACCAACTCACCTTCCTCTGGACCGAAACTGGACAGCCGGCATCTGCTCGATAGCCTTCGCGCGAAATCCGATCCTCGATCGTTTCGGGACACTTGCGCCCCGGATTCAAGTCGTCTGGGCTTCCTGCCGATAGAAGAAGAATCGCACTTGAGCAGCAGTTCAGGTTTCCTTTCCCTGTGAAGTCGCTCTTGTGTCAGGGCCGGTGTCAATATGCCTCAAGCTGAAGTAAGCGTTTGCAAGACAGTCCGGCAGCAGGAGCCGGCCAGACTGTCCGTTCTCTCCTCTGCGGGAATCCTCGACTCTACTCCGGAACCCGGCTACGACGCCATCACTCGGTTGGCTGCGGCCTACTTTCACGCCGATGTCGCCCTGTTGGGCTTTATTGACACCAACCGCATCCGGATCAAGTCTCATTGGGGCGAAGTCATCCGCGAATTGCCCAGAGAACACTCCTTCTTTGAGATGGTCATTAACGAGGATGGACCGCTGGTCGTCTCAGACCTCTCACGGCATCCTCACTTCCATGATCGCTGCGCTTTGATCCAGAGCTTCGATGCAGCCTTCTTTGCGGGTGCTCCGGTTCGCTCGGCCAACGGAACCATCCTCGGTGTGCTAACCATATTCTGCCGCCGGCCGCGCTCCCCCATGAGTCCTGAGGAGTTGGAGATGCTTGTCAGCCTGGCCGGCTTGGCCTCCGGCCAGATCGAACTGCACCGGCTTCGCAAGATATTCACCAGGAGTGCGTTGCGGCGGCCCCGCGCTGCCGTTCTCAGCAACGGCGCACGAATCTGGCCGCGCAGTTCCGACCTCCGCCGCGCTCTCGATCAGCATGAGTTTGTTCTGTACTACCAACCCGAAGTCGATCTATCCTCGCGCCGGATTATTGGCGTCGAGGCCCTCATCCGCTGGCAGCACCCCCAGCGCGGACTCATTTCGCCCCAGGCCTTCATTCCCCTGGCAGAGGAATGCGGATTGATTCTGCCTATCGGCGACTGGGGTCTGGCCGAGGCCTGCAATCAGATTCAGGCTTGGAATCGTGAAGATCCCCGCAATCGCTCTTTCCAGGTTTGCGTTAACCTCTCCGCCCGCCAGTTCTCTCGCAAGGGGCTCGCCGACCACGTCGAGTCGTTGCTCCTGCGGTCAGGCATCTCCAGCAGCCAGCTTGGTCTTGAGATGACAGAGTCCAGTCTCATTCCCAACATGGGCATCGCCATTGAAGTCCTCACTGGCCTGCGCTCCCTCGGAGTCTCCTTGCTCATGGACGACTTTGGCACCGGCTATAGCTCCCTCAATCACCTCCACTCCTTTCCCTTCGATGTGCTCAAGATCGACCGATCCTTCGTAGGCCGCATGACCGAAGGGGACCAACCCCTCCAAATCGTACGCACCATTGTGGAACTTGCACGCGTCTTGGGTATGGACGTAGTTGCCGAGGGAATTGAGACACCCGAGCAGTATCGTTTGCTGCGCCTGATGGGTTGTCGCTATGGCCAGGGCTTTCTCTTTGCCCGCCCCATGACTGCTGAAGGCGTAACCCGGCTTCTCCGCCTTCCCGGTCACATCATCCCCGATCCCGCAGATCTCGATCCTTCGGGCGCGGGATTCCCATCCTGACCCGGCAAACGCGGTTTCATTTCGGATTTTTCCGCGCACTCCATTCCCATGTGGGAATCATCTTGGCCCCCACATGGGAAATCCCCTCGTCGTTCGACTATCCTGCCCTATGCTTCAACTCATGCAGGAGCCAGCAGCAGCTTCGCCCTCTCCCGCCGCTTTCGGCTTTGCCAGCCTGCTGGCTTCCCTTACCGCTTCTTCGGCTGAGTCAACTCCCGCATGGGGTGATGACGCCCTCGCCGACGACGTTGCCACCCTCAGCTACGAGCAGGCTCTCCGCACCCACGCGCGCTGGCGTTCCGACCAGTCCAACAGCCCGGCTCCGAGTCACGCCAACAAGCGTGGTGACCTCTGCCAGCAACCGTCGCACCCGGATCGACCAGATTCAGCCATGGAGGCAGCAGGTCCGTCCTCGGGACCAGATCGCAATCCGGCGGCTGAACCAAGCGTTGCATTTGATTCCGCAATTCTTGAAGAAAGTCGTCGGGCGGCAAGCATCACCATTCGTCTTAGCAGAGCAGAAAGTGCGCAATTACGTGCCCGCGCGGCCCAAGCTGGGCTCAGTATTTCTGCTTATTTGCGTTCCTGTATCTTTGAGGCTGAAATCTTGCGCACTCAGGTCAGGGAAGCGCTGGCGCAGTTTCGGTCTGCACGCACGACAGACGCCGCCAGGACGACCCCAATGAAGAGTTCCTTTGCACCCGCTTGGCTGTCGAGGCTATTCTCTCGCTGGTTCAGTAACCCGCACGCTGCTCGCCCCTGAGTTTCGCCCCGCTCACTCGACTTCCAGCACCAGGCATTTCAGATATTCGGTCTCCGCCAGGTTCAGCACGACCGGATGATCCAGTGCCGCCCCTCGCCGCTCCAGCAGCCTTACCCGCCGGTGCGCATCGGCCGCCGCCGAGGCGACCGCACCTTCCAGATCCGCCCAGCCTACGTGATGGCTGCACGAGAAGGTCAGCAGTAGACCACCCGGCTGCATCATCCGTAAAGCACGCAGATTCAGTTCCTTATATCCGCGCAGGGCGCCCTCCACCGCGCGTTTGGTCTTGGCAAACGCGGGTGGATCCAGAATGATGGTATCGAACCGCTCCCCCGCCTCCGACCAGTCACGCAGAATCTGAAACGCGTCGGCCTCCACCCACTCCACCTCGGCGGTCAGCCGTGCACGATTGGCCTCGAGATTCTGCTCCGCAACCTCTAGCGAGACGCGCGACGCGTCAATCCCGGTTACCTGTCGGCAAACCTGCGCCAGGTGCAAGGCAAACCCACCTTGATAGCAGCAAACATCGAGCGCCCGGCCTTTTGTTCCCAACCGTTCCGCCCATTCCCGCGCAGCGGCGTAATTGGCGCGCTGGTCGAGAAATGCGCCTGTCTTTTGCCCCGCGTTGGCGTCGTAGTGAAACACCAAGCCGTTGATTCGGAACCGCGTACTAGCCACCGGTCGCGTCGCGTCGGCCAACCATAATGGTTCTGGGCTGGGCGCTGTCAGCCCCTCCAACTCCCGCACTCGCGGATCGGGCCGCTCCAGAATCGCTGCAGGCGTCAACTCTTCCCGTAGCACTCTTGTGCAGGCCTCGCGCACCGCTTTCGAGTCCAAGCCCTTTGTCAAGAGCTGAAGAATCAGAAGGCTGCCGTACTTGTCCGCTACCAGGCCAGGCAGTTCGTCGGCCTCGCTGAAGCACAACCGGCACGCATCTGTCTCTTCGTTCAGTAGCGGTCTGCGCCGCGTGATAGCCGCGCGCAGCCTGGTTTCCAAAAGTTTTAACCATCCAGCTTCACTCAGGGCTTCACGCGACACCAGCCGCAGCGCAATCTGCGACGACGGGCTATAAAGTGCCGTCCCCAGCAGTAGTCCGCGGGCATCCGCTACTGGCAACAGAGTCGGTGGGTCCCCTCCGCCGGTTTCTATCGATTCAATGTCGGAGGCGTAAACCCAAAGGTGGCCTGCACGCAACCGATCGGCAGCACGCCGATTCACACGTGCTCCCAGAGCTGCATTTGCCAGGTCTGAATCATTGCGTGGGGAGTAGGGAATTCGTTGGGAGTCGTGGCTCTCTGTGCGGTCAGGAAGTGGAGAATTCTCGCGATTCCGGTCAAAAGGCGCCATTGGCTTGGTAGCCTTTGGCGCCTTCTTGTCCGTAATTGGTTGCAGCTTGCGCGGCTTGGTCATTTGCTCCTTCGGGGCCTCATCGACCCCTTGCCGGGAGCGTTTAGCCGCCGGTCTCTACCTTGTCTGAACGCTTTGCAGATAGCGGCTCAGATTGCTGATTCTCAGCTGCCTTGCCTGGTTGTTCGTCATGTCCATCTTACCAAGGATAGGACCCCATACTGGCATCTCGGCCGAGCCGTGTGCCTGCACATTCGACCCAAACTGCATTATCGCAACAATGTGCGTATCCGGGAATCTTCCGTGGTTGTTTCTGCTTAACCCCGTCAGATCGGTCGGCTGAGTCTTCAGTGCGGCCGCAGCGGGGCCATTCCCCTTGGCGTCTACCCCATGGCACGGCGCGCAATAGCTCGTATACATCTGCTTGCCATTCGTCGGCGAAGTCTTGTTGACCGGGATAATCACCTTAGTTCTGGACTGATCTGCATAACCTATGCCGACGGCAACCGCCACGGCAAGTGTTGTAAGTAAGAGGCGTTTCAACATTAGTTCCTCCGTTTCGGACCTCTAAATCCGCAGGGGGGACTTTACTCCTTGCTTATGATAGTCATGCTGTGACGGCCAGCACACTCAATGGATCCTTGAAGCACCGAAGTACTAATGCAGAAACGCTAGTGTTTAAGGGCATATATTCCAAATTTGTTGTTTCTGAGTGTTATTACATTTGTAACCAAGGCCAGTGAGAAGTCACATCAAATATGAAGAAGTCAACATCCGACAAGGCGCGACTCATTTACTAGAGTGTTTGTGAGATTCTTGGCAATTCAAAAGTAAGGTCGGTAACAAATAATCTAAGTTATTAGGCATTCAACTTACGCCCGGAAACTATCTAGCTTGCTGTCGCTTCTATTCCCAGCACCTAAGCATATTCTTTTCTCAGAAGTGCTCTTCGCCTCCTCCTCGCGGCTACAGCAAAAATTTCCAAATTCTCTAGTAACATGCATGGAATCAAAAGGATAGACAACAATCGTCCGCCGGGTGCCGCTCCCCTCTGTTTTTTGAAGCGTGGCGGACGGCCTTCAACCCTTCGGCGCACGGTAACCCGCAACTTGCCGCGTTTCATACGTTCCAAATCACTCCGGCCTATAATGAAGCATGGCGACAGTCCGGCAGGCCATTGCGGCGGATCTCCCCAGCGCCACTCCGGCTCCCCAAGGAGCAGCGGTGCCTATTGCCCCTGTCCTGGACCAGCACGCCATCGACCAGCGTTTTGAGGCCTTGCTTCGCCGGGTCCAAGCCAACCGCCCCACTGAAGACGTTAGCCTCATTCGCAAGGCCTGGGACTTTTGTGTTCAGCATCATCAGGGGCAGATGCGCGCCTCGGGCGAGCCCTATGTAATTCATCCCCTTGAGGTTGCCGAAGTATTGGCCGAGGTCAAGCTTGATTCCACGGCCATTGCCGCCGGACTTCTGCACGATGCTGTCGAAGACACCCCCGCGACCAACGAAGAGATAGAAGCCGGATTCGGCGATCAGGTTGCCCACATTGTCGAGGGCGTCACCAAAATCGACAAAATCCAGTTCGCCAACCGCGAAGACCGCCAAGCGGAAAATGTCCGCAAGATGCTCCTGGCCATGGTCACCGACGTGCGCGTTGTTCTCATTAAGTTGGCTGACCGGCTCCACAACATGCGCACCCTGGAACACCTCAAGCCCGACCGTCAGGAAGCCATTTCCCGAGAGACCCTCGACATTTATGCTCCCCTGGCCCACCGCCTGGGCATGGGCAAGGTGCGTGGCGAGCTTGAAGATCTGGCTTTCCGCTACACCGACCCGGTGAGCTTTGAGCAGGTTTCCGCAGCCGTTGAGGCCCAACGCATTGAGGGCGAGCAATTCCTTCGCGGCGTTGAAGATACTCTTGTCGAGCAGTTGCGCGAAAACAACATCGAGGCCCGTGTCGAGTGGCGCATCAAGCGCCTGTATTCCATCTACCAGAAGCAGCAGCGCTCCAAGGTCTCCTTTGATCAGGTCTACGACTTGCTGGCAATCCGTGTGATCACTCAGGATGTGGCCGCCTGTTACGCCGTTTTCGGACTCATTCACACCCTCTGGCGACCGGTTCCAGGCCGCATCAAGGATTTCATCGCTATTCCGCGCGCTAACCGCTATCAGTCACTCCACACCACCATCATTGGCGAAGGCGGACACCAGTTCGAGGTCCAGATTCGCACTGAAGAGATGCATCGCATCGCCGAAGAGGGCATCGCGGCCCACTGGAAGTACAAAGCCGGCGAAGGCGTCGTGACCGCCCGTGACGAGGAGCGCCTCAACTGGATCCGCCAGCTTGTCGAATGGCAGAAGGAGATGACCGACCCCAACGAGTTCCTCTCCAGCCTGAAAATGGACCTCTATCCCGATGAGGTCTATACCTTCACGCCTAAGGGGAAGGTCGTCGTGGTCCCGGCCGACGGCACACCCGTCGACTTTGCCTACACCATTCACACTGAGGTGGGCCACACCTGCGTCGGTGCCAAGGTCAATGGCCGCATGGTTCCTCTGCGCACTAAGCTGCGCACTGGAGACATCGTTGAAATCGTCACGCAAAAGGACCACAAACCCAGCCGCGACTGGCTCGCATTCGTCAAGAGCCCGCGTGCCCGCAACAAGATCAAGCACTGGCTCAACGAGGACCAGCGCCGCCGTGCCGTGGAGATAGGGCGCAAGCTGCTGGAGCGCGAGGCCCGCAAGTTCAAGGTGCCGATGAACCAGATCGACGACCAGGACCTCGGTCGAATTGCCAACGAATATGGCGTGGTCACCGCCGCTGACCTGCTTGCCACCCTGGGCCAGGGAAAGCACTCCGCGCATCAGATTCTCAATAAACTCGCGCCCGGCTTTGCCAACCAGGGCGATGCCGAGTCCGGCGCGGAGACCAAGCCTCCCAGCCCCGGTGAAGCTGCCATGTCCGATGCGGTGCGCAAATTGCACCTCACCGGCTCCGACTCGCTCCAGGTTGAGGGCCAAAACGACCTGCTGGTCTATCGAGCGCGCTGTTGTAACCCTATTCGCGGCGAAGAAATCGTAGGCTACGTCACCCGCGGCAAGGGCGTGGCTGTCCATGCGCGCAGTTGTCCTAATGTGCAAAATCTGCTCTACGAGAGTGACCGCCGCATCGCCGTCGAGTGGTCTCGCGTCGGCGACCAGTCTGCCGGCCGCCCCCAGCGCTACCCCGTCAAGATCACCATCTACTGCGACGACCGCACCGGCATGTTGAAAGAGCTCACCGCCGTAATCTCCGATGACAATACAAACATCCGCGCCGTGGATATCCGCCGCGATGATGACGGCGAAGCCATTATCGAGTTCGTGGTCGAAGCCGAAGATGTGCGGCACCTCAACCGCATGGTTCTCGGTCTTCGCCGTGTCGCAGGCGTGCGCGACGTCCAACGAACCCAGAAGCTCTAAAATCCTGCCTCCGACCCTTCTTCCGTTTCACGGCGCGCGAAACACGGTTACTCCTCGTGTCATTGCCCGGGGACATTGATCTATATCGCTCAGACACGCTTCAATTTCGATGCCAAGCTTTCTCTAGGCGCGGAAATTGAGCCGCACGTGAAGCGGTGCTGGCAGGCATCCGCAGGGTATCCACGCGAATGACGGTTATCTCGAACCGAACAGCGTTCAACCAAGGTCTCGCCATGAATGAATCAGGCCGAATGCCATTTGATACGGCGAAGTTTCTCGCCACCAATGGGCCGGGGCGATCCATCATACGCCACAAGATACGCCAGGCCTTCTTTTGCCAGGGAAGCCCCGCCGACTGTGTGTTCTATCTCCAGCACGGCCGGGCCAGGCTCTCCGTCGTTTCCAGGAAAGGCAAGGAAGCCACAGTTACGCTGCTTGCCCCGGGCGACTTCTTCGGCGAAGAGGCGATGGCTGGCTCTGAAGAGCTTCGCACAGCAACGGCCACGGCTGTCACAGTATGCGTTGTACTCAGGATTGCGCGTGCTGAGATGCTCCGGGTCCTGCACGATGAACATAGTTTCTCCGACTACTTTATGAAGTTCATCGTGCGACGGGGTATTCGGACACAGGCGGATCTCATTGATCAGCTCTTCAACTCCAGCGAAAGGCGTCTGGCGCGAACCCTGCTGTTGATGGCGGAATTTGGGCAGGCTGGCGAGCCCATAACCCTCATCCCCCTCGTCACCCAGAAGACTCTTGCTGAGATGATCGGTACCACTCGGTCTCGCGTGAGCTTCTTCATGAATCGCTTCAGAAAGCTCGGCTACATCGAATACAACGGCCGCATTCATGTCAACAGGTCGCTGCTCAATATGGTTCTGCTCGATGAATTGCCGTCGGAAAACGCAACAAGACCCAAACTGCTCGATCCCGGCCCGAGTCCGGCGCGAGCCGCTAGGCGATCCAAACTAGTTTGAGTTGAAGCCTTAGCTCTCTCGGCTGAGAATCGGATGCAAACAAGCACCATCCACCGTGTAAGGAGAAAGTATGTCATTTGGACTTTACGCCGTTGGGTACGCCATTCTGATTGGTGGACTGGTTTACGCCGCACATCTGGTGCGCATGCCAATGCACTGGATTGTCGCTGGTGCGGTGATCATGATTGGTTTGGGAATCTTGTCTGGTGTGAAGGCCACCCGCCAGAAGGACTCCGTCAATTAGGCAAGGTATTTCGAATTCGTAACGCCGGGCGCTACCATCATTTCATGGCGTCGATCCCCACACCTCATGACCAAGTCCTTCGCGGCATTCACGTCCTCGATGGCGGCCTGGCCTCTGAACTCGAATATCTCGGTGCGCGCATCGACGGCCCGCTCTGGTCGGCTCACGTCCTCGAAGACGAGCCTGAAAAAGTCGCCGCCGTGCATCGCGCTTACATTCAAGCAGGCTCCCAGTGCATTGCCACGTGTAGTTACCAGGTCTCGCGGATGGGCTACGCGGAGGTTGGCCTCGCGCCGGAGCGCGCCGATGCCGCTCTGCTCCGTTCCGTCACGCTGGCCCGCTCCGTCGTCGCCGAATTTCCTGGTCGTCGCGTTCTCGTTGCGGGATCGCTCGGCCCCTACGGCGCAGCCCTCCACAACGGCGCCGAGTACACCGGCAAGTACGACTGCTCCTTTGCCGATCTCGTTCGCTTCCATCGTGAACGCATCGAAGTGTTCGCGACCGCCTCAGGCCCCGAAGCTCCCGATCTGCTTGCTTTCGAGACCTTCCCTTCACTTGAAGAAGTCCCTGCCGTCGGCGAAGCCCTCGCTCCCTGGCCCGCGCTCTCTGCGTGGTTCAGCTTCTCCTGCCGCGACGCGCAACACGTCTCCCACGGCGAGCCTCTTGCCGATTGCGCCGCCTTGGTTGCTGGTCTGCCTCAGACCGTCGCCATAGGAGTCAACTGCATCCCGCCCCGCCAGATTCCATCTCTTATTGCCGTATTGCGCTCTGCCTCCAACAAGCCGATCATGGTCTATCCCAACTCCGGTGAGGGATGGGATGCCCAGGCCCGCTGCTGGATAGGCTCCAGCGATCCGGCTGAATTTGGGTCGATGGCTGCGTCGTGGTTTGCTGCCGGCGCGCAGATCGTGGGGGGCTGCTGCCGCACCCGTCCCGCCCACATTCGCCAAGTCTCCCAAGCCGCTGCTTTGCTGTCCGCCTGACTCTATTTGCCGCGAAGCACTTGCTTGGCAATTGTGGCCAGTTGCATATTCGAAGTGCCCTCGTAGATCTTGCCTATCTTGGCGTCGCGATAATACTTCTCGGCCGGGTAGTCGCGCACAAAGCCGTTCCCGCCGAAAACCTCCACGCACTGGCTGGCCACCCGCTCTGCCACCTCTGAGGCGAACAGCTTGGCCATCGCCGCCTCTTGTACAAACGGCTGTCCGGCGTCTTTCAATCGCGCTGCGTTGTAGACCATCAGTCGAGTTGCTTCGATCTCCGTAGCCATTCGGGCCAACGCAAACTCCACCGCCTGAAACTCCATGATCGGTTTGCCAAACTGGCGCCTCTCTCTTGCGTAGCGAACCGCGTGCCCCAACGCACCTTCCGCCAATCCCAGCATCTGCGCGCCAATCCCGATGCGCCCTTCGTTCAAGGTCTCAATAGCGATCTTGTAGCCCTTGCCCGGCTCACCCAGCAGGTTCTCTGCCGCAACCACGCAACCGTCCAGAATCAGTTCGCACGTGCTGCTGGCGCAAATCCCCAGCTTGTCCTCCTTGTGCCCCACCGTAAATCCCGGTGTGCCTTTCTCCATCAGGAATGCCGTGATGCCGCGGTATCCGGCTCCAGGGTCCAGCGTGGCGAACACCAGAAATAGCCCTGCCTCCCTCGCGTTTGAGATCCACAGCTTGCGTCCATTCAGCCGGTAGCCGCCGTCTACCTCCTCCGCCCGTGTCTGCAGAGAGAACGCGTCGGAGCCCGAACCGGCCTCGCTCAACGCATACGCTCCCACTGTGTTCGCGGCCAGTTGCGGCAACCAGCGCTGTTGCTGCACCTCGGTTCCCCAGCGGCGTATCGCATTGATGGTCAGCGTATTGTGCACATCCACCAGCACGGCCACGGCAGGGTCCACGGTCGAGATGGCCTCAATGGCCAGCGCCGCATCGAAAAAGCTGCCTCCTGCGCCGCCCAGTTCCTCAGGAATCTCAATCCCCATCAGTCCCAGCGCAAACAGCCGTTCCACCAGCCCTGCCGCAAACTTCTGCTCCTCGTCCATCGCATGCGTCAGCGGTGCAATCGTCTCTTCGGCGAACTGTCGCACCGTTGTGAAGAAAAGGTTCTCCTCCTCAGAGAGTTGTGTCAGAGGGCCATGCATGCCACTGTGTTTGGTCAAGGGGAATCGTGCCTCCGGGTTCGCAGTGTATCAAAACCCATTGCAACTGGTTCTTCAGCCAGTCCAGGGACCGGGCCGATTGCAGTTCCTTCAAGCAGGATCGGGCGTCACGTACAAGTCCACGTATTCGTTCACGGGCATGGCATCCAGTTGCGCAGGGTCCAAAGAAACCTCAAGAATCCGCCTTCGCTGTTCTTCCCCAAAGCGTCTGCCCAGGTTCACTTTGAACTTCTCCAGCAGCAGCGGCATGCCTTCTCCGCGGCGGCGGCGATGTCCAATGGGGTATTCCACAGTCTCCTCCATCGCGGTTCCGTCGTTCAGCTCCACGCGCAACGCGTTCGCAATCGATCGCTTCAGAGGGTCATGGTAATCGGCGCTGTAAGCAGGCTCCTCCACACACTCCACCTTGGCGCGCAGGGCGTCGATGCGCGGGTCCGTGGCCACATCGTTTTCGTAGTCGGGCGCCGTCAGCCTTCCAAAGAGCAGCGGAATCGCGATCATGTACTGCACGCAATGGTCGCGGTCCGCGGGGTTCTCAAGCGGTCCTTTCTTGTCGATGATGCGCAGACAAGCCTCGTGCGTGCGCAGCGTAATCCGGCGAATGTGCGCTGCGGTCTTGCCCAGTTGTCTCAGCCGCGTCCGCAATGTCATGGCTGCTTCCACCGCCGTTTGCGCGTGAAACTCGGCCGGATAACTGATCTTGAAAAGCACGTTCTCCATAACGTAGGAGCCGTAGGGCCGCTGAAACTTGAACTCGCGGCCTCGGAACGAAACGTCATAGAAGCCCCACGTCTTGGCGCTCAGCGCCGAGGGATAACCCATCTCGCCTGCCCGCGCCATCAGCGCCAGCCGCACCGCCCTGCTCGTCGCATCGCCTGCGGCCCAGCTCTTGCGGCTGCCGGTGTTGGGTGCATGGCGATAGGTGCGCAGGCTCTGCCCATCCACCCAAGCCAGCGACAGCGCGGCGATGGATTGCTCGCGGCTCAAGCCTAGCAACTGGCTCACCACCGCGGTCGAAGCCACCTTCACCAGCACCACGTGATCCAGCCCCACCTTGTTGAACGAGTTCTCCAGTGCGATGCATCCCTGTATCTCGTGGGCCTTGATCATCGCCGTCAGGACATCGCGCATGACCAAAGGAGGTCTGCCATCTGCAACACTCGTGCGCGAAAGCCAGTCACCGGCGGCCAGGATTCCGCCCAGGTTGTCTGAAGGGTGCCCCCACTCTGCGGCCAGCCATGTGTCATTAAAGTCCAGCCATCGAATCATGGTGCCAATGTTGAATGCCGCCTGCACCGGATCAAGCTGATAGCCAGTTCCCGGCACTCGCGCTCCGTGGGGAACCACCGTGCCCGGCACAATCGGCCCCAGCAGTTTGGTGCATGCCGGATACTCTAATGCCTCCAGCCCGCAGCCCAGCGTATCCATCAGGCAGGCGCGCGCCGTGCTGTAGGCCAGATCGCTTTTTATCTCGTAGCTCAGCGCATAGTCGGCAATGTCGGTGATGACCTTGTCTGGCGCCGGCCGATCATTACTCATGTGCGACGACAAACTCTCTCCTTCAATCGCTACCTATGGGTGAGAAGGCACTATCCCCGTTCTTCGAGCGAAACAAACCTCAAATTCTCCGGGCCGGTATAGTTGGCCGAGGGCCGGATAATCTTGCCATCCCGTCGCTGCTCGATCACGTGCGCACACCACCCCGCGGTTCGCGCCATCACAAAGAGCGGCGTAAACAGGTCAATGGGAATACCCATTAGGTGGTAAGCCACTGCACTGTACCAGTCAAGGTTGGGAAACATGTGCTTGGCGTCTTTCATCACGTTCTCAATGCGTTCGGCGGTCAAGAACAGGCGCAGCCCTTCGCCGTCCACCGCCAGTCCGCGCGCAACCTCTTTCACAATGTCGCTGCGCGGGTCGCTCAGTGTGTACACCGGGTGACCGAAGCCGATAATCACCTCGCGCTCGGCCACGCGTTTGCGGATATCGGCCTCTGCTTCATCGGCTGTCGCGTAGCGTGTCTGAATCTCCAGCGCTGCCTCGTTGGCGCCGCCGTGCTTCGGCCCCTTCAGCGCGCCAGTTGCACCCGCAATGCACGAGTAAAGATCCGAGCCGGTTCCGGCAATTACCCGCGCCGTAAACGTCGATGCGTTGAACTCGTGCTCCGCGTAAAGGATCAGCGACACCTGCATTGCCGCCGCCCATTCCGCGCCGGGACTCGTTCCATGCAGCAGGTGCAGAAAATGCTCCGCAATGGTTTCGTTGCCGGGCTCCACATCAATCCGTTTTCCGTTGCGCGCGAAGTGATGCCAGTAGAGCAGCATCGACGCCATCGACGCCAGCAGCGCATCTGCAATCTCGCGCTCTCCCGTGTCGTCGTGATCTGCGCCCTCCGGTCGCACGCAGCCCAGTACCGAAACCCCGGTGCGCAGCACGTCCATCGGATGCGTCGTCCGCGGCAGCAGTTCCAACGCCCGTTTCACTTCAGCAGGCAGACCGCGCAGGCTCTGTAAGCGCGCTTTATAGGTGGCCAGTTCCGCCGCGTTGGGCAGCTTGCCATGCACCAGCAGGTGGGCTACTTCCTCAAACTCGCAGTGCGCGGCCAGGTCCTTGATGTCGTATCCGCGATAGTGCAGATCGTTGCCGCTGTGCCCCACCGTGCAGATCGCCGTGTTGCCTGCCGCCGTACCCGACAGCGCCACGGACTTCTTGGGTTTGAAGTGTGCCAGCGCCGGGCTGGTCTCCTCACTGCTCATCGACTTCCTCCGGGGAATATCAAGCACTGAAATGCTGTTCGAGAATGCCTAGCTCTCTCCCTTGCCCTTCGCAAACAGTTCGTCGAGCTTCTTCTCATACGCGTGATAGTCCAGATAGCGGTAGAGATCGGCGCGCGTCTGCATCAGCGGCACCACGCTCTTCTGCGTTCCCTCGGCGCGAATCGTCTCATACACTTTCAGCGCCGCTGCATTCATCGCCCGGTAGGCCGCGCAGCAATAGAGAATGATATCCACGCCCGCTGCCGCCAGTTCGTCGCGCGTGAACAGCGGCGTCCGGCCGAACTCCGTGATGTTGGCCAGAATGGGCACGCCTACCGCTTTGCGGAATTCGGTGTACATCGTCGCTTCCGTCACCGCCTCCGCAAAGATCATGTCCGCGCCTGCAGCCACGTATGCCTGTGCTCTCCGGATGGCGGCATCCAGCCCCTCGTTCGCCAGCGCATCGGTCCGCGCCATGATCACGAAATGCTCGTCGCTGCGCGCGTCCACCGCAGCTTTGATGCGATCCACCATCTCTTCGGCTGCCACCAACTCCTTGCCCGGCCGATGGCCACACCGCTTGGCGCTCACCTGGTCCTCGATGTGCACCGCCGCTGCGCCCGCTTTGATCATGGAGCGGATGGTGCGCGCAATGTTGAACGCCCCGCCCCACCCCGTGTCGATATCCACCAGCAGCGGCAGGGCGGTCGCGTCGGTAATCCGCCGCACATCCGTCAGCACATCTTCCATGGTGCTGATTCCCAGATCCGGCATGGCCAGCGAATTCGCAGCCACCCCGCCTCCGGAGAGATACAGTGCCCGGAATCCTGTTGCCTCCGCCAGCCGCGCAGTGTAAGCGTTGATGGCGCCCGCCACCTGAAGCGGCTTCTCTTCCCGCATCGCCGCGCGAAATCTTTCACCAGCCGATACTCGTTCGTGTCTCTGCTGCATGCAATGCCTTGCGCCGCATCATAACAGGCTCATCGGCGCTTCCCGAAGAGAGGTGCGCGGTGCGACAATCGTCGCGTCGGGACCGACCTGCTTTCGTTGTGGTCCTCGCCGGAGGAGAATCATCGCCATGAAGCGTCTCATCGTTTGTACGGGCCTTCTGTTTGTCGCCACTGCTGTCTTTGCCCAACAAAAGCCACCCGCCAGCCCGCCGGCCAAGGTGTCGGCAACCATTGGCGGCAAAGCCATCTCAATCAGCTATTCCTCGCCGGGTGTCAAAGGTCGCGCCGGGCAGATCTTCACCAAAGATGGCCTCATCAGCCACAATCCCCACTACCCCGTATGGCGCGCGGGCGCCAATTCCGCCACTGCTCTGCATACCGAGGCCGACATCACGATCGGTGATCTCGCGGTGCCCAAGGGCGACTACACGCTCTTCGTCGACATCTCCGACCCCGATAACTGGGTGCTCATCGTCAGCAAGAAGACCGGCGAGTGGGGTCTCGCGTACGATCCGACGCAGGACCTTGGCAAAGTCAAAATGAAGATGAGCAAACCTCCGGCTCTGGTCGAGAACTTGAAATACTCCATTGCCGACATGGGCGGCAAGGGCAGAATCACGCTGGCATGGGAGAATCATTCCGCGTCTGTCCCCGTGCAATGAGGTCCAGTTCACGATAGGTCAGCGGGTCGCAGGGCGGCGTCTTGCATCGGATTGCCGCCCTGCACGTACAATGGACATAGTGCACATTTTTCGCCGAAGGGGTGAAAAGCCTTGCCGTTGTATGCCTATCGCTGTACCCAGTGTGGTCATCGTTTTGAAAAGATCCAGCACTTCTCAGCCGAGCCGGAGAAGGTGTGTCCCAAATGTCACGGTGTTCTTGAGCGTCCGCTCACCGCGCCCGCACTTCGTTTCAAGGGCGCAGGCTGGTATGTAAACGACTACGCCGCCAAGAACGCGAGTACAACAGATAATAGTTCTTCCGACGCTGCATCTTCGTCGGGTACCGACGCCAAACCAGCCTCGGAATCTGCTGCCAAACCAGCCACCACGGAATCTGCCGCCAAGCCCGCGTCTACAGGATCTACCCCTGGCTCTGCTCCGCCGGCCGCGTCATCCTAGTCACCGCAGCCTGCCAGCCAGGTGCCCGTCACGGCCCAGTTCCTCTCGAAACGCTAAGATAGTTCCTGGCCATGCCTCTGCTCGATCCCATCCCGTCGCCTGTTGCGCACGCCGATTTCGCGGCCCTCGAGTGGGAGCCGCTCCTCGTGCTGGTCGCTGGGTTTGCCGCGTCCCCCGTAGGCCGGGCCGCCATTCTTTCCCTCCGTCCTTCCATTGATGAGCAGTGGATCGTCCGCCAGCACCAGCTCACCAGCGAGGTCCGTCTTCTGCTTGAGGAGCAGATTTCCATCCCTCTTGGCGGCCTCTTCGACCCTACCCAGCATGTCGCCAAGGCGCAGATTCCCGGTGCTGCCCTCGAAGCCGCCGAACTCCAGGCCGTCGCCCGCCTGGCCAACGATGTAGCCTCCTGGCAGGCGTTGCTCCAATCCCCCCCGGCGCGCCTGGTGGGCAGACTGCCCGGACTCTCCTCGCTCTCGTATGAACAATCCGGGGCCCCCAACGACAGGTCTTCGTCGTTGGGGTGGTCCGGGGCCCCCAACGACAGGTCTTCGTCGTTGGGGTGGGGGAGTCTTCGTCCCCTCGCCGAGTCCATCGAACGCAAGATTCAGCCCGACGGCTCGCTCGCCGACGATGCCTCTCCCGAATTGGGCCGTATCCGCCGCGATCAGGAGCGTCAGCAGCGCCTCATCGAAGAAAGCCTGCGCGCCGCCCTCCGCAAGCTCTCCAGCGACGGCGCCACTCAGGAAGACCTCATCACCATCCGCGGAGATCGCTTCGTCATCCCCGTCCGCAGCGAACTCAAGCGGCGCGTCTCCGGCGTAGTCCATGGCGCCAGTTCCTCAGGACAAACGGTCTACGTCGAGCCTCTTGAAACTATCGAACAGAACAACGAGTTGGTCCGCCTTATCGAAGAAGAGCAGGCCGAGATTCATCGCATCTTTGTGGCTCTCACCCGCCAGGTCGGCGGATACGCCCATGCACTTGTTGAAGGTGCGCGAGTTCTGGCCCTAGTCGATAGCCTGCAGGCCCGTGCTCGTTTTGCCCGCGATTACGATTGCGTCGCCCCGTCCATCACCCCCGATCAGTTGCGCCTCGACGCCGCGCGCCATCCGCTGCTCGAAAAGCATCTGCGCACCACGGGCGGCCATGTAGTTCCGCTTAGCCTGGAACTTGCCGCCGACACGCGCCAACTCATCATCAGCGGCCCCAACACCGGCGGCAAAACTGTCACACTCAAAACCGCCGCCCTGTTGGCGATGATGGCCCAAGCCGGTTTGCCTGTGCCCGCCGCGGCGGCCGGTTTCCCCGTCTTCACCGCGTTCTTGGCCGACATCGGCGACGCCCAGTCCATTGAAGCGGAGCTTTCCACTTTTTCCGCGCACATCCTCAACCTTGACCGTCTTTCCCGCCTCGCGGACACCCACGCTTTTGTGCTGCTCGACGAGTTGGGCTCGGCTACCGATCCTGAAGAGGGCTCGGCGCTGGCCGTCGCAGTTGCAGCGCACTTTCTCGCCTCTGGTGCCTGGTCCCTCATCTCTACCCATCACACCTCGCTCAAGGTGTACGCCGCCAATACCCCCGGGGTGTTGAACGCCGCTGCCGGTGTGGATGAGATCACTCTTGTTCCCAACTATCAACTGCGCCTCGGTGTTCCCGGCGCATCGGCCGGCATCCAAACCGCCGAACGTCTCGGCCTCAACGCCGGCATCATCGCCGCCGCCCGCCAGCGCCTCGGTTCGCAGCAGGTCGATATCGCCCGCTTCCTCGACCGCCTCCATAACGAACTCACGCAACTCGAAGAGGACCGCAAGGCAACGCGTCAAGAGCAGTACGAACTAAACCAGGAAAAGAAGAGACTCGCCCGCGAAGGCGATGTGGACCTGCGCAACCGCACCCGCGAATTGGAAACCAAACTCGCCTCGCTGCTCAAGGATTTCGAGTTCCAGATGCGCGAGACGGTCCGCGCCATCGAGGATCGTGCCGCGCAGCAAAAGCTCTCCAAGGAGGCTGAACGCCGCATCCAGCGCCTGCGCCGTGAGTTCCAGGAGAGTTTCAATCAGACCATCGTCGCTCACCGCACCGGCGCCGACCAGGGCGATTCCAACGCCCAGCCACATGTCGTAAAGCACGTCTCCGCCGGTGATCAGGTCCGCCTCAAGTCGATGAACAAGATTGCCACCGTGCAGCGCGAAGTGGAGAAGGATCTCTTCGAAGTCGCCCTTGGCCCCATCAAGATGCGCGTCAAACGCGACGACATCGCGGAGGTTGTGCGTGCGGTAGGCTCATCGACTGAACTTTCTGGCGAACGGGCTGACCCGCTTGGCGCGGCCCGCAAGCAAAAGAATGTCCACGTCACCGTCACCAGCGCCAACACCGATGACATGCGCATGGAAATCAACCTCATCGGCCGCACTGTGGACGAAGCGACCGAGGAACTGGAAAAGTACCTTGACCGCGCCTTCCTTGCCGGCCTGCCCCGTGTCCGCATCATTCACGGCCACGGCGCTGGCATCCTCCGCCGCGGTGTCCGCGAGTTCCTTAAAGGCCACCCCCACGTAGCCACCCTTGCCGAAGCCCCGCAGAACGAAGGCGGGCAGGGAGCAACGCTGGTGGAACTACGTCAGTAGTTGCGAAATAGCTGCAACGTAGCTACAATTGTCCATGAGTTAGCGTCTGAGTGTTCCGGGAGACACTCGTATGGACCGTCTAGAGCAATGCACGAGGAGACGAGACAAGCGATGTCTACCGAACTGTTTGATTGGGATTCTGCGAATCTTGGGCATATTGCCGAGCACAACGTAGCGCCAGAGGAGGTCGAAGAGGTTCTTCTAGGTGACCCGCTTGAATTGGGTTTTCAAGCGGATGAAGGTGATGAAGAACGCTGGTTGTTTTTGGGCGAAACTGCCCGCGGACGCATCCTGCAGGTTGTGATCACTCTGCGTGGCGAGAGGATCCGGGTCGTGACTGCATACGATGCATCGAGGCAGGACAAACTGCTTTACCTGGAGACAAAGGCAGGGCAACATGATGAACTTGAAGGTTCCTAAGTTTTCGACCGAGGCCGAAGAGGCCAAATGGTGGTATGACAACCGGAACAAGGTATCAGACGAGTTTCTCAAAGCGGCGAAGGAAGGCCGTCTAGGTCGCGGCGGAGTTGCGCGTCTGCTAGCAGAACGCGGAATTAAGCCGGCTCAGCCCCTACCGTCTACCACTATTCGCCTCGATCCCGAGGACATTGCCAGAGCGCGTATCCAGGCTGCAAATCGAGGTTTACGCTACCAGACCTATCTGAAAATGATTATTCATGAGGCCCTGCACAACGCGGAGTCCGCGCGAAAATCCCAAGCCTCGTAGATGAGATGCTTGCAACTCTTGAAAGAATGGCCGGAGCCAAAGCACCGGCCATTTTCGTGCCAGCCCGCACGCCATCGCCCGTCGTACATTGGCTCAACCCGCAACAGGCTCGATTTGCGGTCTATGTCGATGCGCACATGTGCTCTGTACATGTGCCGCGACCATCAATCAATGTTTCCTGAAATCGTAATTTCACATGCTCTTGTCACGTCGGTAGGCGTAAATTCTTCTGGGGAGGTCCCGATGCGCAAACTGAGCTTGATCATGGTGTTGTGTCTTGTCTGCGGCAGTCTGGCAGCACAGGCGAAGAGTGTGTACGACTTTACGATGAGGTCGATCGACGGGCAGCAGGTTAGCCTGAAGAGCTACAAAGGAAAGGTCGTATTGTTGGTGAACGTGGCCAGCAAATGCGGTTTCACGCCGCAGTACGCGGGCCTGGAAGCGCTCTACGAGAAGTACAAGGATCGTGGACTGGTCATCGTCGGCATCCCGGCCAACAACTTTGCTTCTCAGGAGCCGGGCACCAATGAAGAGATCAAGAAGTTCTGCAGCACCAAATACAATGTCACATTCCCGATGATGTCCAAAGTGTCGGTGCTTGGGGAGGACCAGACGCCACTCTACGCGTTTCTGACCGATAAGTCGGTGAATCCGCAGATCGGTGGCGACATCAAGTGGAATTTCACCAAGTTCCTCTTTGATCGCAAGGGCAAGCCGGTAGCGCGCTTTGAGCCCGCTGTGACGCCGGATTCGCCCCAGGTAACCGCAGCAATTGAAGGTGCGCTCGGTCAGTAGGTTGGCATCGGGATGTGCCCGCTCTAACTGTGGATGGCCGGTAGCTACATGGATGCCGTTGCCGTAGCGTTGCCGGAGTCGTGGCAGGAGAATGTCTGCACTCCTGCCTTGCCGGATGTGATGCGCTTCTCTGGGCCCTTGCCGGTCATCTTTGCACTGTCCATTTCGTGCAGCAGTTTTACCAGGCGCGCAAAGCCTTGTTCGCGAGCTGTCTTGTTGCCTGCCACCGTGTTGCCTGGGTCCTCGCCGGCGCGCATGAAGCCGTGGCCGGCGCCCTCGTAGGTCACGGGTTCGTATTTCTTGCCCGCAGCCTTCATGGCGGCGACTGTATCGGGAACGGTCGCTCCAATGCGCGCGTCGTTACCCGCGTAGAAGCCGTATACGGGAGCAGTGATGGTCGAAACATCTGCGGGTCCTGGACCGTAGAAGACGAACGCGGCCGACAGGTCCTTGCGGTGGGCTGCCAAGGCAAAAGACTTGCCACCACCCCAACAGAAGCCGACGACCGCAATCTTTCCATCGCCGGCAGGCAGGTGTTTGCCATAGTCGGCGGCTGCGTCCAGATCGGCATTCACCACCTCCGGGTCCAGGCCGGAGACGGCTTTGACGGTTGCATCCTGGTTCGGAAACTCGCTGGAACCGCCGCCGTTTGGGCCGAAGCCGGTGAGCAGGTCGGGAGCAATCACGATGAAGCCCTGCGCGGCCAACTCGTCAGCCATCTCTTTGGCCCAGTCGCTGAGCCCAAAAATTTCGTGAATGAGAATCACCACCGGAGCCTTTGTCTTGATCTCCGGGTAAACGACGAAGGCCTGAATCGTGCGGCTCCCGTGCTTGAGCGGGACATATTCATGGTGGCGCGGCGAGGCTTCCAGACGGGTTTTGGCCCAGTCCTGCGCATGGAGGGGAAGCAGGGCCGGCAGGACAAACGAAATGGCGGCGAGGAGTTTGAAAGCGGGAAGCGTCGTCAACTTCATGGCGCCAAGTCTAGCTTTGCTTGAGAGCAGGTGGCAAGCGCTGTTTTCTGAGGCTCAACCAGGCTTCTGACCGCGTGCCGTAGCAGCAATCTGGGTGGGAAAGATACACTCCTTTCCCACCCCGCCGAAACTGCACTTTCCGGTCTGCCCCACCGCAGGCGGTTACGCCATCGCTTCCCGCCCCATCGGCTCGAACCGCAACTGGTTTGACTTGCGGTCCACGTCGATGCGCACATGCGAGCCGTGCAGCACCTCGCCGTCCAGAATCTTCATGGCCAGCGGGTCCTGCACCATGCGCTGCAGTGCTCGTTTCATGGGCCGCGCCCCGTATGCCGCATCCGTGCCCGCAGCCAGAATCAATTGCCGCGCAGGTTCGGTCAGCTCCAGAGAAATCTGCCGTTCCTCCAGCAGCTTGCGCACCTCGTTCAGTCTCAGTTCCAGAATCTGTGCCAGTTGCGCATGGCCCAGCGGATGGAAGATGACCATGTCGTCCACCCGGTTCAAAAACTCCGGCCTAAAGTGCTCGCGCAGCACCCGCATCACGCTCTCGCGCGCCATGTCAAAGTCGTGCTCTGTCTTGGCCACATCGCCGCTCAGCAGCGCCGCCCCCAGGTTCGACGTCATGATGAGCACAGTGTTCTTGAAGCTCACCGTCCGACCCTTGGCGTCGGTCAGCCGCCCGTCGTCCATGATCTGCAGCAGGATGTTGAACACATCCGGGTGCGCTTTCTCGATCTCGTCGAACAAGATCACCGCGTACGGTCTGCGTCGCACAGACTCAGTCAGTTGGCCGCCTTCGTCATAACCGACGTAGCCCGGCGGCGCCCCGATCAGCCGCGCCACAGCGTGCTTCTCCATGTACTCGCTCATGTCGATGCGCACCATGGCTTGCTCATCGTCAAAAAGGAACTCAGCCAGCGCGCGCGCCGTCTCGGTCTTTCCCACACCCGTCGGCCCCAGGAAAATAAACGATCCAATCGGCCGACGTGGATCACTCAGTCCAGCACGCGAGCGTCGAATCGCATTAGCCACAACAGTCAGCGCCGCATCCTGGCCGATGACCCGTTCGCGCAGGCGCTGCTCCATCTCTACCAGTTTCTTCACTTCGCCTTCGAGCATGCGCGCCACGGGAATCCCCGTCCACTTGCTCACGATTTTGGCGATGTCTTCTTCGTCCACTTCCTCTTTGAGCATCCGCGCAACGCCCGAGTTCCCGTCCTGCACCGCGTTCAGCTTCTTGAGCTCCGCCTCCAACTTGGGCAGTTCGCCATACTGGATTTGCGCGGCCCGGTCGAGTTGGCCCTTGCGTGTCTGCTCCTCGGCCTCGAAACGCAGCGCTTCGATTCGCTTCTTCAATTCGCTGATGCGGTTGATGGCCTCCCGCTCCCTCGTCCAGCGCGCACGCAGTGCCGTGATTTGCTCTCGCAGCGTGGCCACTTCGCGTTCCACGGCTTCCATTCGCTCGCGGCTGTTGGAGTCCGTCTCACGCTTCAATGCGGCGCGCTCGATCTCGAGCGAGGTTGCTTCCCGCTCCAACTGGTCAATCTCCGTCGGCACCGAGCCAATTTGAATAGCCAGCGAAGCCGCAGCCTCATCCACCAGGTCGATTGCCTTGTCGGGCAGAAAGCGGTCGCTGATGTAGCGGTGCGACAGCGTCGCCGCGGCCACGATCGCCGCGTCTTTGATGCGCACATTATGGTGCGCCTCATAGCGATCCTTGAGGCCGCGCAGAATGGCGATCGTATCCTCCACGTTCGGTTCGCCCACGTAGACAATCTGGAAACGACGCTCCAGCGCCGCGTCTTTCTCGATGTATTTGCGGTACTCATTCAGCGTGGTTGCGCCGATGGCCCGCAGTTCACCTCGCGCCAGTGCCGGTTTGAGCATGTTACTGGCGTCGATGGCGCCCTCCGCCGCGCCCGCCCCCACCAGCGTGTGCAACTCGTCGATGAACAGAACAATCTCTCCATTCGATTCTTCGATTTCCTTCAGCACTGCCTTCAGGCGGTCCTCAAACTCGCCGCGATACTTGGCCCCCGCCAGCATTGAGCCCAGGTCCAGTGAGATGACCCGCTTGTCGCGCAGGCTCTCCGGCACGTCGCCTGAAACAATGCGCCGCGCAAGCCCTTCGACTATGGCCGTCTTGCCCACTCCGGGCTCGCCGATCAGTACAGGGTTGTTCTTGGTGCGGCGGCTCAGCACCTGGATCACGCGCCGAATCTCCTCGTCGCGCCCGATCACCGGGTCCAGCTTGCCTCGCCGCGCTAGGTCCGTCAGGTCCTTGGCATATTTTTCAAGGGCCTGGAATTTGCCTTCGGGGTTCTGGTCCGTCACCCTCTGGGAACCGCGCACCGCCGTCAGCGCTTGCAGAATTGCGTCGTGGGTTGCGCCCAGCGCCACAAGCGCGTCCCGTGCCGGGTCGCCCTTCAGGTGCGCCGCGCCCAGCAGCAGATGCTCAGTCGAAACGTACTCGTCTTTGAAATTCGCCGCCTCGCGAAACGCCTGGTCCATCAGCTTGGTCAGCATTTGGCTCGCGCTGGGCTGCGTCGCCGCGCCCGCCACTCGAGGCAGTTTCTCCTCGACCTGATGCAGGTCGCTCTCCAGCCGTTCGGTGGGCACACCGATCTTGTCCAACACCGAGGGGATTACGCCTTCGCGGTCCTCAATCAGCGCCAACAGCAGGTGTACGGGCTGGATCTCCGGGTTGCCCAGTTCCGCAGCCCGTTCCTGCGCCTGCTGCATCGCCTGTTGCGACTTTACGGTCAGTTTTTCCCAACGAATTGCCATGTCAACCCCAGTTGTCGGTCTTCAATTATCGGATGTCATTCCAAAAAAATCAGTTGTCAGTCACCAGTATCTCGTGCGCGGACAAAGCTATTTGAGATTCAGCGCGTTCCAAGCGAGTCACAATGCCTCTATGACGCACCTTGAACGCCCATGCGCTCTCCCTGCGACGAAAGACTGACCACTGACAACTGATCACTGAGAGCTGCTCTTAAGCCGCCACGTTGATCTTGATCTGCTTGGGCTGAGCTTCCGGCTTCTTCTTCAACTCCAGCTTGAGCACGCCTGCATTGTAGCTGGCCCCGACGTTCTCCGTGTCCACGGTCGAAGGCAGTGTGAAGGCGCGATAGAAACTGCCATAGCGTCGTTCGATGCGATGGAAGTTCTCTTCCTTCTCCTCTTTCTCAAACTTGCGCTCACCTTTCACGGTCAGGGTGTGATTCTCAACGCGAACATCCAGGTCCTTCTCTTCGATGCCCGGCACTTCCAGCTTCAACACAACCTTCTCAGTATCTTCATAGATGTCGACTGCAGGCACAAAGCTCGCAGTCGTCAACGGGTTCTCGCTGTCGTTCAGATCGCGAAAAAGAGAGTTCATGCGGCTCTGCAGCGCTACGACTTCCCGGAACGGGTCCCAACGAGTGATTGCCATAATGTTTTCCTCCAGATGGATTCGTGATGATGGGGCGGGAGGGTGAGTCCCGGCCACTCAATCAATCTGATAAAACTATAGCACAAACGATTCATAAAATATGAGCTATATACGCTCATATATTGAAAATCTCATTACCCATCTATTTTCAATAAGTTAAATCAGAACTTGCACCCATTCGACCGCGCATTAGCTCTGTAAACGGTCGCTCTCCCTTCTTCCAGTCCCTCAATCGAACCAGTTCGTGCGCAAATTAGTTTGACCGGCAAGCCTTTTGCCATATACGGTTTACATGCTTCGAAAGGCTTGCCTATGACCCCATCCAATCTGCAGTGCATTCAGAACATGTATGCTGCCGCTGCCCGTGGCGATGGACCGGCTGTCTTCACCGGCGCGGAGTCGTCAGCGAGTTGGAGCGCGACCTCGAAGCTCGTCCTCAGGCCTGCGCCAGATGTGGCGCGGAGAGCTTTGAGGTGGATTGCTGGCCGCTGCCCAGCCGGGTCAATGTGAGTACAGTAATGTCGTCGTCCTGGCCGAAATCCACGGCGGTCGCGCTGGCCTTGGCTGCGTCGGGTTGGGTGGCGAACAAAGCGTCCAGGCGTTCGAAGCTGAAGATCTCGCCGTTGGCGCTCCGGGCTTCCAGCAACCCATCGGTATAAAGGGCGAAGTGGTCGCCTTCGCGAAGCGCGATTGCCGTCTCCTCATAGCTGGCTCCGGGCATGATGCCCAGTGGCAGCGCCCCCGGCAGTTTTACTTCCTGCTTGTTCAGGAAGGGTGCCGGATGGCCGGCGCTGGCTATTACGCAGCTACCGTCCACGCTCACTCGCAGTGCCAGGCAAGTGGCAAAACCACCTTGCAGCCGCCCAAACAGCCGCTGGTTCAACTCCGCAAGGACCTCTGCCGGGCTGGGCGCAAATCTGGCCAGTGTACGTACCGCTCCCACGATCAGCGATACTGCCATCGCGGCTCTCAGTCCCTTGCCGCTTACGTCGCCCAACAGGATGAGCGTGGAGCCGGCGAACTCGCCTTCGAGAGGAATGATCTGGAAGAAGTCTCCTCCCACTTCCTGGGCCGGCTTGTAAGCGCTGGTCATGGCAAAGCCGGGCAGTGCCGGGAGGTTTTCCGGGATGAGTACCTGCTGCAGTTCGCGAGCGCTCTTGAACTCCTCTTCCAGCGTGCTTTGCCGCCGGCTCGACTCCTGCAAATAGCGGTAAACCGCATAGATGATCGCCAGCAGCAGCAATGTGTTGGCGATGGTCTGTGCGGTGAAGACGTTTCCGTTGATGGTAAAGATCGGTGCGCCGATCTTTGCCCCCAGGGTCCAGTGGGTATAACGGCTGCCTTGTTGCACCGCGATCCGGACCACGGAAATCATCTCCGCGATGACGGCAGTGATGGCCACCAGCCAGCGCGCCGGGTCCAGGCGCTTGCGCAGGGCCAGAGCGACGAGCACCAGCGGAAACGCCTCGGCCAGAGTGAACACAACAGTCAGGGCAGCGTCGGCCAACTGCACCCAGGGCGCAAACAAGGGGTTGCTCCAGTCGCACGCTGAAAGGGCTCCGTCCAGTGAAGTGGAAATGATGCTCACAATCGCCAGCGTGCGCGTAAAGTGCGCCAGGCGGTTGTTTTCATGTAGGTCGAGGAGATACAGCAGCAGGAACCATAGTCCAATGTCCTGGATACTCAGCACCGGCTGCAACCAGCCAAGGGCAAAGTCATAGGACCAGGGAAGCCGCAGCCCGGTGAGGACCAGCGCCGCCAGGGGAGCAAACGAGAAGATCGCCATCCACAGCAGGACCCGCTGGGCACGGTTGCGCAACCAGGCCAGCAGACTCAGCAACATCACCAGCCCATACAGCGCCTGCAGTCCGAAGTAATATTGCCGGCTGCGCAGCCACATGTAATCAAGCTGGTCTTTGAGGGACCCGATTGCGCCGGGACCACCAACCACGGGTGCGGCGTTGAGTCCACCCAACTGGTCGGAGTCGAATGAGTTGAGGGGGCCTTTCCAAACCCGCAGGGCCAACACCCCGTCGCGCACCGGTCCCAGGCCAAAGGTCTGTGCGGGCTCAGAGAAGTAAAAAAAGGGATGCGGGGGCAGTGTGCCGTTATGTCCCACGAGCACGCCGTTCCAATAGATTTCGTATGCGTCATCGACGTGCCGGATCAGCAGGGCGAAGTCCCGGTCAGCGCCAATCGCGGGGGCCAGATGGATGTGTTTCCGGTACCACGCAAAGCCGGTATAGGCGGGATGACCCTGGGCGCCCCAGGTTTTGTCAGGGCTGATCTGCTCCCAATCGTCGTTTCCGGTGGCGTCGTTGGTCTGTGCCAGGGCCCACGCCGGGTTGTCGCCTACGTGGAACTGCCACGGACCGTCGAGAGGCGCGGTTCCTTTACCTAGCCCGTCCACTTGAAGCACGGGGGCTGCAGCCTGCGCCCTGCAGGGTGACGTGGAGCCAATCAAAGCACAAAAAACCAACCCCGCAAGAAGCGGAAAGCGAAGGGAAAGCCGAGACATGTCAAGAGCATACCCGGTTGTTTCTGTGGACGATAGCGCTATTTTTCTGGGTATCTGAAGGGCTAACCTGCAACATCTGGGCAGGCTCGACCACCTGCGCCGGTACAATCGAAAGCGCATGATCGATCCATCCAACAGTCCCTGGTTCAGCGTCGCGTCAATCGATTGGCACTGGATTTGGCTTACCGTGGCAGCTTTCTTAGGCGGTTTGCTCAATGCTGTGGCCGGGGGCGGCTCTTTCCTGCTTTTTCCCGCCATGTTGAACATGAAGATCTTGCCTATCCAGGCCAACGCCACAAATACCGTGGCTCTTTGGCCGGGCCAGTTGACCTCCGTTGCAGCTTACCGGCACGACATCCGCAGGAATCTTCGCCTTGCACTGCCTATGGGGCTTGCAGGACTGATAGGCGGAACGGCCGGTGCCCTGGTACTGCTCAATACGCCGCAGATGACTTTTCTGCACCTGGTGCCGTGGCTGCTCCTCATCGCCGCCCTTATCTTCGCTTTGAGCGGTCCTGTTTCTCGCTGGATTCAGCGCGTCAGCCTCGCCCGTCGCCACGGCGTCGCTACTCAGGCTCGTCCGCCACGCCGCCTTCCCGTGTTCCTCGCCACCGTTGTTGTCTGTTTCTATATTGGCTACTTCGGTGCCGGAGCAGGCTTTCTCCTCATCACGCTGCTGTCTCTCTTCGGCTTTCAGGACCTCAACGAAATCAACGCTCTCAAGGTGGTTTCTACCACCCTCGCCAATGGCATCGCCTTTGTGCTCTTTGTTTTCAACGGTCAGGTGGTCTGGCGCTATTGCCTGTTGGCTATGCTCACCTGCGCCGTCGGAGGCTATACCTCCGCCAGCCTTTCCCGCCGCGTCCCGCAGCCTGTATTGCGCGGCCTGGTGGTCTTTATCGGCCTTTCCATGGCGGCATGGTTCTTCTGGAAAACTTCGTGAGGGCAGGGAACCAGAATCAATTCGCATTTCTCCGCGATCGGCAACCGGGATCTAACGATCAGCCGTCGGCTGTCTCCTCCCTGCTGTGAACTGTGAACTGTGAGCTGTTAGCTGACAGCTAAAATAGAGTCATGAGCCACGAAGGCATTCGCTACGTCCGCAAGGACGAGGAAGCGCGCGAGAACGAGGCCAACCGCCCCTTGCCCCGCATCGCCGTCACTCCGCAGAAGGTGAGGGTCCTGCTTACTGAGGGCAAAGGCCTGGAGATCGATTGGGTCGACGGTCACCGCAGTGCCTGGAGCTTCGCTTGGCTGCGCGACGCCTGCCCCTGCGCCACTTGTGTTGAGGAGCGCAAGGTTGACGGCCGCAAGCCCGGTCAACCCAAGGCCAAGCCGGCTGCCGTCCTGCCCATGTACACCGCGCCCGCCAAACCGGCCACTGCCCATGCCGTGGGCCGTTATGCTCTCCAGTTCAACTGGCTCGATGGCCATTCCGGCGGCATCTACTCCTGGGACTATCTGCGCCGCAGTTGTCAGTGCCCTGAGTGCACATTTGTCGCCGCCGAAACCGATGGCGCGCCCAACTAAGTTTCCGGCGGCTTGATCCTGTCGAGAGGCGAGCGTGCCCCATCCTTGCGGCGGAATTTGATTCTTCAGTTTTGTCGCGGCTAGGGTGAGCAGGCGCGCCACAAAAAGAGGCAACCCAGTCAAAGGATCCGGCGCCGCGTCCCGCGCTTCGAAATATGCGCCTTGACAGATATGAGATTAGGAGAATATATTCGCTTTGGCATATACGAAAAAGGGAACTCATGGAAACTACCGCTCAAGTTCAGGACGAAGTCAGGCAGAAGTACGGCAGCGCCGCCCGCGCCGTGGCGCAGACCGGCAGTGTGCAAGCCTGCTGTGATCCGGGCCTCCGCTGCTGCGACCCCATCACCACGAACCTCTACAGTGCCGACGAGAAGGGGCTGATTCCCGAGAAGGCCGTTCTGGCATCTCTGGGCTGTGGCAATCCCACTGCGCTCATCGAGCTGAAGCCGGGTGAAATGGTGCTCGATCTCGGTTCCGGCGGAGGCATCGACGTGCTGCTCTCGGCTCGTCGTGTCGGTCCCTCCGGCAAAGCCTACGGGCTCGATATGACCGACGAAATGCTGGCCCTCGCCCGCGAAAACCAGCGCCAGGCAGGCCTTGAAAACGTCGAATTTCTCAAAGGTGAAATTGAAAACATTCCGCTGCCGGACAACTCCGTGGACGTGGTGATTTCAAACTGCGTCATCAATCTTTCTGCGGACAAGGATCGCGTTCTGCGCGAGACCTTTCGGGTTCTCAAACCCGGTGGCCGGTTGGCCGTGTCAGACGTGGTAGTGCGTGGCAGCGTTCCTGAATCGGTGCGGCAGAGCATGTTGCTGTGGGTAGGTTGTATTGCCGGGGCGCTCGAGGAACAGGACTATCGATCTAAATTGGCCGCCGCCGGATTTAGTGCAGTGACCATGGAACCGACGCGGACCTACAACATCGAAGACGCCCGCCAATTCCTGAGTCAGGCTGGAGTTGATGTCGATGCGATCGCCTCGCAAGTGGAGGCCAAGTTCCACAGCGCCTTCATTCGCGCCACCAAGCCGGAGGCTTCATGCTGTCGACCCGGTTGTTGTGTACGGTAAGCTTTTGCCGAGAATTATGCCCCACGGGCGCACAATCTAGGTATGGCAGCCATTTCAATTCCACCTGTCAGACATGCGCCCGGTTTATACCCCAAGGCGACCCCCACCCCCCTCCCCCCTGAAAGGGGCGATTTCCGGGAGCACATTTGGCTCGTCCGAGGAGGTAAGCTATCTTGAATCAGCAATATAATGATCGTACCTGCGAACTACCCCGTTATCTTAATGGTAAACAGAAACCCCTGAAAAATGCCCTCTTTCGTCGCTTTTGAGGGTCGTTTTTGGCAAGTTCGACAGGAAAGTGAGGAGTTCTTGAGCAGTGCCGCAGTATCTGTCTCCACTGACAGCGCGCAGAATGGCACTGCTCTGCTCGCCTGGTAACCGTCCCTACTTCAACTTTTTACGAGCGCGCGTTGCACCGCATGGTAGATTGGGAGCGCAGGAGGCTCGCGTGACTCTCAAGCAGTTCTTAGGCAAGCAGTTTATTGACGTCATTCAGTGGAACGAGGCGGAAGACGGGTTGCTCGCCTACCGCTATCCCATGCTCGATATGGAGATCCAGAACGGCGGACAGCTCACTGTGCGCGAGTCGCAAATGGCCGCTTTTGTCAATGAAGGTAAGATCGCCGACATCTTTGGCCCCGGCCTGCACACTCTTATCACCCGCAACCTGCCCCTGCTTACCGATCTCAAAAACTGGGATAAGGAATTCGAGTCACCCTTCAAGTCGGACGTCTACTTTTTCTCAACCCGCCTGCAGATCGATCAAAAGTGGGGCACGGCGACTCCCATTACCATTCGTGACAAGGAGTTCGGCGCGGTGCGCCTGCGCGGCTACGGCATCTATTCTTATCGCATCTCTGACCCGCGGACCTTCTTCCTCCAGATCAGTGGAACTCGCGAAACTTATTATGTCTCCGACTTGGAAGGACAGTTGCGCGAAACCATTGTGGCGCGCATGACTGACATTTTTGCCAACAGTGCGGTGTCCTTCCTGGATATGTCCGCCAACCAGGCCGCCCTGGGGCAAAAGATCGCTGACCAGATGAAGCCCGCTTTCGCTGCCCTGGGGCTCGATCTGGCCCACTTCGTAGTGGAAAGTATCTCCCTGCCCGACGAACTCCAAAAAGTGATGGACCAGCGCATCGGCGTCAGCATGGCCGGAGACCTGGGCCGGTACACACAGTTCGAAACTGCACAGGCCTTGCCCGTCGCTGCGGCCAATACCGGCGGAGCAGCGGGCTTGGGAGTTGGATTAGGCGCCGGAGTGGCCATGGGCCAGACCATCGTGGAAAACTTCAGGCCGGAAAGCGTAAGACAATCCGGTGCGCCCGCTACGCCCGCCGCTGCCGGCGCAAAGTTCTGTATCGAATGCGGAAAGCAGATTCCGGGCGGCGCAAAGTTTTGCCCGGATTGTGGGAAAGCCCAATGAACTGCCCATCATGTGGCGCGCAAATGCGCCTTGAAGCCGACAAGGATTGCTTTACCTGCGAGTATTGCCGCAGCATTTTCTTCCCGGAAAAGGATGCTGAGGGCGTAAGTGTGCTGCAGGCGGAGTCGGACCAGAACTGTCCCATCTGTGCTGCTCCCCTGGCCCTCGCTGCACTGGCCAAGATAAGAATTCGCTACTGTACCCACTGCCGCGGCATGCTCATTCCTATGGACGCGTTTATGCCTCTGGTGGAGGAGTTGCGCGCCGGATCGCCGGGCTCGCTGGTTCCTCCAGCCCCCGATCCCAACCAACTACGCCGCCGGATTGCCTGTCCTCAATGCCACCAGCCCATGGACACCCATTTCTACGCTGGCCCGGGCAACGTGGTGATTGACGACTGCTCTACGTGTCTGCTCAATTGGCTCGATCACGGAGAACTGATGCGCATAGTCCGCGCACCAGACCATACCTATACCGGCGAAGAGGAAATGGTCTAGCGGTTCAAGTCCACGTGCACTGCGGATTCGCTGCCTTGTTCCGGCAACTGCGCAAGACACGGTACCGGCGCGGAGTGCGCCTTGTTGCGCAGCTTTTCCAGCTCTTCCACCAGTTCCAGCAGTTGTTCACGCTTTCGGGCGCTCAGGTCAAGGAAGCGAATACCCACCCGATGCTTGCCGTCCGTCCACTGGGTCACGCCGGAAAGCCGGAAGGCGACACCCAGCATCCCAAACGCCACCTCGACTCGCACCAGCGCTCCGGCCAGAAAGCGCTCAGCGGTGCGTATTCGGCACCCTCCCAGGCTCAGTTCCGTGATTCGGCCCAACACCGTCGTGCTTTGATGGACCAGCAGCATTGAGGCGAGTTCGTCCACCACATAGCGCGGATGCGCCCGGCGCTTCGAATTTAGTCTTGATGGTCTTTCGACGTTGTCTTCCAGGCTCATGGCACTCCCCGCCTCGGCGCGGGTCGCGCTCAGTGCCCCCCGCCCAGTTCCCAAGGGCGCGCGGGCGCGGAGGTCACGGCCTCCCGGCCTTTTAGACGGTCATACTCATACACGTCGCTGGTGGTGCCCAGCGACTCGTTATAAAGGCTCACATCGCCAAGCAGCAACTTCAACTCTTCGGTGAACTCATGAATCGCATGCAATTGACTGGCCGATGCCGGCAATTCATATTGGGAAGTCTTAAGAAACTTCTGATAGCCTCGGTCAAGCAGTCGCGCCACTTCGCCCTTTACCAGCGCTCCCGGATGTACCGCAAAGGCTAAGGGCGTACCCTTCTGCGGGCTTGGTACCAGAACCGCTCCCGCTCCGTGCTTGCTTACCACCACACCCCCGGCGACCCCGGCATAGGGCGCAACATCAAACAAGTGGGCGCGCAGTGTATCCAGCACCTGATCGAAACTCGGAGTGCGGGTCTTTTTGCTCATCGTCGGTTCCTGATCTGCGAGAATATTCGCTGCAGGGTTTGCGGATTCTTCCCCATCTCCAATCTCGCACACCGGGACGGCGGCCTGCAATTTTGTCATGAAAACTACAGCTCCACAAACCGAACTCGGCTCGTCGGTTCCGCAACGCATCGGCTCCACGCCGCTCGTTCGCCTGGATCAGGTGGTCCGCGGTCTCCGAGGTGTAACCGTGCTGGGCAAGGCGGAATGGGCCAATCCCGGAGGCAGCGTCAAGGACCGCGCCGCCGCGGCCATGGTCCGCGACGCCAAAGCGCGCGGCCTGCTGGTCCCCGGCAAGACCCTGCTTGATGCCACCAGCGGCAACACCGGTATTGCCCTGGCCATGCTCGGCGCGGCGCTCGGCTTTCCAGTTCAACTGGCCATGCCCGCCAACGTATCCCCGGAGCGGAAGCGGATTCTGCACGCCTACGGTGCGCGGGTGGAGTGGACTGAGCCTGACGAGGGTTCTGACGGAGCCATTCGCCACGCACGAGAGATGGCCGGCAACGACCCGCAGCGCTTTTGCTACGTCGATCAGTACTCCAACGATGCCAACTGGCTGGCCCACTATCACTCCACCGGACCAGAGATTCTCGCCCAGACTTTCGGACAAGTGACCCACTTTGTGGCCGGCCTAGGCACCAGCGGCACCTTCATGGGCACGACCCGGCGCCTCAAGGAATACAATCCCGCCATCCAGGCCATCGCCATGCAGCCCGACTCGCCCTTCCACGGCTTGGAAGGCCTCAAGCATATGCACTCCTCGATTGTTCCCGCCATCTACAACCCGCACCTGGCCGACCGCGAGATGGAAGTGGAAACTGAGGCGGCCTACGCCATGGCCAAACAGCTGGCCCGCGAAGAGGGTCTGCTGGTGGGCGTCTCCGCGGCGGCGGCCGTAGTCGCTTGCTGCAGGATCGCTGAAGAGGAATTGGCTGCGGGGCGCGACGCCCTCATTGTCACGGTGCTGCCGGATGCCGCGGACAAATATCTGAGCGAGCGTTTCTGGGAGGAGGCGTGAGCGTTCTTCGCCTGCCACGTGCCGTCTACGATGGCCTGCGCACCCACGGCCAGCAGACTTGGCCTCACGAGTGCTGCGGAGCGCTGCTCGGCCTGCCCGACCCGGAAGGCTGGCGGGTGGAGGCGGCGATCCCGGCGGGCAACATCCGTACCGACTCGGCCCACAACCGCTATCAGATTGCGCCGGTTGAACTGGTAAGGATCGAGCGCGACGCACGCAGCCGTGGGCTTCAGATTGCCGGCTTCTACCACTCTCACCCCGACCACCCCGCCCACTGGTCCGCCACCGACCTCGCGGAAGCCCATTGGCTTGGATGTTCCTACGTCATTACCGAGGTTGCCCAAGGTTGCGCCGCCACCACCAATTCTTTCCTGCTCGCAGGCGCAACCGAAGAGGAAAAGCGCTTCGAACAGGAGACCATCCTGATCGACGACGCCATCGCCTCGGACGAGTCCGACGGCAAGCAAGCCAAGTCGTAGTTTCCGATCACCGTCCGTCGCCTGCGTCCGGGGAGAGGGTTTGGCATCCCCGCAGCGCTCACCGTACCTCACTCCGACTCAAAATCACAGGCGCGACCACATGTTAGAGATCCATTGAAATCCTGCACATCGCGTTTGCGAATCCGGTCTGAAGACTTTAACGGCCCATGTAGGCATTCTCTTCATCCAATCGGCGCCGTGCGTCATCTTATCTGTATCCGTTGAAGGAACAGGCACATGACTATCTTCATCCCCACGCCGCTACGTCCATTCGCAAACGGCGAGGACTCCATCGAAGTTACCGCGCCCACTGTCGCCGAAGCCCTCGGAGAACTGACTCGGACACACCCCGGGCTGCGCAAGCATCTGTTTACCGGCGAGGGCAAACTTCGCGCTTTTGTTAATCTGTATTTGAACGACGAGGATGTGCGCTACCTTCCCGCGAAGGAGGAAACGCCCGTTACGGCTACCGACACGCTCTCCATCATTCCCTCGATCGCAGGGGGCTATTCGGGACTGGCCGTTCCGGCGGACTTGCCTTCGCCGCATGAACTCTAGGTCAATCTTTGTGCATCAATACCAAGAGAATTGAGTTATTTCAATATGGCAACCACTATCGAACCCGTCTCCCTTCCTGAACTTACCACCGACGAACTTTCGCGGTACTCGCGGCACTTGATTTTGCCTGAGGTGGGCATGGAGGGACAGCGCAAATTGAAAGCTGCGCGCGCGCTTTGTGTAGGCACCGGCGGGCTCGGCTCGCCCCTGGCTTTCTATCTGGCCGCGGCCGGCATCGGCACCCTGGGGCTGGTGGACTTTGACGTGGTGGACGCCAGCAACCTGCAGCGCCAGATCATTCACTCCACCAAGGATATCGGCCGCAAGAAGCTCGACTCCGCCGAGGAGAAGCTCAAGGCACTGAATCCCGCGCTTAACGTGGTCAAGCACGAGACCATGCTGACCAGCGCCAACGCCATCGAAATCCTGAAAGACTACGACATCGTTGCCGACGGCACCGACAACTTCCCCACCCGCTACCTGGTCAACGATGCCTGCGTACTGCTGGGGAAGCCAAACGTCTATGGCTCCATTTTCAGGTTCGAGGGTCAGGCGAGCGTGTTTGCCACCGAGGAGGGTCCGTGCTACCGCTGCCTCTATCCCGAACCGCCGCCGCCGGGCCTGGTGCCCAGTTGCGCCGAGGGTGGAGTGCTGGGAATCCTTCCGGGGCTGGTGGGGGTTATCCAGGCCACTGAAGTCATCAAGCTCATCCTGGGCAAGGGCAGTTCACTGGTTGGCCGCCTGCTGCTGGTCGACGCACTCAACATGCGCTTCCGTGAGCTCAAGCTGCGCAAGAATCCTGAATGCCCGGTTTGCGGCGCCAATCCCACAGTCACCGAGCTCATCGACTACCAGCAGTTTTGCGGCATCGCACCCGAGACGCCCCAGGAGGCAAGCGTGAAGAACGGCATTCCCCAACTGACCGTGAAGGAACTGAAGAAGCGGATCGATGCAGGCGAGCAGGTCTTCATCCTAGATGTTCGTGAACCCTATGAGTACCAGATCGCCAATATCGGTGGAACGCTGATTCCGCAGAACGATGTGCCTCAGCGCCTGGCCGAGATCGACCGCAACCGCGAAATCGTGGTGCAGTGCCGCAGCGGCGCGCGCTCCCAGCGCATCGCCGAGTTTCTCAAGCAGTCCGGTTACCCCCGCGTCGTGAATCTCGCCGGTGGCATCCTTGCCTGGAGCGATGAGATCGACCCCAAGGTGCAGAAGTATTAGTGCGGTCACTCTGAAGTTCATTAAGTTGAGGTCCCTGCTGGTTGCGGCGCCTTGAGGAAAGCGGCTTCGACTGCGCCATTTTCTGAGGTTTCGAGGCGATTTGGGGCCAAAAACAGGGGGAAATCAAAGGGTTCTGTTTACCGATGAGTATATAGGGCCAATTCTCAAGCTGTTCATTGCAGGCGGGTTGCCTTGGAAATGGCCACTCCGGAGGGTGCTTTTGAGGGGGGAGGGGGGTGGGTACCCTTGTGGTACAGACCGGGGACATGCCTGACAAATTGAATCAGCGAACCGGGAGTAGAGGGTGCTCATTCCTTTATTCTGCGCCGATACGGCGTAATTCTCTGCAAGGGACGGGAAGCCGCCGCTGCGCGGTGGCTGGGAATGGCGCGGTGGGAAGTTTAGCGGCTGTGGTTTGGGCTGAACTTGACAGTTGAGAACAGCTTCGCTTGGCCTGCGGGATGCGAGCCAAACCCTGGGGAGCGATCCCGGATTTTGGGCGTTGTTGCATTCCCAGGTCTCAAAATCGAAACCTGGGCACCCGCCGGAGCATCCGCACACCACGAAATGGGTATGAGAGAGTTGTAGGCCGGCTGCGTGTGAAGTAGGTTTACACTTGTTTCAACTCCACCGCCAATTACGGGGAAGAATCACTTAAAGCGTGAGGTGAACTCATGGGCCCTTGGGACGAGCGCATACGTGGTCACCGCGTATGGACCGAAATGGCAACTCTAGGTCCGGCCATAGATCAATCGCTTTCAGTCGAAGGAATTACACCGGAATCCATCCTAGACCTCGAACGGCTAAAGGCGGTGCTGACCTATTGCGGCAAGCGCATTGCGGCGGCTGACCCGCTAATCACTGTACCTTAACCCTTGGACTCAATTGCATCTAGCTTGCAGGCCATTAATAACGCCCTTGGGGCCTTTATCAGCAACGGAGATTCCTCGCACATAGTTGTCGCGAATCAAAATGCGGACGCGGTTCTCCCTCCGCTCTCTCAGATTCCTGGAGACTATAGCCCAGAGGAATTGGGTGCACTCGTTGCGACCACATCTGAACACCGAGCTCTGGTTAGCAAAGCCTTGTCAGAGGCCAGACAGGAGGTAAAGCAACTCAATTCTCTTTCGGAGGAAGGCCAAGCAAAACTGAAGGAGGCATCGGAGGGCGAGTTAGCAAAGCTCAAATCCCGCCTCGACAACTACTCAGTTGAGTTTGGTTCAAAGCTGGATTCCATACAGGCAAATCTGGCACAGCTTGCTAGCTCCCTACAGATCGAGCAACAGAAGCTCAGCCAAATTGCGACTGACCATCAAGGCCAATTCTCCTCAGCTCAAGAGGCCCGCAGTAAGGAATTCAGTGAATCCCTAAGAGCCGGGAACGAAAACGCGACTAGACTTATAACTGATTATCAGAGCCAGTTTTCTAGTGCCCAAGACGCAAGGAGTGCGGAGAACACTGCGGCTGAGTTAGCGAGGCAAAAAACATTCAACGACACAATTGCGGATTTCATCAAGAAGCTTGCAGATCAGGACGCCGAATTCACCAAACAGCGCACGGCCTTTGTCCTCGCCTCTGAGACTGATTTAGGTGCTTTGGTATCAGACTTCAAGGTGAAGGGGACCGAGATCGTCGATGACTTGGAGAAGAAGCAAAATTATGTTGAGAAGTTGGTTGGCGTTATAGGCAACTTGGGTGTCACTTCCGGATATCTGCGGGTGGCGAACCAATCGAGATGGTCCATGTGGCTCTGGCAAGCCGCAACCGTGGGGTCCATGATTACCTTAAGCATTGTTGCGTATAAAACCCTACACGCGGTTGAAGGTCAGAACGGACAATTCAGTTGGGTAGGTTTCGCGGCGAGAGTCCTAGTTCTCTTATCTCTTGGAGTGATCGCGGCATACAGCGGAATTCAAGGGGACAGACTATTTACGGAAGAAAGGCGGAACAGGAAATTGGCGCTTGAATTGGAGGCGATCGGCCCCTATTTGGCACCTCTTCCCGTGGAAGATCAGAACAAATTTAGAATTCAGATTGGGGAGCGGTCCTTTGGGCGTGAGCCAGATCTCCAATTTCATGGAAAGAGTCCTACGTCGGTGGTTGACCTCGCGAACTCCAAAGAGTTGAGAGAGATTGTTAAGTTTGCACTTGAGACTGCGATAAGCGCAATCAAGAAATGAAGCCGTGAAAACAGAAACGACACCGGCCGTTGCTGGGTAGCCATTTTAGTAGCTATCTGTACCGGAAATTGGTGCATCGCATTGCACCGCCATACACATGTAAACCAGCGTCATTGTTGGCGATTCGCGGTAATCCCTTTGCCTTCAAGAGGTCGAAAAGGAACTTAAAATCCGCAGGCCGCAAGGCCGTGGGGGTTCAAGTCCCCCTCCGGGCACCAATCTTGAAGGGCAATTTGCGATCTGATTTGCCTGTGGCTTGGGTTCTACAGCATTTCAAACCACTAACGATATCGCCGCAAACATGTCAATAAGTGCTAGGCACTGTTGGCATTAATTGAGATCGACTTGATGGATCGCTCAACAGAAGCAACTTATCATTATGAATTGACTTAGAATGGCGAACACTGTCGAGGTCAATAATGCTCTTCGCGGATTCCAGCGACGACTTCATTGCTCGCGTGAAAAGCATAGAAAGCCGCGCTGACCAGTGCATTGAACACCTCGCGCTCCTTACAGTGCCTAGCTATTCTGCCCGCTGGTCGATTCTGACCGCGACGATCCACCTGATCGAGGAAAACTACAGCGCTTTCGGTCCAAATTCCTCGCCATTCAAGAGCGCGATGATCAACCTTGCTCGACACGCTCCAATGCTGATTCGATGGCTGGAGAAGAGTAGGTTGGCCCCGGTTGCGTCCGATTGGACTCCTCATTGGGACTCACAAGTCGGCGCGCAGGCGTTTCGCGATCTTCGAGAAACCGCCAACTATGACGCCTTTCTTTGCTCCTACCCTATGTGGTACCGGAATCGACTGACTGCGGAGCTGCTGAGCGACGACGTTGTGAGGTTTCGCCCTTCTCGAGATAGCCGTGATCGCCAAGTCAGTGCTTTTCAAAAGGGGTTGCGGAGACTGTCAGGGATACACCAAGCCGTTGCGGGGCCGCAAATGGAGACGACGGAAGCGATCCTGCGTCGCTACAACCGGATTCTGAATGAAGCAAGCCCGAGAGGAGAGCGCGGATTCCAATACGAGGATTCATACGAGCTGGCACGTCGGACGTACCGCAAGTACATAATGCGCATGGAGCATATCATGCGGCGGAGCGAGAAGCTCGACCTCGGCGCCTACACGCTTGGTGCATTCAAATGCTTCTATGCGGCGCTGCAAACCGTCTGCGCGATGCACGATTTTCTTTGCTTTCTCTGGGGACAGCGGACGGGGAGATATCCGATTGAATCAGCAGTATTGGTGAAGAAGCGGAGCGAGTGGATCCGGCTTCTTTCCTTCCTCTCCGATCTCAGGATCACCACGACAGAGCAGCTTCTGAAGGATCTGACATTTCACTCCAAGCGCCTGCCAGACCTGCATGTGTTTCCGTTTGTGCCTCTTGATGAGGGAAAAGAGCTGATAGCGTTAGTGCCGCAATTCATCCTCGGCTCTTCTCCGGAAGACAATATTCTTCGCGTCTGCTCGTATCTGCGCGAAAGCACGTTCAATTTGCTGAGCAATGATAAAGAAGCAACCATGAGAGAGGACATTCTCGAAGCTCTCAAAAACTTTCGATGCCAACACTCAATCCCACTGCCCGATCGTTCGACAGAAATCGACCTCCTAGTTGAAGATCTCCAGTCCTCCACAGTGGTGATCGCTGAATTGAAGTGGTATCGCAAGCCATCCACGTATCGGGAACGATTGAGAGCGGACGCGGAGTTCGAAGATGGCTATAAGAGACAACTTACGATTGTCCAGGCATACTGCCAAAACCATCAGGACTGGTTGAAACACCAAGGGAACCTCACTCGCTCCCTGTCTGAATATGAGAATGTCTTCTTCTTGTTGATCGGACGGGACCATTGGAGCTGGTTCGCCCCTCACGATGGGGCAGCCGTGGTCGAGTTCGAGCAATTCCAGCTGGCGGCGGAAAGAAATACCTCTCTAAATGGGGCAATGAGAGAGCTGTTGATCTATGAATGGCTCCCCGTCGACAACGTGGATTTTCATGTGCAGCTCGATAGAGGAATCGTCGAAGGAGTTGGAGTTGAGTCAGAGGTGTATTACGGTGGCCCGCCGGTGCAAAGAGTGTGACTGCACCATCCCGCCGTTGTACCAGTTGGCACGGAGGTGACCTAAGGCGGGAGCGCCAAGGCGGCAATGCCCTTGGCGTCCCCAGCGACACAGGGTCCCTGTGAATGTTATTTTTTGGGGTAGAAATAAGAACAAATCACGTGCCTGGATGGAGGGAATCGATTGTGTAGCCGACTCTTGCTCGCGAGTGTATGGATACTGGGCTCGGGTCTGGTCGCAGCGCAGAAGCTGGCAGCATTGCAACAGCAGACTGCATCGGATCGGGACCGATGGAAGGCCGAGGCGGCGCAGGTGACCATTGTCCGCGACGACTGGGGTATTGCGCATGTGCGTGGCAAGAGCGATGCGGATGCGGTTTTCGGGATGATCTACGCGCAGTGTGAGGATGACTTCAACCGCGTTGAGATGAATTACCTCTCCTCTCTCGGACGCAAAGCGGAAGCAGAGGGTGAGGGCGCCATCTGGCAAGATCTCCGCCATCGTCTGTTCATCGATCCTGCAGACCTCCAGCGCGACTACACCGCCAGCCCGGAATGGATCAAACGACTGATGAACGCCTGGGCAGACGGCATCAACTTCTACCTCGCCCAGCACCCCGAGACGAAGCCCAAAGTGCTGACGCGCTTCGAACCCTGGATGGCGCTGTCTTTTACCGAAGGCAGCATCGGCGGTGACATTGAAAAAGTCGACGTGAACATGCTGCAGGCCTTTTACGACTCGCGCACGCCCGGCGCTGCGTCACTGAGCCGCGCAGATGAGCCGCCCACCAACCCCCTCACCGGCACCGACTGGCATGAGCCGGAACCCAGCGGATCGAATGGAATCGCGATTGCCCCCGCGAATACCGTGGATCATCATGCTCTGCTGCTGATCAACCCGCATACCTCATTCTTCTTTCGTAGCGAACTGCAGATGACGAGCGATGAGGGCCTCAATGCCTATGGAGCAGTGACCTGGGGGCAGTTCTTCATCTACCAGGGGTTCAACGACCGCGCGGGATGGATGCATACAACCAGCAACGTGGATGCAGTCGATGAGTATCTGGAGAAGGTGGTCCACGATGGCGACAAGCTAAGCTATGCGTACGGCGGCGAAATCCGTCCTTTTACCACCAGGCTCATCACGCTCCACTACAAGACGCCGCAAGGGTTGGCTTCGCGTGCGTTTACGGCGATGTACACCTTGCATGGCCCGGTCATCCGGCAGGACGGCGACCGTTGGGTCACCGTCCAGATCATGCACACTCCTGCACCGGCACTCGAGCAGAGCTACCTACGAACCAAGGCGCGCAACTATGCCGAATACAAAAAGACAATGGAACTGCGCGCGAACTCGTCGAATAACACCATCTTCGCCGATGCCGATGGCGACATCGCTTACTGGCAGGGCGACTTCATTCCCAACCGGGATCCACGCTTCGACTACACCAAGCCCGTAGACGGCAGCGATCCGGCAACGAATTGGCAAGGCCTGATGACCGTTGACCAGGTACCCCATCTACTCAATCCGAAGAGCGGCTTCTTATTCAACGTGAACGATTCGCCCTGGAACGGCGCGGGCGCAAGCTCCATGCGCAAAGGCGACTACCCTGCTTACGTGGAGCAGGGAATCGAGACGGCGCGCGGCCTGCATGCCATGCGGGTGCTGGCTCCCGATGGGAATCCGCGACGGGATTTCACGCCGGATACCCTCATGCATCAGGCTTACGACTCCTATCTGCCCTGGTTTGCCCGCACCATCCCGGTGCTCAGCGCAGCCTACGACGCGCTCCCCGCCGATGCGCCGCTCAAGTCGCGCCTCGCCGATCCCATCGGGCTCCTGCGCGCGTGGAACGATCGCTGGGCCGTGGATTCGGTGGCAACCTCAATCGCTGTCTACTGGGGCACGGAGATGATGAAGACCGCGGCCCGTCCGGCACGCGAGGCGCTGGTGCCAAGCGAGGACTGGGTCGCTACCAGGATGCCCGCGGACGCCCTGCTCGCCGCGCTGGCCACAGCGACAGACAAGCTAACGGCTGACTTCGGAGCATGGCGCACGCCATGGGGAAACATCAATCGCTTTCAGCGCCTCAACGGAGAAATCGTGCAGCCCTTCAATGATGACGGCGCAAGCATCCCCGTGCCTTTCACGTCGTCCCTGTGGGGATCGCTTGCGTCGTTCTGGGCGCAGCAATATCCGGGAACCAGGCGCTGGTACGGTAACTCAGGCAACAGCTTTGTCGCTGTGGTTGAGTTCGGCGACAAGGTGCGTGCCAAGGGAGTGACCGCAGGCGGGGAGAGCGGCAATCCAGCGTCGAAGCACTTCGACGATGAAGCAGAACGCTATGCCTCGGGCAATTTGCGCGACATTTATTTCTACCCAGCGCAGCTAGTGGGGCACACGGAGCGGACGTATCATCCCGGTGAATAGGGCAACTAACTGAAAACAGCCCGCTCCATTTGAAGCTAAATCGCCGAGGCACTCATCGAGGATCAAATCGGTCCTGATACGCCGGCCTGTGCATGCGTGGCTCTATCTGTGGACCCAGCTTACCGCGCCATCTCTACCGGCCCCGCCTTGCCTGGTTCGCCCTTGCCGTTCTCGTCCATCTTGCCGAAAATCATCTTGCCGCTGGCGGTCTGAAGCACACTGGTCACCGAGATGTCTACGGACTTGCCGATCATCTTCCGCGCGTGGTCCACCACGACCATGGTGCCGTCGTCGAGGTAGCCTACGCCCTGGTTGTACTCCTTGCCTTCCTTGAGGATCAGCACCGTCATGCGCTCGCCGGGCAGCACCACCGGCTTCAGTGCGTTGGCCAGGTCGTTGATGTTCAGCACTTCCACGCGGTGCAGGTGAGCCACCTTGTTCAGGTTGAAATCGTTGGTGACCACCTTGGCTTCCCACTTCTTGGCCAGTTCGAGCAACTTCAGGTCCACCTCGCGAATGGAAGGAAAGTCGTCGGGGACAATCTGTACCTGGATGTTGGTGTTCGACTGCATGCGCTGCAACATGTCGAGGCCGCGGCGTCCCCGTTGCCTTTTTGACGCGTCGGTGGAGTCGGCCACGATCTGCAGTTCCCGCAGCACAAACTCCGGCACCACCATCATGCCGTCGATGAAGCCGGCCTCGGCAATGTCCGCGATACGTCCGTCGATGATCACGCTGGTGTCAAGCACTTTAGCGCTGCGCCGGGTGGGGCGTTCGCCGCTGAAAACCGTGCCCAACGCCGCCGGATTCAGCAGGTCCCCCTTGTTGGCTCCTACCACCAGACCGACGTAGGTCATCAGCAGCAGCACAAAAATCTGCAACGCCGCCAACGTGGACCCTGGCAGTGGGGCCGAGCGCAGGACCAGGCAAAACAAGGCCGCGCCAAAGATGCCAAGCACGCTACCGGTCACCGCGCCAATCAACCGTCGCAGGCTCAGTGCCCGCACGCGAAGTTCGAATACAATTACCGCGCCAGCCGCTACTGCGCCCGTGGCCGCGCCCACCCACCCTGTCATGCCGAAAGGATGAAGGAAATAACAGACCCCTGACAGCAGGGCCACAAAGAGAATACGAATCAGAATGAGGTCCATGAAAAGCCTTCTTCCGCTGGTGCGAAGGAACATACACCAGGCTGGGCTCAGTTGGCGAGTATGCCTATCATGGCTCTCAGTCGTCAAGGGTGGGCGTTATAACGGGAATAAATTGAATACCGGGCAGGAGATTGTAGCCGCCCCCGGGGCGAAAAGGCCCTGCTTTTTCCGATCCATGGCCGCCGTGGAGCACTCTCCACACCACGGCGAAGTTTGGTTTGCTGCAGGGGCCGTCGCGGACAGACCTTCGCCCGTGGTGCGGCTATTCCGTGTATACCTCACGAGGCGACGGCGAGTTCTGCGCCCTGCTGCATGCGCTGTACACCCTTGCGGGGTCCGCGTTTGCGGGCGCTCATCACTTTGATGCGCTCCAGCAACTCCTGCGGGGAGCAGGTCCTTTTGCCCACCAGGGCGTCTGCTCCGTGCAACTCGCCGTTCATCTTTTGCGGGTCGCCCAGCAGGATCATCGGCACATGGGCCGCAATCTGCTTAAGCTTCATGACTAGTTGGTCGCCGTTCATTTGCGGCATTGAGAAATCGGCCAGCACCAGGTCAACGAGGTTATCGGCAAAAATGCCGATGGCTTCCTGGCCGTTGATGGCTGACAGCACCTTGTACCCATTTGTAGCAAGCATGAACTTCAGTACGGAAAGATCCTGCTCGTTGTCGTCTACGCAAAGAATTACTTTCTTGGGCCGCATGATATGGAATTCCGCTCCTTGAAGATTAAGTTCGCCGGCCTGGTGGACACACATCTTCGCTACCCGCTCTGTTGGCAGGCTGACACGATGTATTTCCGGGGCCGGCTGCCGCGGTCAGGTGCTCCCTTCCTGGTCGATCTTGCTCCGCATCGCTTGTGCAGCGTGTGGTGCCCGGGCGGGCACGGCACTGTCGATTATGCGATGCGGCAATCAACCCGATGAAGGTTGGCCTATGTGCGCGGTCAATATGTTGCTTATGCCCTGAGGCAAGCGCGGCATACTCGCCGACTGAGTTGTTTCAATGCTTGGCAAGCGTACGAGCATCGGAGCCGCTTGGAAAGAGGGAAATACTAGCGAAACCCCAACTGAAAAACCGCTTGAAACAAGTGGAAATCGGGTAGAACTAACACAGGGCGCAACTTGCAATGATGAATATCTGTTGAAAGCATGTGCATCACGGCAGGAAAAGCCGTCCCATTGCCACAAGAACGGTGCTGCCTGCGACCCGCACATCTGTCACCCTCGCCAATTTCATTTTGGCGGAGAGGTAGAGATCGCTGGGACGGTTGATCTCCACACCCTGTCGCACCACAATACGCTCATCCGCGGCGACGGCGCCACGCGCCACCAGGTAGGCAATGGCACACCCGGCCGCTGAACCAGTGGCGGGGTCCTCGCCGCCGTTGAACTGCATCCGGGCGCGATACTCGGGCCTGCCGTGGTCATCCTGACCGGGTGAGGGCCCTAATACGTACAGCCAGCGTGCTCCGCGTTCGCGCAGCCATGCCGTGGCCTCTTCCTGTTTCACCCGGAGACGCGCCAGCGCCTCCGTCGAGCGCAAGGGCAGAATGGCAAATGCCGTCCCAGTTGAGACCACCTGCGGAGGCAGCGCCGGGTCAAGGTCCTCCACTGCAAGCCCGGCAAGCCGCGCCACTTCTGCACCGTCAAGTTCCGCGCCAAACTCCGGATCGCGTTGCGTCATCTCGCCAAACAGGCCCGCCGCATCAAAGCGCACAGGCACCTGGCCCACGTTCAGCTTCAGCGTTACCGTATCAGCCTGCACGGTTTCGGGCGCGTGCAGCTTGAGCACGCTGGCCGTGCCCAGTGTGGGATGGCCGGCAAAGTTCAGCTCCTCCTGGGTGGTGAAGACACGTACGCGCACGCCTTCGGCTCGCTCCACGCCAGCCGGCCTGCGCTCTACAAATGTGGTCTCAGAAAGGTTGAACTCGCGCGCAATGGCCTCCATTCGTTCCGTTGGCAACCCTACTGAATCCATCACCACCGCCAGCGGATTGCCCTTCAGCGGCGTATCAGTGAACACGTCCGCGATAAAGTATTCGAGCTCTGCAAGCCCACCCCTGACGACCGTCGGCATGGATTCATTATCCGGCAAGGGGCTCTAGTTTTCTACAAACTGCTTCAACCGCGCCAGAGACTGATCCCACTGCTCGGCAACGAGGTCAAGGTACCCCTTTGCATCTTCAATCGGAGCTGGATTGAATGCGAACAGGCTCTCCCGGCCTTTGCGAACTCCGTACACAATCCCCACGGTCTCCAACACGCGAAGGTGCTTGGTAATCGCTTGCCGGGTGAGCCTGGAGCCCTCAGTCAGTTGTGAAATCGAGCGCGGCTGTCCGCTGCTGAGCTTCGCCACCAGCAACAGCCGGGTCTTATCGCCCAGCGCGGCAAAAACCGTCGCGTGCTCCCGCCCCGTGATGGTCCTTCTGCTACGGCTTTTGTGCGACATAGCCCTCGATATTCTTGATTTGCTGAGTCCAGCCGCCATCGTTTCTGCGCCAGGCTTCCAGGCGGCGATCGGCTGGGATGTTCTCAAAGCCGGACTCGGTTAGCACCAGCAGCGTGCCGCCGGCCGTCTTCTCCAACCTGAATTCAACCAACGTCGAAGGCTCTTTTGCGTAATCGATCTGTGGATCGACTGAGTAGGGGTGCCACGTGAACGAGAACAGCCGCTCCGGCACCATCCGCTGCACCACGGCTTCCCATTTCACGTGCTCGTAGCCGGGCCACGTAATCATGCCGCGGGAAACTTGCCCCGGCACAAACGGACCTTCCAGCTTTACCCGAAACCACTCGCCGAACTCGCGATAGTCGGTCAGTGCTCTCCATACGCGAGCTACGGGGGCCTTCAATTCAATGCTTTTCTCAATTCGGTCATTCATATTCCGCAACCTCAGGGTTGCATAATAATCGATTGATCTCTTAAATGCAACCTTAAGGTTGCACATTATCCAGCTTGCCCTCGAACTGCTTGACATGCACGCGGATAGCCTCTAGTCTACGAATACCCGCTGCTGCGAAGCACGCTAAAGCCGGCCGGTAAAGGATTCGATGACCCATCTCTCCACCTTCGCAACGTGTCTGTGCTGCTGTCAGGGCTGCCGCGTTGCGCGCGTGGGTTCGCTGGGCTAGATTCCGCAAGTCAAGAATCTCCAGACAACCCACCCGCGCGGTGGGTTTTTTGCATTTAGGCAATCAGAATTCAGGGAACAGAGAATGAAGGATCGTACCTGACAGCCGTAACTGGATGCTGCTGGCTCAGGCGAGAACGAACTGACAACTGTCGACTGATGGCTGTCAAGTGCTTTTCAAGCACCGGTGGCGAAGTGGCTAACGCGCAGGTCTGCAAAACCTGTATACGCGGGTTCGATCCCCGCCCGGTGCTCCAAATTCTGCGCTGCACGCAAGAGGGCCGCGACCCGTATGAGGGGATCGCGGCCCTTTTGCTCGATCCAATTGGATTGGGCTGGTCTACCGGCGGCTTTCTCTACAACGCGATCAACGGGCGGGACACTCGAATGCGCGCGCGATCCAGAAAGATCCTCATGCGCAGCGCTTCGGCGCGCTCCACGGCGACCAAATGCGACTGCCTGCGGATGTGGTCGCCATTTTCAAGCCGCGCCAACTGTGCTTCGTCGAAATCTGCGTCCCGCTCCAGCCGGGCAACGCGCTCTTCAATGGTGCGGCGAAAGCGGGGACTGATCTCAAAACCATCCTGGGCGGCGCAGTTGGTCAACATGGCAGGCTCCTGGGGTGAGAAGTCCGCGGCCGGAGATTTTTTTGTAAGCGGCCTCAAGTTTCTTCACCCACCGCCGATAGTAGCGATGACTCAACTTTTGCGCCAGATTACCGTCTGATGCCCCATAGGTAATTGAGTGTCTAAAAATGCGACAGGCTCTAGTTCTCTCCTGAGGGCGCGTAGTAGCCCTTGCGGACCTGCACCTTCATGCCGTCCCCGTGACACTCCACCGCGATATGCCGGAAAGTGCCGTCAAGTTTGACGTTGCTGGGCGTATAGCTGGCCACGTATTGGGTGCGCAACTCGTCCTCGATCTGCTGGAATGCAGCCTCAAGCTTCTTGCCGTTATTGCCCACGTTGATCACCCGGCCGCCGGTTTCCTCGGCCATCTTCTTGGCTGCCGAGTAGCCGTAATATCCCATGCCGAAATTGCCATAGAAACCTGTGTCGGCAATCAGGATGACGTAAATGATGACGTTAGACTTTTGTGCTGCGGCAATCGCGTCGTTGATCTTGGTCCTGCTGCCCTGGTCGTCGCCGTCGGTCAGGATGATCATTGCCTTGCGGCCCGTTTCCTGGTTCAGCTTCTCGTTGGAGGCAAGGTAAACCGCATCGTAAAGCAGCGTTCCCTTGGGATCGCCCACGGTGGGAATGGTGCCGCCTCCGGCACCCGGAATGCCTGCCGCACCGTTGCCGCCCGCGGTATTGATCTCTGCCTTTTGCATGGCCCGCGCCAGTAGCCGCGGACTGTTTGTGAAGTCCTGCAGCAGGTCTACGTTCACGTCAAACGACAGCAGAAACGCCTCGTCCTTCTGTTTCAGTACGCGATCCAGGAACTGGCTGCCCGCATCCTGCTCCAGCGGCAGCACCCGTTGCTGGCTGCCCGAGGTGTCAAGCAGAATGCCCAGAGTCAGCGGCTGGTGGGTTTCGGCCGCAAAGTTTTTCAGCTTCTGCGCCACCTTATCTTCTGACACCGTGCAATCATCTGCGGTCAGGTGAGGAACCAATTCACCGTTCTTGTCCTTCACGGTGAAGAACAGGTCCACAAGGTTGACGTTGAGCTTAAGAGTTGCTACCGATTCCTCTTCGGGCGCAGGGGCTGGGGCGGTACTCACCGGAGGGGCGTCGGGCGAGGGAGCGAGCTGCGCCCATCCCACCGCCGAAAACACCGGCAGGGTCAGTAGAAAAGCGACAACTCTCCAACGATTCAGCATTCTGCTCAGATAGACGAAAACCAGACCCCGAAGAAAGCATACCCTAACTACTTATAGCCAAAAGGGCGACCTGCGCCGCGCTGGCGCGTCTGATACTCTGACGAGTGCAGCCCTACTGGCCGGTTTTCGCCTGGTGAGGAGCTGATCCGCATGCCGTTTCCCGGCTTTGCGGGGCATTTGGGAGGAAGAAATACCTGTGAGGCCTGGTTTGACGGTAACGGCGCTAACCGCGCTTTTCAGTTCGAGTTTGTTTCTCACCACTGCGGTGATGGCTCAGCAACAGCAGCCTTCGGCCGTGCCCGACGCGCCTACGCCCCAAACCCCAGGTTCTCTGACCAACGTAGCCGGTCCCATCACGCCCGGCATTGGCGCCGGGACCACGGCCAATACGCCCGCTTCGCCTACGTCATCTTCAGCCGGCCCCAATCAGCAGGCTCCCGCTCCCGGCGCGCAACCTCTCTCCAGCCCGCCTAAGGATGATGTCCAGACTGCCCCGCCGCAGATGCCGGCTGCCGGAGAAGGGGTAGAAGCGACGTCCACGATCATCCGCCTCAACGTGAACTTCGTTGAGCTTCCGGTTACAGTGAAGGACTCAAAAGGCAAGCTGGTGGCCGGTCTGACCTTCCGCGATTTCAAGATCTTCGAGAACGGTATTCGCGAGCCATTGCGGCTCTTCACGGTGGATCCCTTCCCACTGTCGATCGCTTTTGTCCTTGACCAGAGCCTGACCTCAGACGTAATGGGTAAGGTGAACGAGTCCCTGGGCGCCATCCAGGGAGCGCTCACGCCCTATGATGAGGTTGCCGTCTTCAGTTACAACAACGGGTCGCAGGAACGGACTGGCTTTACCGGAGCGCAGAGCGCCCGCTTGCCCGCGGTATTGGCCCTGACCAAAGAGACGGGCAGCGAAGAGATGGTGCCCTTCAACAGCGGACCAATGGCAGGCTGCAATATTCATGTCAACGGCAACTGCGCCGACCCCAACCTGCAGCCCGGCCGCTCCGCCGGCAGCGGGCCATTCATCACCATCCCCAAAGAGATTCACACCCTCAACGACGCCATTCTGGCCGCGGCCAAGGAACTTTCCTCGCGGCCCCAAGGCCGCCGCCGCATCATTTACGTCATCTCCGACGGCAAGGAATACGGCAGCAAGGCCAAATATGGCGATGTGCTGCGCTATCTTGAGACCAATAAAATCGCCGTCTACGGGACATTGGTGGGTGACTCGGCCCGTTGGGGCGAAGGGTTTATAAGCCGTGTCCACCTGCCCTTCACCATGTATGACAACATCCTGGTCAAATACAGCTTCAACACTGGAGGCGTTTTGGATTCAGCACGAGGCGTGAGCGGGATCGAGAGCAGCTACCAGGACATCGCTCGTGAGGCCCGTAACCAGTACACCCTCGGCTACCTGAGCCATCAGCCGATTATCGATGGAAAGTTCCGTACCATCGACGTGCGCGTCGACCGGCCCGGGCTTGAGGTCATCACCAAGAAGGGTTACTTCCCCTCCGGCCAGGATCTTCACTAGCCTGTGACGCCCGGAGGCTCCGCGGCAGGCCTGGGACTGCTGTCCGCCCTCAGCTGGGGCGGCTCGGACTTTGCCGGAGGAGTCGGTGCGCGACGCGCTCCCGCGCTGCTGATCACCGCCTCCGGGCAGATTCTCTCCTTGATCGTATTGGTGGCCGTGTGCATGGTTATGCGGCTTGCGGTTCCCGCTCCCACACTTGTGTTTTATGCCGCAGTAGGCGGCTTTGAGGGAGCCCTCGCGTTGGCCGCGTTTTACCGCGCCCTGGCAATGGGCGCCATGGGCCTGACCGCCGCGCTCACCGGGTTGCTGACTGCGCTGTTGCCGGTGCTCTTTACCCTCGTCCGCGACGGCTTCCCCGCTCCATTAACTGCTCTCGGGCTGGGCGCTGGATGCGTTGCCATCTGGCTCATCACAAGCTCACCCACGACCAAGGGCGCGGGGACACCGCGGATGGCGCTGTTGCTCGGCAGTCTTGCCGGCATCGGCTTTGGCGCGCAACTGGTGCTCTTCAAACTGGCCAGTGCCGGTGGCGTTTTCTGGGCTCTTACCTCAGCCCGCGCGGCTGGCGTCACGGCTCTCCTGCTGGTCCTGGTTGTGGCGCCGCCCAGTGGACCATGGCGCGGCTTCTGGATTACCGGCATCTTGGCGGGCGCCTTCGACACCTTCGGCAACCTGTTTTATATCGGCGCCACGCGGCTTGGCCGGCTCGACGTAGCGGCGGTGATTTGCTCCCTGTACCCGGCCGGAACCATCCTTCTCGCGGCGGTGTTTCTGCATGAGTGGCCGACCCGGCGCCAGGTAGCGGGCATGGTGCTGGCCCTGGCCGCCGTGGCGCTGCTGGCCGTTTGAGAGCGTCAATAAGCAGAAAAGGCCCGCGCTCAATGGCACGGGCCCATTCTTGTAAATCATTGTCTGGGAGCGAGATGCAACTTTCTCCCGCCTTCGCTGTCGCGAGAATGGCCGCGGGAGCACAAAGGCTCCCGGCTAGCCATTTCTTACTTCTGTTCAGTAGTAGTTGAGCTTGGCGGCGGGGGAGGGGTGCTCTGCTGCTGCACATTCGTTGTCGGCGGTGGGGGATCAGTGACCCCCTTCAGCCCTTCCCTGAAGCCCTTCAAGCCCTCACCCAAGCCTTTGCCCAGTTCCGGCAGCCGCTTGGCCCCAAACAGCAGGAATGCCACGATAGCCAGCACAATCAGGTGCCATGGCTGCAATAGATCGCCCATTGATTCATCCTCCGCACGCCACGATCAGGCGGCGCGTCATCACAGGATATTGTCGCACAAAGCCAGTCACACGCGCAGCGCGCCGTGGCCCCGCTCTAATTCACCTGCGCGGCATTGCCCAGCCGCTCCGTCACCATGGCGTAAAAGCTGCTTAGATCTTGCTCTTCCCCAATGGTCAGCCGGCGGTAGACCTTCATCATTGGAAACAGCCTCGAACCGCGCACATCCACTGCGGGAACCGCAATCACTCCGCCCGGGTATTGGGTCATCTCCCAACTTCCCGCATAGCGCCGCCGCAGCACCTCGCCCAGGTAGCTGCCCCACAGCCGCGCCTCAAAGTCCAGGTCCAGCTCCGGGCTCTCACCCACTAGCACCAGAATCTCGTCCAGCGCGTCGATCGACTCCGGTGTAAAGTCCAGACTTAGACGGAATTCCTCACGGGCCAGCGTGGCCGCCTGCGCGTAGCCCTCCATCATCGCTCCCAGATCAGGGAACGCCTCGGACTGCAGCCGGTTGCGCAGATCGTCTACCACTCACCAGACTACACGCAAGCCGGTTCAGAGCGACGGACGAAAGTGGTATGAAACAGCGCGGTGTGGCAGACTGGGAACAGCTGTTGGAGAATGTGCCACACCATGAGAATCACCAGAATTCTGGCTCTTGCGGCTACCCTGACGCTAGTGGCAGGAACTGCGCATCCCGCCGGCCGTGAAATTTACCCCGATCCATCACAAGCCCGAGCCGACCTGGCCGCTGCTCTCCGCACAGCCGCCGCTAGCCACAAGCGCATCCTGCTCGATTTTGGCGGCAACTGGTGCGCGGACTGCCAGGTGCTCGACATTTACTTCCACGACGCCGCGAACCGCCCGATCCTCGAAGCAAACTTTGTGCTCGTCCACGTCAATATCGGCTACATGGACAAAAACCTCGACATCGCCGCCCGCTACCAGGTTCCGCTGCAGAAGGGCGTGCCCGCCCTGGCCGTGCTCAGCGATCAGGGCAAGCTGCTTTACAGCCAGACCAACGGCCAGTTCGAGGCCATGCGCCGCATGGAGTCATCCTCCGTCACCGGTTTCCTGGTGCAATGGAAGCCGGTAAGGCCCGGCTGCTCAGTGGTTTTGATCACCTGTTAGAAATGTGGGGAAAAGGCGAAGAGGCTCTTCAGCTAGCGTCAGCTTAGCGGAGCCATGTGCTTGGTGTTCTGGTAGGTGTAAATGATGCGGTGCGCCACCGTGATTGTCGAAAGCGTGGCCAGTACCCACAGCACCGGAGCCATTACACCCCAGTGATTGAACAGTGCTCCCAGAAGAATCAGCACGATGCGCTCGGGCCGCTCCATAAAGCCCACCTTGCACTGGCCGATCAACGCTTCAGCGCGAGCCCGCGTATAGCTCACCATCAGCGACGTCACCATCACGAACGCCACCAGCACCACGTAGCGGAACCGATTGATGCGCCCGTAGTAGACCAGCAGCCCGAAGAACAGCACCACGTCGGAATAGCGGTCGATCACTGAATCGAAAAACGAGCCGAATACCGTCACCTGGTTGTTGCGACGCGCCACCCGCCCGTCCACCATATCGAAGATTCCGGCTCCGAAAATCACCATCCCGGCATAGAAGAACATGCGTCCGGCATTGCTGGCGTCGGCGTGGCCAAACAGAAACGCGGCCACGATATTGATCACCAGCCCGATGAAGGTGAGGATGTTGGGTGAGATTTTCGTCAGCGCCAGCCCGTGAACGATTCGGTCAAGAAGCCAGCCGCAGGCGCGGCCAAAAGCGCTGGTCCAGGTCATGCAAATCTTCCTAGTTACTGCTCTGCGTCGTCGCCGGAGTCTCGTTATCCTCGTCGGCTTCGTCGTGGATCGTTGTCAGTTTTAGAACTTCCAGTTCGCGCTTGCCGTTGGGCGTCACAATAGCGGCTACATCGCCCACCCGTTTGCCTACGAGCCCCCGGCCAATTGGCGAGGTGGTCGAAATCAGCCCCTTGGTCACGTCTGATTCCTCGCTGGTCACCAGCCGGTACACTATCTCTTCATCTTTGGTTGAGTCGTATACCACCACCGTCGAGCCGAAGCCTGCCCTGTCCCTGGGAATGTTGGCCAGGTTCACCAGCGAGAGTTCCGCCATGCGCTTCTTCAACTGCCCCAGGCGCGCATTCACAAAATCCTGGCGCTGCTTCGCCATGTGATACTCGGCGTTTTCCGACAAGTCGCCCATGGCTACCGCCTTCTTGATCTCGGCGGGTAACTCGTGTGCGAGTTCGTGCTCAAGGAGTTCGATCTCTTTGAGAAGCTGCTTCTTAATGTGATCCGGCATCCACAGTCCGTGGCGGCGAGCGGGGTTGCTCATTCCGCAAAAGATAGAAGAACTAGTCAATTCATTATACGCGGGCAGGCGCTGCAGATGAGATGAGGCAGGAATACCCAGAGGATGGGCCGAGAAGTGCAAACGCAAAGTGGGGGGCGGGTTCGCTACTGTCCTGTCTTTTACGGGACGAGCCACATACGACCAGTGTCCTCACACTGCCCGCCGATATGGAAGCAGGTCAGGACTCGCGGCACTGGCCGCTGACCGCTGATCTCGCACTTGGTCTGTACTCCCTATTGCCCGCTCCGCTTGCGGAAGACTACCTTCAACTCCCGTCGCCAGTGCTCGCTCAAGGCGATCAACTCCCACTCCACCTGCGGAGAGAAGTATCGAAGCACCGGCTCGTTGGCGGGGTGGATGCGCAGCGCAGGGGCGGCGAGCAGCAGACGCGGAGGCAGGGGTGAAACGTCTGTGCCGGCAAAATAGCCCTGGCGCTCGAAAGCCGAGAGCGGCCGGCCTCCGCCTGCGCCGGGTTGGCGGTCGTCGTTCAGCGCACGGACCCGTATCCAGTAGTCCAGAGCCTGCAAGGGCAAATGCAGGTCTTCGTCGGCCTTCAACTCCATGACTGCCAGCCGAGCGTTGCGGTCCAGCGTCAACAGATCCAGCATGCCCCGGTCGCCCGTGGAAAGCGCCGGCACCTGCGAATAAAGGAGGTCACCCCGCAACCCGGGGAGCAACTCCGACAATCCTGCGCGTAATTCCGCTTCCAGCCAGCGCTCCGGTTGGAGGCGGAACAACGCGTCTGTATGCACCCCATCGGCCTGCCGACTGAGAAAGAGCCGTGTGAGAAGATCGCGGCAAAGACCTTCATTCTCAGTGGTTAATGGAGTCTCGTTGGCTCCCGCTCCAAAGCTGATCTCATCCTCCGAAGCAAAGGAGTGTGCGGTTGCTCCGTGGCGTACCCGTGCAAACTCAAGCCCGTGCAACAAGAGGCCCACAGTGGCGGCGGAATGGGGCCGAATCTCCACTCGCGCCCGCGCCGGAGGCGGAAGCAGACCCAGAATGCGGTCCAGGCCTGCCTTGCAGCGCTCCACCGCCGCAGCGGCTGAAAAAGCGTGCATCAGCCGCGCATCCAGGTTGCCGGTGTCGCGAAAATCCACGGCGGTCAGTTCTTCGCTGCGCTCGTCGAGCGTATAAAGCTGAAAATCGGCGGCTGCGTGGTTCAGCCATGCCATCCGCTCCGCCGTGGTTCGCCACGCGCCCGCAGGAACAACAACCTTGAGGCCGCCGAAGTGCCTCCGCCCGTCGCCATGCCGGCGGCAATGATCCAGCCACAGAATGCCCAGGGTGAGAATCCCGTCCACCATGGCCGCGGACTCAGCCTCACCCACGCCGATCACCGCTTCGGCCGCTGTCCCTTTCAGTAGCCGTCCGCGCGCATAGGCAGGGCCGAAGCTGTGCTCCAAATCCATAGCCGAGCGCATTCCGTCGACTTTTGAGCCGATGAAACAGCGGGTCAGGGCTCGCTCCAAAATGTGCTGATAGTTCCGTCTCGCCGAGTCCCTGGCCGTGGGTGTGCGCCGGTCGCTGGTGGGCACCAGTTCGAGGGCCTGTGGCTTGGCGGCGCCCATGCGGCGAGTCATCAGGCGCAGGCATTGCGCGCGCTCCTGGACATCAAGCACAGTGCGGACCACGTTGCGCTCATCGCTCCAAAGCTGCAACAGGCAGCGTCCATGAGATTCACTTACCGCATAGTGCGCAGTGCGCATATCGAACTGGACGCTGCCATCCTCGAGCAGCGCGGCTGTGGGGTGATCTGTCAGATACTCTTCGATGGTTTGTGCCAGGTGGGCGGGGGAAGTGGCGGTTTCGCTGTCAGCCATGCGTGGCCTACCAGCCCTGCCGCGCACGCAGGCCGGTGATGTGAGCCGTATGATGGCGCGAATGCCATGCGTAGATGGCCAAAGCGGTGGCCAGATCCTGGCGGCCCGATTCGGGGTGGACGTAACCCCGCAAGAAATCCTCTTCCGAAAGCGTCTCGAGCAGTGCCACCCAGCGCGAGTGGAGCGCGGCAATCAGCGCGAGCGAACTCTCGACGGGCATCCGGCGACTGTCGGCCAAGTTGGCCCAGGCAGCTTCATCGTAGGGCTTGATGGTGGGCCAGTCTTCAGTGAGCGCCAGTTTGAAGCGGACGTAGGAATTCGCATGGCTATCGGCCACATGATGCACCACTTGGCGCACCGTCCAGCCGCCTTCGCGGTAGGGAGTATCAAGCTGGGCGTCGCCGAGACCGGCGACGGCAGATTGCAGATGCACAGGCAACTCGCGCAGCGCTTGAATATGCGCAGCGCGGATGCCGGACAGCGCACTTTCCGGCGGGCTAAAGCGCCCAATCGGGTAACGCAGGTCGACCACATTTCCCATGGCTTAAATCCAGGCGCGATTCATGGCGTCGGAGGCAATGCACAATCGAGCGCAGTCGCGCGGCCCCCTGAGCCTGAAGACCGAAGCCCGCTCTAGGCGTGATGGTGAGTGTGGTGATGGTGGTGATGGTGATGATGGTGAGCGGCAGCAAAAGCCGGGCTGGCAAACACCATCAGCAATAGGGCAGCAGCAATAAACTTCTTCATGGCCCGAATGTAGCATGATGGCGGCGCTGATGGTAGGGGTTGGACGGTCCTGTATCAAGAGAGAAAACGGCGGGGCGCTTCCGATTGGCGGTGCCCGTCTTCACTGAAAGCGGCGTAAACTAAAGACAAGATGAATAATCCGGCTGCTTCCCCGCGTCCGAGCCATGAACGTTACTTTTTTGAAAAATTCGGCATCACCGAACGACTGCTGGAGCGCTGCCTGGGAGAGGCCCTGGCCGCAGGCGGAGACTACGCCGACCTCTATTTCGAGTCGATGACTGCCACCGCGCTGGGCGTGGACGAACAGATTGTGAAATCCGCGAGCCAGGGGACCAGTGCAGGGTGCGGCATTCGCGTGCTTTCAGGCGAGCGCACCGGCTACGCTTACACAGACGATCTGAGCACCGACCGGCTGCTGCATGCCGCGCGAACCGCGGCGCTGATTGCCTCAGGGCCGGCGAAACAGCACGTGCAAGGGTTCACAGAGACGCCTGCGGCTGACCTTTATCCCGTCCCACTGGGTGGCTTCGATCTGGATTTGGCCGCGCGGCTGGAACTGATTCTTCGCGCCGACCGGGCTGCCAGAGCATTCGACCCGCGGATTGTGCAAGTGCGCGCCAGTTATAGCGAAGAGTTGCGTCGCATCCTTATCGCGGCCTCGGACGGCGCCTTTGCGAGCGACACGCAACCTCTGTGCAGGCTGAATGTCTTCGTGATCGCCAAAGAGGATTCGCTCTCAACCAGGGGTTCGGCGGGCGGTGGTGGACGGGCGGGCCTGGAACAATTCACGGGATCGAAAAGCCCGGAGAGTTTGGCGAGCGAGGCGGCGCGGGGCGCGATTCTGCAACTCGGCGCGGTTCCCGCTCCGGCGGGGGAGATGCAGGTGGTGCTGGGGCCGGGATGGCCCGGCATTCTGCTGCATGAAGCGGTTGGCCACGGCCTGGAAGCCGACTTCAACCGCAAGAAGACTTCAGCCTTTGCAGGGTTAATTGGCCAATCCGTTGCCAGCTCGAAGGTTACGGTGGTGGACAACGGAACGATGGCCGGGCGGCGCGGTTCGCTCAACGTGGATGACGAGGGTTCGGCGACCCAGGAGACGGTGCTGATCGAGGGCGGGGTGCTGCGCGGGTACCTGACAGACAAGCTTTCAGCACGATTGACCGGGGCAGCCAATACAGGTTCAGGCCGGCGCGAGAGCTACCAGCACATCCCCATGCCACGCATGACGAACACCTACATGCTGGCCGGCGACGACTCGCCCGAAGACATCCTGCGGAGCGTGAAACGGGGCCTTTACGCGGTCAACTTCGGCGGCGGACAGGTGGACATTACGAACGGCAAATTTGTTTTCTCGGCCTCTGAGGCTTACCTCATCGAAGACGGCAAGATCACCGCACCCGTGCGTGACGCCACACTGATCGGCAACGGCCCCGAGGCGCTGAAGTATGTCTCGATGGTCGGACACGATCTAAAGATGGATGAGGGCATTGGGACCTGTGGCAAAGACGGCCAGAGTGTGCCAGTGGGAGTGGGCATGCCCACTATCAAGCTGGACCGGATGACGGTAGGCGGGACGGGGCGGTGATTCCGAAGTCGATCTTTGGGGTGCCTCACCGGAAGCCCCTTTGGTACTGTTGACCCATGGCCGAAGCTCTCGCTCAACCCGATCTAACTGGTTTGGACCTTGAATCCATGGCTGCCGAAGTGGTGGCGCTGGCCATGAAGGCGGGTGCCAGCGACGCCGAGGCAGTGGCGCGCGAAGGCGACGAGTTCAGCGTGAACGTGCGCATGGGCGCAGTGGAGACGCTGAAAGAGTCCGGTTCGCGTGGGCTGGGGCTGCGGGTATTTCTGGGCACGCGGTCAGCTTCTGCGAGCACGAGTGACCTGACGCCGGAAGGGATTCGGCTGCTGGTGGAGGGTGCGCTGGCGCTGGCCAAGGTCACAGAGGAAGACCCGTTCAGCGGACTACCCGAGGCGGACGAATTTGGCTCGCTGCCAGGCGATCTTCACCTTTACTTTGAAGACGTTTACTCGCTGCCTGGGGCAGAGCGAATCGAGTGGGCGCGCCGGGTCGAGGCAGCGGCGCTCGCGGCCGATTCGCGCATCACCAACTCCGATGGAGGCAGCTTTGACGCGGCCACGGGGCGCAAGGTGCTGGCCAACTCGCGCGGCTTCCTGGGTGGTTATCGCACCAGCTACGCGGGGGTGTCAGCGGCGCCTCTGGCGATGGACGCGAACGGCCAGATGCAGCGGGACGGCTGGTGGAGCAACGCGCGAAGGCTAGGAGACGTGGAATCGCCCGAAGTCGTCGGCAAGGAAGCGGCGCGGCGCACGCTTCGCCGGCTGGGGGCGCGGCGCGTCCCTACGCAGCAGGTTCCGATTGTTTTTGCGCCGGAAGTGGCGCGGTCGCTGATCGGGTCAGTCTTCGAGGCCGCATCGGGGGATTCAATCTGGCGGAGTGCGTCGTTTCTGGCCGGCAAACTGGGCGAGCAAATCGGCGCGCCTGCACTCAACATCATCGATGACAACACCATGCTGTTGCCTTCAGGCGTGGGCGGCTTCGGGACTTCGCCTTTTGACGGCGAAGGGCTACCCTCGCGGCGTACGGTGGTGGTGGAGAGCGGCGTGTTGCGCAACTACCTGCTGAACACCTACACCGCGCGCAAGCTGGGCATGAAGTCTACCCACAACGCGACGCGGGGTCTGGCCGGCACACCGGGCGTTGGCTGCGGAAATCTCTATCTGGAACCGGGCACGCTGACACCGCAGGAGATCATCGGGGCGATCCCAGCGGGATTTTATGTCACCAGCCTGATGGGCTTTGGCACCAATCTCGTCACCGGCGATTACTCCCGCGGCGCGACCGGCTTGTGGATCGAAAACGGGCAGTTGACGTACGCCGTGGAAGAGGTGACCGTGGCCGGTAACCTGGGCGAGATGCTTCTGCATGTCACCGCCATCGGCAACGACCTTGTCTTCCGCGGATCGGTGGCTTCGCCCACGCTGCGGATCGACGGAATGACCATCGCGGGAGCATGAGTTGAGGGCAGACGTGGCGAACGAGTTCACATCTCTTGCCTTCGACCCGTCCGGTGCCGGCGCCACGCTGGCTCAACTGCCGCAAAGCTCTGCCGTCTTCGCGCTTTACGGCGCGGAGGCGCACGCCGAGCCCTACATTGGACGAACTCCTAATTTGCGCGGCAGGCTGGAGCGGTTGTTGCAGCCATCTGCGAGGCACCCAAGGCGGCTGCAACTGGCCGGCCGGGTGCGGCGTATCGCGTGGCGGCTTACCGGCTCGGAGTTTGAATCGCTGCTCATGCAGTTTTCCCTTTTGGTGGAGGTCTTCGGCGATCGAGCGCTGGAGCGTATGCACTTGCGGGCTCCGGCATTTGTGCGCTACCTGGGCGGCAACCCGTATCCGCGCATTACAGTCACGCACCGGCCAAGCCAGCGTGAGGCCGATTGGGCCTACGGGCCGTTTGCATCTCGAGCTGCGGCGGAACGGTTTGCCGAGGAGGCACTGAAGCTCTTCCTCTTGCGGCGTTGCACGGACGATTTGGACCCCAATCCAAGTCATCCCGGTTGCGTGTATTCCGAGATGAAGATGTGCCTGGCTCCCTGCTACCAGGGCTGTACCGATGAGCGCTATGCGGAGGAGGCTGCGGCGGTTGAGAGCTTTATGGCCACGCGCGGGGAAAGCCGCCTGGTGGTGTTGCGCACCCAGCGGGAGGAGGCGGCCGCGAAGCTGGAATTCGAGTCTGCGGCCGCGATTCATGCCCAGGTGCAACGCGTGGAAAGCGTGCGCGCACTCGCCAGCGAGCTGGTTCGCCCCCTCAGCCGACTTCGAGCCGTCATTCTGCAGCCCGCGGCCAATCCGGACGAGGTAGCCGTCTTTCTTTTCGAGAAGGGGCGCCTGCGCGGTCCGACGGGATTTTCGACGCTGGGCATGCGCATTCAGAATGAGCAGTCCGGGTCAAGCTCGCTGTTTGCACATCCGGTGGCTCTGGAGCCAGTTTTGGAATCTCCGCTCCCTGGAGTTTCTCAGGCGGAGCACGGAGGGTCCGAGGCTGCCGCTGAACCGGCGGCCAAGACCGCACGCGGTTTGCTTGAAGCCCGGATGGAAGTGGCGCTGGCCGCATTGTCGGCGCCGATTGATGCGTCCTCGGCAACCCTTCGTCAAGGTCACCTGGCGTTGCTCAAGCGCTGGTATTATCGCCCTGAAGCCCGCCGTATCGGCGAAGTCTTCTTTCCTGGCAACGACGATCATTGGCCGGTGAAGGCCATGCTTCGAGGCGTGGGGCGGGTAGCCGCGAAAATGCTGACGCCCGCCAGTCGCGCGTAGTTGAGTAGCCAACCGGAGGCCGCACATCGTGAAGACTGAAACAGTCCGTTCCATGCTGGGAGGAGGGAAGCGCCTCTCCGTTGGCCGAGCCCGAGAGGTGGCCGAACTCCTGCTGACACAGCCGAAGAGGGCTAATCAAGTGGCCGAGTGCCTTTGGGACGATGACCCGGGTGTGGCCAACCGCGCCGCCGATGCACTGGAAAGGGCGTCGCGCAAGCAGCCAGCGATTCTGGCGCCGTGCAAAGAGGTTCTACTTGGCCGGGTGGTTGAGGCTAGCCAAAACAAATTGCGCTGGAATCTCGCGCTCATGGCACCTCGCCTTAAGCTCACGCTGCCAGAGACGGAGCGCGCGGCGGGGATGCTGCGGCCGTGGCTCGATGACCGAAGCTCGATCGTGAAGACCTGTACGATGCAGGGCCTGGCTGGGCTCACACGCCAAAATTCTTCTCTACTGCCGGAGGTGCTGGACCTGCTGCGCATCCTCGCGCGCAGTGGAACGCCGGCCATGCGGGCCCGCGGCCGCATCCTGTTGCGTGGTCTGGAACGGAGCAGTGATCAGGCTTCGTCCGGCCGGAAGCGGCCGAGGGCGTCCGCGCGACTGATACACTGAGCGGGCAGGCATCCGGGACAATAAAGACACATGATTGAGCTGGCGCCATCGATCTTATCGGCGGATTTCGCGCGACTGGGCGAGGAAATTGCCGCGGCCGAGCGGGGCGGCGGCACGGTCATTCACCTCGACGTGATGGACGGACATTTCGTGCCGAATATCACGCTGGGCCCTCAGGTAGTGAACAGTGTGCGCAAGGTTACGCGTCTGCCGCTGGATTGCCATCTGATGATCGAGAATGCCGACGAGTTTATTCCTGCCTTCGCCGATGCGGGAGCCGACTGGGTGAGCGTCCACTATGAGGCCTGCCGCCACCTGCACCGGTCGCTGGAGTTGATTGCCCGCCACGGAATGAAGTCGGCGGTGGTGCTGAATCCAGCCACCCGCGTGGACCTGATCGTGGATATTCTGCCCATGGTCCACCACGTATTGATCATGAGTGTGAATCCTGGGTTCGGCGGGCAGCAGTTCATTCCCTTTTCCCTTGAAAAGATCCGGCGGCTGACCGAGTTGCGCCGGGAGAAGGGGCTGGCATTTAGAATCGAAGTGGACGGGGGGGTGGCTCACGACACGGTTGCCGCCATCGTCCAAGCCGGTGCGGACCTGCTGGTGGCCGGAAGCGCCGTTTTCGGCGGGGGTCATCCGGAGCGGGATGCGCGGGCCTTGCTGGCTGCGGCGCGCGAGGCCGCGGTCCATGTTGATCGACCAGAATGAGTAAGACAAATGCGGATGGCCTGTCGACGGGTCATTGCTGCAATGATGAGGTGGTATGAACCGGTTTTCAAAAAAGTTTGTCGTGCTGGTCCTGGCTGCACTGGTCCTGGCAGGGGTCTCGGCACAGGCCCGTGAAAAGAAGCCGAAGCACAAAAAGAATCAGGATCTGAGCGCCAACCCGCTGGCCAATGTGAACTCAAAGCAGCCCGACAAGGTGCTGTTTGACAAGGCCATGATCGCCATGAAGAAGAACCGGTTCGATGTGGCGCGGCTCGATCTGCAGACCATGCTGAATACCTACCCGGATTCGGAATACCGGATGCGCGCCAAGCTGGCGGTGGGCGACACATGGTTCAAGGAAGGCGGGGCTGCTGCGCTGACGCAGGCAGAAGCCGAGTACAAGGACTTTATTACCTTCTTCCCCAATGCCCCCGAGGCGGCTGAGGCGCAGATGAAGGTGGCTGACATCTACTACCAGCAGATGGAGAAGCCTGACCGCGACTTTACCAACGCCCAGCGTGCCGAGCAGGAATACCGGGACATGATCAACCAGTTCCCCGACTCGACACTGGTACCGCGCGCCAAGCAGAAACTGCGCGACGTCCAGGAAGTGATGGCTGAACGCGAAACGCAGATTGGTCTCTACTACGATAGCCGCGAAAACTTTGTCGCCGCGATTGCGCGTCTGGAGACTGTCGTTGACACCTACCCGCTCTACTCCAAGAGCGACCAGGCGTTGCTTGGCATCGGCGATGCCTATGCCGGCCAGGCCCATGTTGTCCAGCTATTGCCCCGTTTTCCCGCCGCCGTCAAGGAACGTATGCGAGCGCTTTACCTGGACAAAGCCGCCGCGGCCTATGCCAAGGTGATTACTCGCTATCCAATGGCGCCGCACGTTGAAGATGCCCGCGACCGGCTGGTAGCCATGAACCGTCCGGTCCCCGAGCCAACCCAGGCGTCGATCGCGGAGAACGACGCCGAGGAGCGTAGCCGCCAGCCCCTGCGCTTTACCGATCGGACCCTTGGCTTGATAAAGCACGGCCCCTCGGTGGTGGAAGCGGTGCACGTGGGCGAACCAACCCTTGACGATCCCAAGCGGACCCTGGCGCCAGATGTCACCAAGGAGAACCTCGCTTTGTTCACTTCTGCCGCCAACGCGGGCAAGCCTGCTGAGTCTGCCGCTCCTGTTGTGGCCACCGGTCCCAACGAGCCGCCGCGCAGCGACCAACCCTCGCAGGCGCCGCTGCAGCTTGAAGCACCTGCGGGCGGCACCGGCGTTGGCGTCTCGATTGTGAACGCGCCGTCCGGCGAGGCCGCACCCGACCCCAATGCGGGGCTGAAGCCGGTCGGTCCCGTCAATACCGCGTTGCCTGCGGCCGAAAAGCCTGCAGAGGCGCCAGACCAGGTGAATGAGATCAAGCCCGGCTCAACGCCCGCGGCGCCCTCGGCCGACGCCAAGAAGAAGAAGGCACCTAAAGCAGACTTGAGCGACGAGTCCTCGAGCAAGAAGAAAAAGAAAAAGGGCTTGGGCAAATTGAACCCGTTCTAAATTCAACTGGAGTAGGCAATCTGAGGGCCGCACCTTGCCGGGTGCGGCCTTTTCATTTTGGATATCGGGCCATTCGTACTGCCTGCCTTCATTTCTCCAGGTGCCGCATCTGCTAAAGTTAGGGGTGGTCCCCTTGCCCGAAGCCCTCTCTGAAATGGGGGTTTGCAGCAGACCTAATGGGGGCTGCAAACAACCCTCATGGCTCACGACTTGCCCAAAACCTACGACCCCACGGCCATTGAAGATCATTGGGCCGAATACTGGGTGCGCGAGAACCTTTTTGCGCAGCCGACCCCGAAGCCCGCATCCAAAACTGAGCACCTGCACGACACGCCCCCTTTCACGATTCTGCTGCCGCCTCCCAATGTGACCGGCAATCTGCACATGGGCCACATGTTCGAACATGCGGAGACGGACATCCTGGTGCGCTGGCGCCGCATGCGTGGCGGTCGTGTTTTGTGGTTGCCCGGGACAGACCATGCGGGCATCGCCACGCAGATGCTCGTGGAGCGGCAACTGGTGAGCGAGGGCACGAGCCGGCAACAGTTGGGCCGTGAGGCCTTTATTGCGCGCGTGTGGGAGTGGCGGCGGCACTACGGCGGCGCCATCCTGAACCAAATGAAGCGCCTGGGCGCGTCGGTCGACTGGCAGCGAGAGTACTTCACCATGGATGAAAGGCTCTCGGTTGCGGTACGCGAGGCGTTTGTCCGGCTTCACGAACAGGGACTCATTTATCGTGGCGCCTACATCGTGAACTGGTGCCCACGCTGCCAGACTGCGATCAGCGATCTCGAGGTGGTCTATGACGAGCACAAGGGGCACCTTTGGGAAATCCGTTACCCGGTGCTCGGTGACGATGGCGGGGAAACGGGCGAGTTCCTTACCGTGGCCACAACCCGCCCGGAGACCATGCTGGGCGACGTGGCAGTGGCGATTCACCCCGAGGATGAACGCTACCGGCATCTACACGGCAAAAAGCTGCGACTGCCGCTGATGAACCGCGAGATTCCGGTGATCCTCGACGATTGGGTTAGCCGGGAGTTCGGAACCGGCGCGGTGAAGGTGACACCTGCGCACGACCCCAACGACTTTGCCATGGGCCAGCGCCACAATCTGCCCTCAATCAATGTGATGGATGAAACGGCGCACATCAACGCGGAGGGCGGCGTTTATGCCGGCCTGGACCGCTACGTGGCGCGCAAGAAGATTGTCGCAGACCTTGAATCGCAGGGTCTGCTGGCAGGGATCAAGGACTATACGAACAATGTGGGCCACTGCGACCGTTGCAAGACGGTGGTGGAACCCCGACTTTCACTGCAGTGGTTCGTCAAGATTCAGCCGCTCGCCGATCGCGCCATCGCGGCGGTGAAGGAAGGGCACATCCGCATCACGCCGGAGATGTACGAAAAGACCTATCTGAACTGGATGGAAAACATCCACGACTGGTGTATTTCGCGGCAACTTTGGTGGGGTCATCGCATTCCCGCGTGGCACTGTGCAGTCTGCCATAAAACAACCGTGGCGCGGCAGGATCCGACCGCATGTGCACACTGCGGTTCGCAGCAGATTGTGCAGGAGACCGACGTGCTGGACACGTGGTTCTCTTCAGGGCTGCTGCCGGTCTCGGTCTTTGGCTGGCCGAACATTCACGCAGAGAACCGCGCGGACTTCGACACCTTCTATCCCACAAGCCTGCTGATCACCGGGTTCGACATTCTCTTCTTCTGGGTAGCGCGGATGATCATGTTCGGCTGCTGGTTCGCGGGCGATGTCCCGATGCTGGATGGGTCAAAGCGCTCGCTGGCCGAATCGGTGCCGTTCCGCGAAGTTTATATCCACGCGCTGGTGCGCGACGCCAACCGGGAGAAGATGTCCAAGACCAAGGGCAACGTAATCGATCCCATTGAGATTGTGAAGCAGTATGGGACCGATGCGGTGCGGTTCACGCTGGCTTCAATGGCCTCCCCCGGCACCGACATCGCCTTCAACGTGGCCCGGACAGAGGGCTATCGCGCCTTCGCCAACAAGATATGGAACGCCGCACGCTTCCTGTTCATGAACGTGGATCGCGCCGCGGAGATTGGCATCAAGGTCGACTCCGCCGCGCTGGGCGGAATGCCGATAGTGGCCGAAGACGCACCGCTTGAAGCACGATGGATTGTGGCCGAGTTGCACGCCACTGCGGCCAAGGTCAATCAGGCGCTCGAGAACCATCGCTTTGACGACGCTGCCAACACCATCTACCAGTTCTTCTGGGGCAGTTTTTGCGACTGGTACCTGGAGATCGTAAAGCTGCGGCTGGATCTTGCAGAAGACGCCGACAAGGCGAAGACGAGCGCGGCGCTGGCCGCGCTGGTTGCAGTGTTTGAGGCGGCGCTGCGTCTGCTTTCGCCCTTCATGCCTTTCCTGACGGAAGAGCTTTGGCACGCGGTCTATGACGGCAACCCTCCGGCAAAGTCGATTGCGCTCGCGCAGTATCCGCAAGCCGGCCCTTACGACTCGCAGCCGCAGACTGATATGGAAGTGGTTCAGGGACTGATCGTGGATGTGCGCGCACTGCGCAAGCAGGCCGGGGCCGAGGAGAAGGAAGAAGTACCGATCAAGATCCGGTGCACCCGTGCGGTGGCAAACGAGGCGCTGGAAGAGGTGTTTGTAAGCAACCGGGACATCATCGAGCGTTTGGCAAAGGTTTCAAAGATAGACTTCAGCCACACGCCCTTGAGCGGATCGAATATTCGATCGAATGCGGATTTCGAGGTACAGGTTCTTTACGAAAAGCAGATCGACGTGACCGCGGAGCGAGAGAGGCTGACGAAGGAGTTCGCGAAGGTCGAAAAAGCTATTGCCAACGCCGAGCGTCAACTGAACAACCCCGGATTTACGGCCAAGGCGCCGCCTCACATCGTAGAGGGGCTAAAGATGCAGTTGAGCGAATCGCGGCGTTTGCGGGACAAAATACGCGGCGACCTCGGCGCGCTGCCGCCCGAGTAAATGCAAAGGTAAGTGAAGAATGGATTGGAAGAGTAGCCGCATTGACGCATTGCTGGAGCAGGCCCTGGTGGAAGACCAGGCGGCAGGTGACACCACAACGAACCTGACCATCGACCCTGGCCTGCGCGCTTCGGCTTCCATCCTGGCGCGGCAGGAGATGGTTGTGTCCGGCCTCGGCGCGGTGCCGCGCTTGCTTGAGATCTTTACCCGGCTCGACCCGCGCCCGCAGGCGCATACCCGATTTGAGGTCGTCAGTCACCCGGAGATCTTCGACGGCGTGCGGGTTCACGGAGGCCAGGTGCTGGCCGTGATCCGCCACAATGCGCGGGTGTTACTGAGTTCCGAGCGCGTGATTCTGAACCTGATGCAGCACCTTAGCGGCATCGCCACACTGACGCGGAGATACGTAGACGCAATCGAGGGGACCCACGCCAGGGTGCTGGATACACGCAAGACTGTGCCCGGATTAAGGGCCCTGGAGAAATACGCGGTGCTGTGCGGCGGAGGCACCAATCACCGCATCGATCTCGCCTCTGGCATCCTGATCAAAAACAACCACATCGCGCTGGGCGGCGGGCTGCGCGCGGCGCTGACGCGGGCGTTGGAGTTGCGCAAGAAGGGCCAGCGTGTGCAAGTGGAAGTGCGCACGCGTGAAGAGTTGGAAGAGGCACTCGATTATGGCGCTGAGGCGATTCTGCTGGACAACATGACGGCCGAACAAGTGAAACGATCGGTCGACCGTATCAAGAAGCTGGATCGCTGGATTCCCATCGAGGCTTCGGGGGGTATTGTGCTCGAAAACATTCGCTCGTACGCGGAAGCCGGTGTGGACTTCATCAGCGTGGGCGCGCTCACCCATTCTGCCAAAGCGGCAGACATCTCCATGAGTATTGTGGCCGAATGAGCCAGGGCATGGGCCCGTCGCGATTGGATCTGGGGACGCTCGAAGGCGCCCTACGGGGAACAATCTTTGCGGGTAAATTGCACTATTTTCCGACCACCGGCTCCACGAATACCGACGCTTTGGAAGCGGCCCGGGACGGCGCTCCGCACGGCTCGGTCTACTTTGCCGATGAGCAGGTGGCCGGGCGAGGACGGGGCGGCCACACCTGGCAATCGGCTGCGGGCGATGGACTGTATGTAAGCGTGTTGCTGCGGCCGAGCCTGCCTGTGGCGCATTTGGGACTCGTTCCCCTGGTGGCGGGACTCGCCGCAGCGCATGCGATCGACGCAGCGAGCGGACTCAAAATCGATTTGCGCTGGCCCAACGATCTGCTGCTTGGCGAGCGTAAGACCGGCGGGATCCTGGTGGAGTCCAGAACCGAAGGGAACGCAGTCGCGTTTGCCGTGGTGGGAATCGGCATCAACGTACATCAACGCGCTTTCGAGCCGGGCTTGGCTACGCCCGCGACTTCGCTGGACATCGAAGGCGGACCGCGCATTGATCGCCAGACCCTGCTCATCTCCCTGCTAAAATCGCTGGAGCACGAGACGCGGGGGCTAGGCGACGCGGCATCGGCGGCAGGAATTCCCGGGCGTCTTGAGAAAGCTTCGACTTGGGCGCGGGGACGGAAGGTTGAAGTGCACGGCCCGCAGGCCTGTGTGGGCGTAACAGCCGGGCTGGACGAGCACGGGTTTCTTCTGGTGCGCACTGCGGACGGCGTGGTGACGGTGCAGACGGGCGGAATTCGCGCTGCGGAGATGAACTGAAGACAATGCTGCTGGCTATCGATGTGGGCAACACGAATACGGTGCTGGGCCTCTACCGGCTGGAAGGGGAAGAACCTTCGCTGGCGGCGAACTGGCGCATTACCACCCACCGTTCCCAAACCGTGGACGAGTATGGCGTGTTCTTTGTGAACCTATTCGAGATGCACGGCATGGCACCGAGCCAGGTGAAGCACATTATCATCTCGTCCGTGGTGCCGCCCATTGATTCCACGTTGCGCCAGGTTTGCGAAACGTATTTTCATGTGCCACCGATGTTTGTGGAGCCGGGGATCAAGACGGGCGTACCAGTTCTGCAGGAAAACCCCGCAGATCTGGGAGCGGACCGGCTGGTCAATGTCATTGCAGCTTTTGAGCGCTACGGCGGCCCTTGCGTGGTGGTGGATTTCGGTACGGCCACTACATTCGACGTTGTCTCGGCCAAGGGCGAATATATTGGCGGCGCCATTGCGCCAGGGCTCGGCATCAGTGCCGATGCGCTGTTTGCGCATGCAGCGCGACTCAGCCGGGTTGACCTCAAGCGCCCCGCCAAGGTGATTGGAACAAACACCGTCTCGCACTTGCAGAGTGGCCTCTACTATGGCTACATTGGCCTTGTCGACGGCATCCTGGAGCGCATCATTGCCGAGTTGGGCGCACCGGCCAAGGTCATTGCCACGGGCGGCCTGGCCCGCCAGATTTCCGCCGACTCGCGTTTCATTGCCGAGATTGACGACATGTTGACGCTCGATGGTTTGCGCATCCTGTTTGAGCGTAACCGCACAGCGCGGCCGCGCGGACGTGCGCACTAGGGTCTGTTCACACTAGGAAGATCTTGCCCAACTATTTCAACTACTTTACCGAGATCGAAGAGCGATTCCAGCAACGCCGTGGAACGCTGCTGCTGCTCTCGACGCTTGACTGGTCGCTGATTGAGACATGGCGCGAAGCGGGCATCCCCCTGGAAGCAGTGCTGCGCGGGATCGACGCGGCGTTCGACAAATATGAGGCACGGCAAAAGCGCGGCCGGATGCGCCGCGTCAACGGTCTCGCGTGGTGCGCGCAGGCAGTGATGGAAGCTGCCGAGGAACTGCGTGAAGCTTCGGCGGGCGCAGTGCCAGCCTCATTTGAGAGCCGCGACTCAGGCTTTGAACACGAACGCATTGCGGCGCATCTTGAATCCGCGGCTGCCGCGCTGGGCGCCGCAACTATTGCCCCAGAGGCATGCGCCGCAGCTGCCCTTCGCCTGCACGAACTGGCCTCCGAGGTGCGTGCTGTCTCACCTGAAAACGCGGCGGTTCAGGATCTGGAATCTCTCGAACGGACATTAACAGTTCTGGAAGAAAAACTCTTTGCCGCTCTGACCGCGGCTGCGCCTGAGGAATTGCTGGTGGCGCTAAAGGAACACGCGGCGCGCGAGTTGGCTCCCTATCGCAGCCGCATGGGCGTGGTGCAACTGCGCCAGGTGGAGCGCCAATTTGTGCAAAAGCAACTGCTGGTGCACTACAGCCTGCCGCGCCTGAGCCTGTTTTATATGAGCCAGCAATGAAGCGATCGATGCCACAACCAACACGGCCACGTGGCGACAATGCGAGACCGTCGGAGCCGCGACCGGTGCAAGCCGAAGCGGCAATGCTTGTGCGAATTGAGAAGCCTGTTTACGGCGGAGCATTTCTGGCGCGCATTGAAGGCAAGGCCGTTTTTGTGCCTTTGGCGTTGCCGGGCGAACAGGCGCGCGTGCGCATCGTAGACGACAAGCGCGGTTACGCAACCGCAGAGGTGGAGGAGATTGTGAGTGCCGCGCCTGAACGCGTAGTGCCCACCTGCCGTCACTTCGGCACCTGTGGCGGCTGTAACTACCAGCACACGGGATATGAGACGCAACTCGCGCTGAAGCTGACCATTCTGCGAGAAACTCTGCAACGGGGCGGCGTGCGAGTGCCGGAAGAGATCGCGATACTGGCCGCTGAACCGTGGGGCTATCGCAATCGCATCCGCCTGGCATTCGACGCGAAAGGAAACCCCGGCTATCGCGGACGGCGCTCCCACGCGGTGGTCCCGGTGAGCGAATGCCCCATCGCGGCACCACTGCTGCTGCAGGCGGCGATGGCTTTCACAGAGGCGGCGCGACAGTTTGCGCCTGCGCTGCGCCCCAACGAGCTGGCACTTTTTTGCAATGGGGAGGAGACGTCTCTGCTGGCAACTCTCTTCACCGCAGACGTGGCAAAGATACAAGTCGACGATTTTGCGGCTGCGCTCGCTAAGGCAATTCCGCCGCTTCGCGGTATGGAAATTGTTGCCGAGGGGCGCGCTGGTCAACGGCCTCGCTCTTTTGCTCGATGGGGTACGGCCTCCCTGGTCTACCGCGCAGCAGGTAGTGACTATCGCGTGGATAGCGGCGCTTTCTTCCAGGTCAATCGCCGGCTGGTGGATGCGCTCGTGGAGCGGGTGACCGCGGGCCATGAGGGATCGCTGGCCTGGGATCTTTTCGCAGGCGTCGGGCTGTTTGCGCGGAAGCTGACGGAAAAGTTCAGCCGTGTGGTTGCGGTGGAGTCGTCGCCCGCCGCGACACAAGCTCTACAGCAGAACTTGAGTGGAACAACCGGTGTGGCCGTGAAAGCGGACACTCTCGCTTTTCTTCGCAGCCGTATCGAACATCCGGACCTGATTGTTGTGGACCCGCCCCGCACCGGACTTGGCGCAGAGACCACGATGCTGCTGGGCGCGGTGGCAGCGCCCCTGCTCGTTTATGTCTCATGCGATCCGGCTACGCTCGCTCGTGACCTGCGTGCACTCACTGGCTCGGGTTACGCGATTGAATCTGTGACCCTGGCCGATCTGTTTCCGCAAACCTTTCATCTGGAGACAGTGGTCCACTTGCGACGCGCCTGATAGGCTTGACGGCCATAGAAGCTTTTCATTTCTGCGCAATGCGAACGAAGTTGACCACTTCCGGGCCATCCGTGTCAGGTTCCCCCTTTACGGGGGTAAGTGCGGTTCCCCTATTTCATGCGGCATGGCTCTTTGCCATAGGAATTCTCGTCGCCCACGCCGTCTGGCTGCGGCCGAGTCTCGTACTGATTGCGCTGGCGCCGGTGGCCGTGCTGTGCTTCGTTTCGGCATTCAGAGCACAGCGTATCGCATGGCTTCCAATCGCGGCACTGTGGTGCCTGCTGGGGGTGTGGTGCGCCGAGATGGAGCCACATCCGGCCCCCGCACCCGTGGTGGCCGTGCTGTCTGACGGTCTGTTGCGTACCGTGGAAGGGACGGTCGTAGATACCGGGCCAGTGCGCGTTGAAACAGTGCAGGACGTTAACGAGCCAGGCCAGGATGGCCCTTCGCAGCGCGTCGATCTGCGGGTCTCCAGCATGGAAGTTGTCACCGATAGCGACGACACAATGGCTACAGCGCCAGGCAGTGTGCGGCTCACCGTTCGCTGGCCTCAGGCAACCCAGGGCCAGTCCAGTCCGCAGCCCTTCCGCTGCGGCGAGCGGGTGCGCGCTTTCGCCCGCCTGCTGCCGCCGGAGGTCTATCGCGATCCCGGCGCATGGAGCCGTGCGGATTATCTGCTCGATCAGGGAATCACATCAACGGCCTCAGTAAGAGTGGAGCGCGTCGAGCGAGCTGGGCGAGAGCCTGGTCCATTCCTGGCTTGCCGCCTCGGCGAGTTGCAGCACGCCACCAGCGCGCGCCTTCTAACCCTGCCGTCCACGATGCGCAAACTGCCTGCGGCCCTGCGCCTGGGCGACGACGACGCGGTGATGCTAGCCGCCATGGCCACGGGTGACCGCACGTACCTCAATCACTCTCTTCGCGTGGGCTTTGAGCGCACCGGCTCGTTTCACATGCTTGTGATCTCAGGCCTTCACCTTGCAATTGTGGCCGGATGCCTATTCTGGATCGCGCGCTGCCTCCGCCTGCCGCAGGTCCCGGCTACAGTCCTGACCATCCTCGCGTCGTTGGGCTATGCGCTGTTTACCGGCTTTGCCACGCCTGTGCAGCGCTCGCTGTGGATGGTTACGCTCTACATGCTAGCCCGGCTCTTCTATCGCGAACGCAATCCTCTGAACACCATCAGCTTTGCCGCGCTATGCCTGCTGGCCCTCAGCCCCCGCAGCCTCTTCGACTCAAGCCTGCAGATGACGCTGCTCGCGGTGGTCGCAATTGCAGGCATTGCGATGCCTCTGCTGCAAAGCACAATCCATCCTTACCTGACCGCCACGCGCGATCTTCGTCTGATCGCCATAGACGTGAAGCTGGTGCCCAGCCTGGCGCAGTATCGCGTTGCGCTGCGCATGGTCGCGGACCGCCTGCAAAAGGCTATCTCCCCGCGGGTGGGCTGGAGCGTCTTTCCTGCAGCGATGCGGCTGGTGCTGCGCGCCGTGGAGTTGCTGGTGGTTTCCTGCGTGGTGGAGTTGGCCATGACCCTGCCCATGGCTCTCTACTTCCACCGCATCACGGTGTTTGCGCTGCCGGTGAACGTGTTCATTCTGCCGCTGCTGGTTCTCCTGATGCCCGCCGCACTGGTGACGCTGCTGGCACTGCTGGTGTGGCCCGCCGCCGCAATCGTTCCCGCAATGGCGGTGGCAGTATTGCTCCACCTCAGTCAGGGACTGGTGCACCTGTTCGGGTCGCTCGCGTGGGGAGACCTCCGTATCCCCGCGCCCTTGATCTGGCAGTCTGCAATGTTTTGCGGGCTGATGGCGGCGGCCATTTTTCTGGTTCGCCGAGGCCGGTGGGGACGGCGCGCAGCCTGGGCAGCCTTGTTGGCTGCTGCCTTTGTGGCTGTAGCGCCGCGGCCCATCGACCGTCCACGGGACGCCTTGCTGGTGGAAGCGATTGACGTGGGCCAAGGCGATTCGTTGCTGCTGATCACGCCCGACGGCAAGACTCTGCTGGTGGATGGCGGCGGATTTGGCGGCGGCCCGCGCCTGGCCGCACAGGAGTTCGACATCGGCGAGGAGGTGGTATCGCAGGTGCTCTGGTCGCGCGGCATCCGGCACCTGGATGTGGTGGCACTGAGCCACGCGCACTCCGACCACATGGGAGGGCTGCCTGCGGTGCTGCGCAACTTCCACCCTGACGAGCTGTGGGTGGGCAATAACCCGCGCGTCACGGACTACGTTGCGCTGCTGGATGAAGCGGCCCAACTGCACGTCCGTCTCCGCAGCCTGCGGGCAGGAGACGCCTTCGCGCTGGGCGAGGCCCAAGTCAACGTGCTGGCGCCCTTTCGCGACTACCAGCCCGGCGCGGAGCCCGGCAACAACGACTCACTGGTGCTCCACGTAGCCTACGGCGCCACTTCGGTGATGCTGGAGGGCGACGCGGAGGAGCCGATTGAGCAGGCCATGCTGGCCGAATCGGGCCTGCAAAGCACGCTGCTCAAAGTGGGCCATCACGGCAGCGTCACTTCGACGCACCCGGAGTTTCTGGCCCGCGTCGCGCCGCAGTGGGCGGTGATCTCCTGCGGGCTGCACAACCGCTTCGGCCATCCTCGCGAGGAAGTGCTGGAGGCGCTGGAAACGGCGAAAGTCCGCACCTACAGCACTGATATCAACGGAGCCGCGTGCTTCCGGCTGGACGGAAAGAGCGTGGCAGCCGAGCCATTTTGCGGAGTGCAGGCTTTGCGCTGAAAGGCTCGCTCGAAACGCGCCACTTTGCCGGCGGAAAGTCTGGATATCGGTCGCTTTCTGCGGTAAAACAGGCCAAAACAGGGCAAAATCGAGGAGTTTTGTTTACCGATGAGTACATAGGGCTAATTCCCAAGCTGTTCAATCCATTAACGTTATTGGAAATATGACCCCTCCGAGCGGGGGTTTTGGAGAGGGGAGGGGGTGGGGGGCTGGTGGGGTACGGACCGGGGACATGCCTGACAGATTGGACCGGGCGCATGCCCGACACTCGCACCCGACAGATGGATATGGGGATTCACCTGCTTATAGTGTGCGCCGATGGGGCGTAATTCCCTGCAAAGGGGAGTTAGGGGCGTTTGGGATGCGGCTGGGATGGGGTGGGGAGTGAAGCGGGCTGGTCGAAATCTACTAGCATTTCTGTGTTGGCAGATTGATGAATGCTGGCCGGCATTCGGGGAACGATCCATAGGCGCTATAGCAGTCGCGTGGGAGAACGGGCCTTTAAATCTCGTCTGGGCACTCCAAACCCCATCGAGACAGGCCTTCACGATTCATTCAGTCCAATCAACTATTATTGGGGCCATGCTCGACGTCCTCACTTCGACCTCGTTCGCAGTACACAACGCGAAAGGGGTTTACGCCCTTCTGCTTGGTTCCGGAATATCGAGAGCCGCCAATGTCCCGACTGGATGGGAAGTGACTCTCGATCTCATTCGCCGAATTGCAGCCACCATGAATGAATCAGAGGAATGCCAGGACAATCCAGAAGAGTGGTATCGAAGTCGATTTGAAAATGATCCAGATTATTCCAGCCTTCTCGAACAGCTTGCTATCTCCCCCGCGGAACGAACTGCGGCGCTAGCTCGCTATTTTGACGGGTCGGGCGATCCTGATGGAGTGCCCCTACAGCCAACTAAGGCTCATATCGCCATCGCCAAAATGGTCTCGCGTGGATACATCCGCGTGATAGTGACCACCAACTTTGATCGGCTAATGGAACGTGCGCTTGAAGCGCAGGGGATCAGTCCGACGATTATCGCCACGCCGGACGCCATCCAAGGTGCACTTCCACTTGCCCATGCCACTTGCACACTGATCAAACTTCATGGTGACTATCGGGACGCAAGGCTGCGAAACACCGTCGCCGAGTTGAGCACCTATGACGAACAGACCCAGTCTTTGGTCGACAAGGTCTTGGACGAGTATGGCCTGATCATAACCGGATGGTCTGCCGCCTGGGATATCGCCCTTAGAAATGCCATCATGCGCGCAGCGAACCGGCGTTTCACAACAGTTTGGACCTACGTCTCGACTTTGAGTTCGGAAGCGGAGGAGTTGATCCAGTTTCGTCAAGCGCGAACAATCAAGGTCGCATCCTCCGACAGCTTTTTCACCGACTTGAATGAGAGGCTTGAGGCTTTGGAGACCTTTGACGCTCCACATCCGCTCTCAGTTGATCTTGCTGTGCGAATGGTGAAAAAGTATGTCGCGGAAGATCGCTATCGAGTTCTGCTCTATGATCTCGTCATGGGCGAAGCCGGGCAAGCGATGTCCTCCGCTAAAGTGCTCTCAACGGCGGCTGAAATCACGGCGGAGATTTACCTAAAACGAATCGAAAAGTTCGAAGCCACAATGGAGCGCCTTCTGTGTGTTCTGATTAATGTGGCCTACTGGGGAGAACCTAGCTCACTTCCCTGTCTCCTGGGGACGATTGAACGTTTGATGGGGCTGAAGTCAAACTTTGGCGGCTACGACAATTGGGTCAATCTGCAACTCTATCCGGCGACCCTGGCGTTCTATGCTGTCGGTCTTGGATTCGTGACGACTGGTAACTATGTAGGATTTACCGCATTACTGCGGGAGTTCCGGACGAGTGCGGGGGAATTGAATCATAAGGTCGAACTTGCATCGGAGCGCCTGCAATTGCAAGGTTCCATTAACAGCGAAGTGCTGAATCAAACCCTTGCGTCTCGGCAATACGTGCCCGGAAGCGAGCGAGTTTTCAACTTGTTTGCCCCAATCTTTCAAAAGTATCTGCCATCCGTAGTCGACTTTGAAGACTTATTTGACCGTTTCGAATACTTGAATGCTTTGGTCCTTGCGGACTACCGAGCTTCAAAAGATAAATCTATATGCGGATGGCGGGGACGTTGGGTTTATCGCAATCGGGATTATGGTGGGCACATCTCGGAACTACTCAAAGAAGAACGGAATCAGCTTGGTCCAAATTGGCCCCCAATTAACGCTGGCCTCTTCGCGAGCGTTGAGCGATTCGACGAGATATTGGAACGTCAGTGCACCGAATGTTTGAACAAATTTCGAAACTTCTAGCGAAATTGTTGAAGCAATTTGGATCGGTCCCCAAAAACGCCCATGTCGCCGGAGATGCTTTTCAGTTCGCGCATCCTCGCCGAAGCGCTCGTTCAAGGCCCGCAACGGAAAAGCTCATGTGCGCTCACGGCTCGCGATAGCCCAACCGATCTGCGAAGCTCCGTTCCGCCTCGCATCTGCCCTTTTCCCATCATTCCAATGCGAACAACGTCACTCCCCCTCTTGCGTAGTGTTTCTTTCCCGGCGCGCATAACTGAAATGAGGCAGGCAGAAGTGGGTTATAACTCAACCCACACCGCTATAGGAGTCAAATGCACCTGCCCTGATTCCGGTGTAAACGGGCTGCGGGAAAGGGAGATCAATAGGCAAATTCCCCGAAAAGCAAAACTCCGGGGCTAAAGCTCGCCTTGATTTTGCCCTTTGTATGCGGGGGTTGAAAACCCCCGCCTCCCTCCGTGATGGATTTTTTCGCAGCCTGTGCAGCCCGCGCTTATTCTGGTGGCATTTGCGGCACGACTAAAGTCGTGCCCTGACGCAATGTGCCCTTGTGTACTGGAACAGCAACCCAGGGCAGGCGATTATTCTGAAAGGTGACTGAGATTTCAGACACCGCGCCCAAGACTCCGCAGCGGAAGGTTTCTCTCCGATCCCTTGTTCGATGGATTGGCATCGGTGTGGCGCTGGCGTGGCTGCTGGCCGCGCTAACGCTTGTGGCCGCCCGGTGGATCGACCCGCCAACTACCGCGGTGCACATGGAGCGCCGCGTGCAGGCCTGGATTCACCACAAGCCCTATCACGAACGCTACACCTTCATTCCGCTGAGCCAAATCTCGCCTGATCTGCAACACGCTGTGGTCGCCGCGGAAGACGCACGCTTCTACCAGCACCATGGATTCGATTGGCACCAAATCCAAATCGCCGCAGAAGACGATCTGGAAGGCGGACGGAGCCGTGGGGCCTCCACCATTACGCAGCAACTGGTGAAGAACCTGCTGTTCGGAACGGGCCGCTCGGTGCTGCGCAAGGGCGCGGAGTTCACACTGGTGCCGGTGGCCGAATTTGTTCTGGGCAAGCAGCGCATTCTGGAGCTCTACCTCAACGTGGTTGAGTGGGGCCCCGGTATTTATGGGGCAGATGCGGCGTGCCGCGCCTATGACCGAACCCCGGCCCGGAATGTGGGCAGAGAAGAAGGGGCACGGCTGGCGGCGATTTTGCCGGCGCCGTTGAAGCGACGGCCAGAGCGCATGAATCACTACAGCGGGCTCATCCTGGAACGGATGAGGCAAATGGGCTGGTGACCGCGGGCGATATCGGAACGCGACGATCCAGCCATCAGCTCTTATGGACGACCTCGAACGAATAGCCGTCCGGATCAAATACATCGGCTGCGTAGTATCCGGGATAGTATTCAAGTCGCGCCCGCGGTGAAATATTGTCCGTGGCGCCAGCGGCGATTGCTGCCCGGTAAAACTCGTCAACCTTGGCATTGCTTACGGCCATGAAGCCCCAGTGAATTGAGGCTGGATCCGGTTTTCCCTGCTGGAGCCAAAAGAAGGCTTGCTTTCCATCGCCAAATCCCCAGAGGTCGGGATGACCGCCTTCGCCCTTGTAGGGCAGGAAATACTTAATATTTAGAGGCTTCAAGGCCGCCTCATAGAACGCCAACGAACGTTCGATATTGCTGACAGTGAGAATGATGAAACCGAGCATTGTTCTCTCCTTTGGATCACGAGTGCTTCAACGACCTTTTCGACATTATGTACGACATGTATCGCAAGCGGAGGGTCAGGCTCAATCGCCGAGGTGGTTATGGAGCGATTGTGCCGGGCTTGGTGGCGAGGGCGAGGAGGGTTTGGAAGTGGGGGGATTCGGATTCCTTGTGGACCACCGAGGTTTGGATTTCGGTGAAGCCGGCTTTTTCGAGGACTGCTTCCAATTCTGTTTCGCTGAAGCCCAGCCACTCGTCGGCGTAGAGGTCGCGCGCTTCTTCAAACCGGTGCTGGAGCAGATCGAGGATCACAATGCGGCCGCCGGGGCGGAGGATTCGGAAGGCTTGCTCGACGGCGCGCTCGGGGTGCAGGGCGTGATGGAGCGACTGGGAGAAAAAGGCCAGATCGACCTGAGCGTCCGCAATGGGAAGCTCCTCCATATCGCCCATGCGGAATTCGACGTTTTCGATGCCGTGGCGGAGTGCCTGTTCGCGGCCCACCTCGATCATGTTGGCCGAGGTGTCGACGGCAATGACCCTGGTGGCGCGTTGGGAAAGCAAGAGAGCAAAGGCGCCTTCGCCCGCGCCCAGATCGGCGATGACCAGGGGAGGCAAAAGGCGCATGAGAGCTTCGGCGAGGCTCTTCCAGGATTTTCCGGGCACGTAATCGCGGCCTAAACGCCCGGCGACACTGTCAAAGAAGCTGCGCATCTTGTCCTGACGCTTGCGGAGGACGCGGCGCATGGCTGCCTGATCGGGAACGGCCTCGGGGATTTCGTTACGCGCCTGCTGGAGCAGGCCGATGAGGATGGCGTCGGCGGCGGAGACGTTGAGGTGGTAGAGATTGCTCTTGCCGGTGCGACGATCTTCAACCAGGCCGGCCTGCTTGAGCTGCGACAGGTGAGTGGAGATGGTGCTCTGGCCCATGACGAGGATTTCCTGCAATTCCGCCACGGACAGCTCCTCGCCCTGGAGCAGGAGCAGGATGCGGAGCCGGTTGGGGTCGGCTAGGACGCGGAGGATTTTGACGATTGACGGCATAGCAGGATTCTGATACATATCAACATATCACGATAGAACGATATGAGGGCTCGTTTGGATAAAATCCGGTTGCACGGAGCACCTTCCCTCAGGGGCTAAAGCCCCGTTGATTTTTGCTGACTTTATGTACGGGCTAAAGCCCGTACCCTTCAAGAAACTGGCTCATTGATTTGTGCACGGGCTAAGGCTCGTACTGTTCGAGACGTCCACTGATTGAGAAGTTGAATAAGGAGAATCTGCATGGCGAGTTCGACGTTGGAAGTGACGGAATTGAAGTACAAAGTGGCCGATATGGCGCTGGCCGATTGGGGACGGAAAGAGATTGCCATCGCCGAACACGAGATGCCGGGGCTGATGTCCATCCGGCACAAGCATGCGGCGAGCAAGCCGCTGGCCGGGGTGCGGATTACCGGGTCGCTGCACATGACGATTCAGACGGCGGTGCTGATTGAGACGCTGGTGAGCCTGGGAGCGGAAGTGCGCTGGGCAAGCTGCAACATCTTCTCCACGCAGGACCATGCGGCGGCGGCGATTGCGGCGACGGGGGTTCCGGTGTTTGCGTGGAAGGGCGAATCGCTGGAGGAGTACTGGTGGTGCACGTACCAGGCGCTGGCGCACAAGGGCGGCAAGGGGCCGCAACTGGTGGTGGATGACGGCGGCGATGTGACGCTGCTGATTCACAAGGGCTATGAACTGGAAGCAGGGGACAAGTGGGTGGACGGGCCCTCGGGGAATCACGAAGAGCAGGTGATCAAGGACCTGCTGAAGAAGGTGTATGCCGAAGACCCGCAACACTGGCACAAGGTTGTGAAGGAATGGCGCGGGGTTTCAGAAGAGACGACGACGGGCGTGCACCGGCTCTACAAGATGATGGAACAGGGCAAGCTGCTGGTTCCGGCCATCAACGTGAATGACTCGGTGACCAAGTCGAAGTTCGACAACCTCTATGGCTGCCGCGAATCGCTGGCGGACGGCATCAAGCGCGCGACGGACGTGATGGTGGCGGGGAAGGTGGCGGTGATCTGCGGATACGGCGATGTGGGCAAGGGCTGCGCGCATTCTTTGCGTGGCATGGGCGCCCGCGTCATCGTGACCGAGGTGGATCCGATCAACGCGCTGCAGGCGGCCATGGAAGGCTTCGAAGTGACGACGGTGGAGGACACGCTGGGGCGCGGGGACATTTATGTAACCTGCACCGGCAACGTGGACATCATCACGCTGGAGCAGATGAAGGGCATGAAGGACCAGGCAATCGTTTGCAACATCGGGCACTTTGACAACGAGATCCAGATGGACCGGCTGAACCAGGAGCCGGGGGTGACCAAGCTCAACATCAAGCCTCAGGTGGATGTCTATACGTTTCCCGACGGACACAGCATCTTTGTGCTGGCCGAGGGCAGGCTTGTAAACCTGGGCTGCGCGACGGGGCATCCGAGCTTTGTGATGAGCAACAGCTTTGCCAACCAGACACTAGCCCAGATCGATCTTTGGGAGAAGAAGGACAGCTACAAAGTGGACGTATATGTGCTGCCCAAGCGGCTGGACGAAGAAGTGGCGCGATTGCACCTGGAAAAGATCGGGGTAAAGTTGACGACACTGACACCGAAACAGGCCGACTACCTGGGCGTGCCAGTGGAAGGGCCTTACAAGGCGGAGAGCTACCGGTACTGATTTTTTTGATATGGACGTCTGAACGCAGAGCCTCGGCCTTGGCCGGGGCTTTTGCATTTGCGCCCTAAGGTGATGGAGACGAGCGCGGCAGCATCTTGGTAATGTGGTGACTCAATGGTTCACGTTTCCAGCCGGGCAGGCACGTTGAAACTGGGTTAGCACTGTCTGGTAGGCAGACGGGGAAGATCAAATCTGCTTAAGAGATGAGGCGAGTGATGATTGAGACTTTGATACGGTACGCGCCGCTGGGAAGCTTCATTGGAAATGTGATCTGGCTATTGGTGGCGCTGGCCACGTATTACCAGGCGTCGAAGTTACGCGAGGAGACGCGCGCCGCACGCGATGGAACGCTGCACAGCCAGAACTGCCTGGAGTTTATTGCGGGGGACGGGTCGTGTATCAACCTGGTGCCGCTGGAGACACTGCACTCGCTGCCCAAGCCGGGCGACGTGGTTTTCCTGCCGGGGCACGGGGTTGACGAGGCGGCGACGTTTCTTTCCGGGGCTTACCTGGTGGATACGGTGGAGCACATCTATACGCGCGTGGATCGCAAGGGCAGCCGGCCGCAGGAGGCACGGCTGACGAAGGCAGTGGCGCAGGTGACGTCACTGAATCCGGCGCTGACGGTTTGAGGGTAAGACGAGGCTGACGGAGACTTGACCTGCGACTGGCAGGCACGCGCGTTCAGCGAGGGAAAAAGCGGCGATAAAGACGCCAGATGCCGCTATGCAGCAACTGAGTCTGCTCGGCTTTGAGTGCGGCATAGGATCGCTTGACGTAGACGTCGAACTCGGGGGGCCAGCCGATGGTGGAACGGCGCTCAGCGTAGTCGCCTTCGGCCCACTTGGCCAGGACCGCCTTGTATCCCACGACGTGGGTGACGAAATCGAGCAGGCAGGTGGGCATCTGCTCCTCAATGATCAGATACGCCTTCTCAATGATGATCTTTTCGCGGATATCGTTCAGAGGCATGAAGATGGTGGTCATCCACAGGACCCACTCCTTCATCTCGTCGTCGAGGATGGGGAAACTTTGGGACTTTCCCTGTTTTTTGAGCAGCGAGCGGTAGGCGATGTTGCCGGCCTCTGAGGCTACGTAGAGGGGGCCATAGAACTCATTAAGGCGCTTGTTGACGAGATCGAGTTTGTCGCGGCGGCGGGCCAGCATACGTGCGCTGAGAAATGTAACCAAGTAGCCGGCGAACGCAAGAATGATGGTAAGGATGGCGGCATTCTGAGAGAGGCTCAGGGTCGTGAACTGGGATGGGTCCATTGTGAGTCTTGCCTTGGGCAGCAGTATACGCGGGAAGCGTGCTGGAGGGGCGTGATGGAGGTCAGGCGGATTCGAATGGGAACGAGTTTCCAGCCTTGTTACCAAGACACAGGTTCCTGCGGGTCCGCCGCTGAAGAGCACCGCGGTTGTGGCTCCCGCAGCGAATGGGAAGAACGCGACGAGATTCTGACCGTGGGATTTCGTGCTTTCCCACCCTTGCGGCGAAAAACAAATACGCCGCAAGGACACCCGTTTTTCGTGCTGAATTCAGAGGGAACGAAAGGAACATCGAGGGTGTTGCTTTCCCATGTCTGAAAATCCAGACATGGGGCACCCATTTTCGTGCTGAATTCAGAGGGAACGAAAGGAACATCGAGGGTGTTGCTCTCCCATGTCTGAAAAATCCAGACATGGGGCACCCATTTTCGTGCTGAATTCATTGAGAACGAAAGGGACATCGGGGGTGTTGCTTTCCCATGTCTGAAAATCCAGACATGGGGCACCGGTAAGAGGCCTAGCTTGCGCCCAGGTAGACGAAACGGAGGAGAAAGAGGATGGCGAGGATGTAAAGCAACCAGTCCTGCTTGCGATAGCGGCCAGTGGCCAGGTGAAGGATAGCCCAGGCGATGACGCCGAAGCCGAGTCCGTTGGCGATGGAGTAGGTGAGCGGGATGAGCACCAGAGTGAGGAACGCGGGGATGGCGACAAGGGGGTCGTTCCAGCGGATTTCAGTGATGGTGGCCAGCATCATGCAACCGACGAGGATGAGCGCGGGCGCGGTGGCCGCCGGGGGCACGATGCCCACAAATGGCGCGGCGACGATGGCGGCCAGGAAGAGCAGTCCGGTAACGATTGCGGTGACACCAGAACGGCCTCCGGCAGCCACGCCGGCGGTGGATTCGACATAGCTGGTGACGGTGGAGGTTCCGGTAAGCGACCCGATGATGGTGGAGGTGGCATCTGCCATCAGGATGCGGTTAAGGCGGGGAATGGAGTGATCGGCGGAGATGAGGCCGGCGCGCTTAGTGACCGCAACCAGAGTGCCGAGGTTGTCAAAAAGGTCGACGAAGAAGAAGACGAAGATGATTTCAAGCAGGCCTTTGTTGAGGGCACCACGAATGTCGAGTTTGAAGGCGGTGGCAGCAAGGGCGTGGAACCCGCCAGGATTCGGCGCCCAATGGACGAGACCCGCCGCCCATGGAAGCTTGAAGGCGGCCAGTATCCAGGCGAGGCCGGTGGTGGAGAGGACGCCGATGAGGATGGTGCCGCGGACTTTTCTTATTTCGAGGGCGACCATGAGGATAAGGCCGAAAAGAGCGAGGGCGGGAGTGGCATTGCGGATGTTACCGAGGCTGACGAAGGTGGCAGGATCGGCAACGACAATGCCTGCCTTGGTGAAGCCGATGAAGGCGATGAAAAGGCCGATGCCGCTGGCTACGGCGGCATAAAGCTCGTGAGGGATAGAGCGCAAAATCATCTGGCGAATGCCGGCGGCGGTGAGCGCGAGGAAGATGACGCCGGAGAGGAAGACGGCGCCAAGGGCGGTTTGCCAGGGAATGTGCATCTTAATGCACACGGTGTAGGTGAAGTAGGCGTTGAGGCCCATGCCGGGGGCCAGCGCGATGGGATAGCGGGCCACGATGCCCATGAGAATGGAGCCGACGGCCGCAGAAAGACAGGTGGCAGCGGTAACGGCTGCCAGCGGCATTCCCGTAGCAGACAGGATGGCTGGATTGACCAGCACGATGTAGGCCATGGTCAGGAAAGTGGTGACTCCGGCCAGAATCTCAGTGCGCCAATTCGTGCCCAGATGAGTGAATTCAAAATAGCGTTCAAGTTGCTTGAGCATAGGCGGGTACTTGTAGGAGACCACAAGGAGGCCACATCGCAAAAGGATTTGTGGGACGACGCGGGGCTGATGGATGCTCATTTGCGGTGAATGAGACTGGCAATAGCGGGCGGACCGGACCTGTGCAGAACTACTCACATGCGCCGGCCGCGAATTTGTTAGATTTTGATGAGCCGCAATTCGCGCACGTGATTCAGTGGAGACTGGAAGCAACTCCCAAACCACTCTGAAGTGAACCAACCAAACTTTCCCAACCCAAAACATGGAGGTACATGATGGCAACGATTACGACCAAAGATGGAACGGAAATCTATTACAAGGATTGGGGCACAGGTCAGCCTGTGGTCTTCAGTCACGGATGGCCGCTGAGCGCGGATGCATGGGAGGACCAGATGCTTTTCCTGTCGTCGCATGGATACCGCACGATCGCGCACGATCGCCGCGGGCATGGGCGGTCAAGCCAGCCATGGAATGGCAACGAGATGGACACCTATGCAGACGACCTGGCGGAGCTGACCGAGGCGCTGGACCTGAAAGAGGCGGTTCACGTGGGGCACTCGACCGGAGGCGGCGAAGTGGCGCGCTACATTGGACGGCACGGTACAAAGCGCGTGGCCAAGGCGGTGCTGATTGGGGCAGTGCCTCCGCTGATGCTGAAGACGGCAGCCAATCCAGGTGGATTAGGGATCGAGGTGTTCGACGGAATCCGCAGCGGCGTGCTGGCGGACCGCTCGCAGTTCTTCAAGGACCTTTCCATGCCGTTCTATGGGGCCAACCGGCCGGGGGCAAAGGTGTCGCAGGGGCTGCGGGATTCTTTTTGGCTGCAGGGGATGCAAGCTGGATTCAAAGCTGTCTACGACTGCATCAAGGCATTCTCAGAGACCGACTTCACCGACGACCTGAAGAAGATCGATGTGCCGACATTGGTCCTGCACGGCGACGACGACCAGATTGTGCCTATCAACGACTCGGCATTGCTGTCGGTGGCGCTGGTGAAGGGAGCGACGCTGAAAGTGATTCCGGGAGCGCCGCATGGGATGTGCTCGACTTTGAAGGATCAAGTGAACGCGGAGCTGCTGGCATTCATCAAGGGGTAGGGAAGGCGGCGTAAAGCCCGCGCTGGTTCAGTTGGCTCTGTGCGGGGGTCGAAAACCCCCGCCTCCTTCCGAAATGCGTTTTTTCGCAGCGTGCTAAAGGAGCCGGGCGGCGTCTTTGGCGAAGTAGGTGACGATGAAGCCGGCACCGGCGCGGCGGATGCCGAGAAGCGACTCAAGGATGGCGCGATCGCGGTCGAGCCATCCTTTTTCAAAGGCGGCCTGGAGCATGGAATACTCTCCAGAAACCTGGTAGGCGCCGATGGGTACGTCGATGCGCTCGCGGGCGGCGCGCACCACATCGAGGTAGGGCATGGCGGGTTTCATCAGGATCATGTCTGCACCCTCTTCAAGATCGAGGTCGATCTCGCGCAGAGCCTCGCGGAGGTTGGCGCCATCCATCTGATAGGTCTTGCGGTCGCCAAACTGGGGAGCCGAATCGGCGGCTTCGCGGAAGGGACCGTAAAAGGCTGAGGCGAACTTGGAGGCGTAACTGAGGATGGAGGTGTTGATGAGTCCAATCTTGTCGAGGGCGGCGCGGATGGCGGCGACACGGCCATCCATCATGTCGCTGGGCGCGACTACGTCAGCTCCGGCGCGGGCCAGGCTGGTGGCGGTGCGAGCGAGCAGGTCGAGGGATGGGTCGTTGTCGACTTCATAACTATCGCCGCTTTTTTTGACGATGCCGCAGTGGCCGTGGCTGGTGTACTCGCAGAGACAGACGTCGGCGATGAGTACGAGTTTGGCGGCAGCAGAGGAGCTTTTGAGGGCGCGCAGGCCCTGCTGCACGATTCCGTCGTCGGCCCATGCGCCGGTGGCCTGCTCGTCCTTGGTGTCGGGCAGGCCGAAGAGCAGGAGGCCGCCGAGGCCCAAGGCAGCGGCTTCTTCGGCTTCGCGGACGGCCTCATCGACGGAGAGGTTGAACACACCGGGCATGGAGCTTACGGGCTTGCGTACGCCGTGGCCGGGGCAGAGAAACAGGGGATAGATCAGGTCGCCGGGATCAAGGGTGGTCTCGCGGACCAGGGCGCGCATGGACTCGCTGCGGCGCAAGCGGCGCATACGGTTTTGAGGGAAACTCATGGGCTGATTGTAAAACAGCGGGGGATGAGAGATCAGCCAGCACGGGCAAGCGACCTGTCTCGCTTCACTGAGTACAGGTGGGACCGCTGTTTGCGGGAAACTTCAAGAGGTGAAGATTCTCGATCTGGACGCCGAGGCCGGCGTGTCCACGAACGACCTGATCGTTGGGCACCATGCGGTTTTCGGTTTCAAGTCCTATATAGAGGGATGTGATTTGCCAGTTGCGCAGGTCATAGGCCGCGGTGGGAAAGTTGACCGTGCCTGTGCCGCAGTTATACGCAGCCTTGACCAATGCGCAGACGTACTTGTTGACGTCGTAATCAAGGCTTTGCAGAGCACCTGTCGAAGGCGTGGAACTGAGAAACGTGCCGCCGGGCAAAACACCACTCCACATCACATCGGGGATACCGCCGCTGCCAAGAGAGATGCATTGAGCGTCTGTGTTGGTGTTTTCCATAGTGTTGGCGTGTGGGATCTGCAGGAATTGCCAGTATTGGTTGCCCGTGGCGGGATCGGTGTAGTTCAGCGTCAAGCCAGTGAAATACATGGCCAGAACGGAACCGTCGGTCATTGCCGCCGCGTCATTGAACGATAGGACTCGCTGCTTGATTTTGGTGGCAAAGGTGAGATGGACATCGGCACTGAGGGACGAACCAGAGGGGCTGTTCACGGTGTTCGACAGAAACAGGTTGGTGCCGCCACCGGCGGAGAGCAGTCCATCCTGGGACCACAATTCGTAGACCCAGTTTTTGAGAGCCTGGTCCTGATACAACGCGAGGTGAGAGATGGTGGGGTCGTTTTCTGAATAGAAAGCGAGTGACGCCACGCCGAAATTCGGATCCTGGGTTGAGGCGTCACTCTGCACGTAACTGTCCGGGGTCAGATAGTACGGGATCGGCGGGGTGTCGCTGCTGAATTTACCCCATTGCGTAACCCACCACCCGAAATCCGTGTAGCCCATGGCGGGCGAAGTGCCCGGAAATAATGTGCCCTGGTTATTGGCCACACCGCCATTGCCAAACTGGAGTACCGGGTTATGCATGCCGGGATCGGGGAGGAGGTCGATGGAGGTGGTGGATGGGCCGGAAGGGGAAGGCTGCGAAGTTGTGGATGAACCGCAACCGCAGAGAGTGACCGATGCAAGCAGCACGGGAAGGACTGAAGATAGACGATTCAGGCTTTGCATTTGCCAGGCGCATCGCTTTCTGCTGACGGCAGATGGTCCACGTATCAATCTACCACCGGAGTTGGGGCTCGGGTTTCTCGATTCTCTGAACCGGGCAGGCGCAAGCATGTCTGATCCTGGTTAATCTTTAGCGAGAGTTCTTGACATGGATGGCGAGGCATGTAAATGTCAATGTCAGTCGTCCCAACGCTTTGGGGCCTTATCTCTTCCCTTTCTATCGAACAGGTCTTTTCATATATTCCGGTTTCCTAGGGCTGTTACCAACCGCGCTCTCCCGGTGCAGTGATAGGTGTGTCCAGTGGCTGTATGGCTGGATGAATTGACTCACTCACTGCCGACGTGGCCTCCGTCTCTTAATGGCTCTGGAGCGTAGCTGAAGTTGTGCTTGGACGACAAAGGAAAGACGACTCAAGCAGCGTGCTGATCTGCAGGAAGGCGAGACGAGAGGTCAGGAACCAGGTTGCTGAAGATAGAGCCATCTGCTTACGCCAGGTGGATCGAATTCCAAACGTTGGCTAGCCGAATGCAGAAAGAGAGTATCCGATATGCAGGAAATAAAGCTCCGGACTGGGATGGCGAGAAGGTTTGTGGCTTTGGTATTTGTCCCGTTCTTCACAGTTGGCCTGGCGTTAGAGGCGAACGGGCAAGCCATGCGATTCCAAGTGCCATATGAGTTCAAATTTGGGGCGAATGTGCTGCCAGCGGGAACCTATACGTTCTCTGTGGATCGAAGTTGGCTTGCGGTTGAATCGGCCAGCGGCGCGGTGACACGGCAGAACATCGTAACCCGGCTGAGTGGTCCGGCGGAGTTGATTCGGAGCGGCTACCTGATCTTTGATAATTCGGAAAAGGGCCGCATTCTCTCAGAAGTGTGGACGCCGGGCCTGGCTGGAATCCTCGTGCATCCTGTGCCGAAGGGCCACGGCCGGCTTGCACTGTCGGGCGCTGATCTGGATGCGAACCGCGCCTACTCCGGCGAGGCGGCTTACAAGCTGACATGTGCCAAATGCCATGGCGAGAACGGCAAGGGCGATGCGAGCGCGGACAAATTCTTTCAACTGAAGATTCCCCGGCTCAACTCAGATGAGGTTCGAGCCAAGTCGGACGCGGAGTTGAGAGACCTGATCACGCAGGGCAGCAAAGCGATGCCGCCTGTGGAGGTGGATGAGTCGGGATTCCGGCATCGTCTGCCACCGCAGGATGTGGAGGCGGTGATTGCGTACGTGCGGACATTGAAGCCGTAAATTGATGTTGGGATGGGGCGGATTCCCCGGCAGATCCGGCTGATAGGGTGCGTGAATTCCCAGGTCCCAGACATGGGATCTGGGATACGCAATCCCCTGCGCTTACAACTGGTCGTAGAGGGTGGTGTTGCGGTAGCCGAGAAGGGTGACCAGGGTCCAGATGCCGAGGGCTGTGCCGATGGGGATCTTAATCAGGCACAGGAAGGCGGCGATGATGGCCACGATGCGGCCCCATTGAGTGCGCTCCATGAGTCCCCAGCCGGCGGCCAGGGCAAGGCCGGAGCGAAGCAGGACAAAGACCCAGGCAAAACGCAGGAGGGCCGGAACGAACATTTCCGGTGGGAAGGGACCGTGGGACCAGGGGCCGTGGCTCCAGGCACCGAACGGGCCGCTGAGAAAGGCGTGGGCAAAAGTGAGGCCGATAAAGCCGAGGACGAGGTAAAGCCCTCCAAAGATGAACCAGACGATGCTGAGGGCCCGGATGCGGCCGGCATAGTTGGTCACCTGGAACTGCAGATTAGGAACGGGAGGGACGGGCGGGCCTATGGGACGTCCGCACTGGGAGCAAACCGGTTGCCCGGGAACCAGAGCCTGACCACATCCGCTGCAAAACATGTTTGCCTCCTCAGAATTCAGACCTGAGAGTACTACGAAACGGAAGGGGGATGCGTTCCATGGTAGTGCGCGGACGGAGCGATGTGGAGTTTTTATTTGCGAGGAGCGGGCGCGAGGCAGAAGGCGCCATAGTTTGATTGCGCGGCCTGAACGCGAAGCCGATCGACCTGCCGTCGCGCTGAAGAGCTGCAAGGCCTCACTCATCCAATGATGACGCTGACGTCGCGGCCCAGGGGGCTTCACTTGCCGGGGCGCGGCCGCGTGAACAGCAGGAGCGCGCCGCCAAGAATTGCCATCAGTCCGCCGCGATAGGCCCATTGGATCTGCCCTGTCATGAAGCTCCCGGGCAGCACATTGAGCCCCTGCAAGGCCCAAACGATTCCCATAAAGATCAACAAGCCAGCCAGCACACGCAGGAGAAGGTGCATAGGTTACCTCGTTGTGTTTCTCAACGAGTGTACCCCGGCCTAACAGTCCTAGAGGTAGAAACCTTTCACCATCATTTTGGGGTCGAATGGTTTCTGGGCGGCCCAGGGGATCGGCTTCTGAGCCTTGAAAGTCGGGGGCAGGAATTAGCGGATGGGGGGCGGGGCACGTCGTTCCCAGCGCTCTTCGTGGCGGTCGTCGCGGTAGATGAGTGTGGTGACTCGGCCCAAGGGATCGCGCTCGATGGTGATCCTGGGGATGCTGCCGCCGTTGGGATAGAAGAGCGTGGACAGGGACTCGGCGGCGAGCTCGGAGATTTCGCCGTGGACGTTTTTCTGGTAGAGCTGATCGGCCTGGCGAAAGACGGTGATGGCGACCTGGCCATGGGAGTCGACGTAGTCGCCGGCAAAGCTCTCGAGTTGAGCCGGGGTGAGTTTGAGAGCGGGGGGATGAAGGGGAATGAGGACCCGCTCGGCAAAGGACAAGGGCGCAAGGAGTGTACCGGTGCGGTGCAGAAGCAGCCAGCGCGGCAGATCGGGTTCGTTGAAAGCGCGGCTCCAGCAGTCGTGCTTGAGGCCCTGGTAAACCCAGAGGCGAATGTGTCCGCCCGCGGCCTTGAATGCGGAGAACATGAGTTCACTCTCGCGAAGGGGAACGATAGGGTCGTCGCTGCCGTGAAACAGCCAGATGGGGGTACGGCCGAGGGCGCGGGCGTATTCGGCAGGCAGAGTAGCGGATTCATGCCAACGCTCGGGCGCGTAGCTCCAGAAGATGCCGCTGGCGGCGATGGCTACCGCGGCCCAGCGGCGGGGGTAGAGGCGGGCGAGTTCCCAGGCGCCGTATCCGCCAAGGGAAAGGCCGGTGAGGTAAGTGCGGGTGGGGTCGGCGTGGAACTCGGCAGTTTCCTGGTCGAGCGTGGCGATGGCGAGGGCGAGCATGTCGGGGTCGGTCCAGTAGACGTCTTGTGCGCACTGGGGCATGACCACGATGAAGGGCCAGCGCTCGGGGTGATCGCGAATGGCTTCAGGCAGGCCGATCTGGGTTTGCCACATGCCTTCAGAGCCGCGTTCGCCGCGCCCGTGAAGAAACAGAACTATAGGCCAGGACTTGTGGTCGTCGTGGCGCCACTCCTCCGGCAGATAGACCTGGAAGCGATAGCCGGCACCGCGGAACTGAATGCGGCGGTTGAGAAAACCGGTTTCCTGCACGTTGCGCTGGCGGGAGTTGCGCGGTCCCGCCGCGGAGCGGGCCGGGATGGGCGCCAGTCCCCAAACGATAAAGAGGCAGACCGTCAACAGTCTCAGAATGCGGCGCATAGGCTCATCCCATCATAGAGGCAGGGAACGCAGGATGGTTTCTTTATCCCAGGTCTCAGAAGCGAGACCTGGGCCACCCGAAGGAATCCAAAGGCGAAATCAGCGGCGCCCCGTGTGGGTTGGTTCCTATGGACTCTTTCGTTTTCCCTGACAGATTTCTTATGAAAGAACATGAAACAATTGGGGTGGACGGCGAGACCTGCCCATGACGACAGAGACGACCATGACGATTCCCGCGGCCGGCGATGTGCTGGACCACTATCGCATCGACGCAATGGTGGCGCGCGGAGGGATGTCGGCACTGTACAAGGCAACCGACCTGAAGAGCGGGCGGCAGGTGGCGATCAAGGTACCGCTGCCGGAGATGGAAGCCGACCCGGTGCTGGTGGAGCGCTTCAAGCGGGAGCAGGAGATCGGGCAGCAACTGGATCATCCAGGGGTGGTGAAGACCTTTAACAGCGAGGAACGCAGCCGGGTCTACATGGTGATCGAGTGGGTGGACGGGCGGCTGCTGCGCACCCTGATGAACCAGGAAAAGAAGCTGCCCACGGAGCGGGCGGTGCGCATTACGCTGGCCATTTGCGACGCGCTGGACTACATGCACAAGCACGGCGTGGTGCATCGCGACCTGAAGCCGGAAAACGTGATGGTGGACGACGAGGACCACATCAAGCTAATCGACTTCGGCATCGCGATGAAGGAAGATGCGCGGCGGCTGACGTTTGTGAATGTGTCGTCGCTGCTGGGTACGCCGGACTATATCTCTCCCGAACAGGTAAAAGGGCAGCGCGGCGACCAGCGCAGCGACATCTATGCGCTGGGCATCATGCTCTACGAGATGCTGACGGGGCGCGTGCCGTTTGTGGGGTCGAATCCGCTGGCGGTGATGAATGAGCGGGTGCTGAATGAACCGACGCGGCCCACGGAGCTGAACCCGGAGATTTCGCCGGAGCTGGAAGAGATTTTGTATCGCGCGCTGGAGCGGGACCCGCGGCACCGCTATGCAACGGCCCACGAGATGATCTGGGACCTGGAACACCAGGAGCAGGTGGGCGTGGAGGAGCGCGGGGCACGGCCGGCGGCGCGTGGGCGGCGGCTGGTGGTGAGCAAGCGGATGCTGCTGTACGCGGGGATGGCGCTGGCGCCGATCTTGATTTTTGGGTTGATGGTGCTGCTGGCGAGACGGTGAGTTTTCATTGTCGTTCAGCGCAGTGGATGTGTTTCCCAGGTCTCAGAAGCGAGACCTGGGGCACCCGGCTACCGGTTCTGTTCGCCGCCAGCGCCTTCGTGCTGGTGCACCTTTGGAGCAAGGGGCTACGAGCGCGCATCCTTTTGTCGGGCCTCATCGCGCTCTGCTGCGCCGTTTCGCTCCTGGCTGTGTTTGTGAACTATACGGCAGCTGTTCGCCTAGACGCCCAGGTCAACGACTCTAAGGCCACGCGCCCACGCCAGATTCTGGACACAGTGGAAGCACTGCGGAACGCGTTTACCGGAGGACATGCCACTGGATCGAGCCACCGTGCCGAGACCGTGCCGCCCGTGTTTCCAGACCTTGTGGCAACGCAGATTGCCGCGTCTCTGAAGAGAAAGTCGACGGCGCTGGCCGCAGGCTTTGTGCTGCTCTATCTCGCCGGCCTCGGCTATTTCTTCTGGAACCTCTGGTCACCATCCGCGCGGAGAACTGTCTGGCGCGGCGGTGAGAAGGCAACGTCTAGCTACTAGCTTTCCCACGTCTCAGAAGCGAGGCCCTTCTGCTTCTCTCGGGGCAGGCTGTGGGGCACCGACATCTTGATCTTTATCCGGGCCTGAAGGCCGATCCTTTTGCGGCAGATTAGTCGTGGGGCTGAAGCCCCACGCTCCCTCCGAGCATTCATGCAATGGCCCGTGAAAAAGTCAATTGGAATTAGGAAACGGGGAACAGGGACGGACCTTGGGCGCGCGGCCGATTGAGCCTGCCGGCACGGGCTGGGAGTCATGTCCGGATAGACGGTCACACGCCCGCAATCGCTTTTGGTAGTCTTGCAGCCATGAATTGGCGGCGAGGACTTCTGTTGGCTGGGATCAATCTGGCGGTGGCATTGCCCATAATCCTCATGATGGAGGCCAGGGACCAAAAGGAGGCGCTCACTCCTGAAGAGATCATGGCGAAAGCCCCCAGGGAAGGTGCTCCCAGGCCGCCTGAGCCCCCAACGCCGAAGCCAGCCCAGGCCAACCCCGAGCAGGCGGAGGAAACGGTCACCTTCGACCCCTGCGGAATGTGGGGGGCTCACTATCCGACCGAGGTGGTTGTAGTGCAGGCAGTCGGCATGCCGTCCTTCGCGTTGGCCGGGTGGGGGGTTAACTGCCCGCCGCATTGGTCGCTTGCGGGGAGACTACGCGGAAGGTGGACCTGGCCGCCAACGCCATTGTGGATGGAGACGCAGCGCGAGATCGACACCGGACTGTGCCTGTTAATCGCCATTCAGTGGTTTCTCATGGGCGGATTTCCTCTTGTGCGGACCCAAAAATGGTGGGCCGACCCTGGGGCCTTCATCACAGCCTGCACGGCTCTGGCGGGCGGTATCACGTTGATTCCCGCCATTGGCGAAGTTGCGAGGTTGCCTGCGTTGATTGCGATGCTGGCTTGGCTCTGGTGGTTCGGTCTTCTCGTTTGGAGGACGCTTCAATTCGGATGGAGAATGACAACTGCTTGGCGGGCGCCTCGTTCAAGTTAGGCACCGTGCCGCGTCGGTATTTCAGAAAGCGGCGGTTCCGGTCGGGTGGTGGACTATCCGGACAATGCTCCGCTTTTTTGATTAGCGGTAGGATTCGTCGCGGTGGATTACGAATTCGGGATAGGCGCCGCCGCCTAGTTCGTGGAGGTCCATGCCGATGCGCTCGCCGTCGGGATCGACGCGGAACGGAACGACGCGATTGACCAACCAGAAAAGCAGATAGACCAGGGGCAGGACGAGGCCGAGTAGAGTCGCGACGCCGATGATCTGCGCCAGCAACTGGCCGGGGAGGGGCGCGAAGAAGCCTGCGGCGAGGAGTCCCCAAAGACCGGCGGTAGCGTGCACGGTGATGGCGCCGGAGGGGTCGTCGATGGAAAGGGCGAGCTCCAGCAGTTCGACCATGAGCGGAGTGATGACGCCGGCGACGAGGCCGACAAAGAGCGATTCGACAGGCGTGACGAGGGCGGCGCAGGCGCTGGAGGCAACCAGGCCGGCGAGCCATCCATTGGCACAGAGGCTGGCGTCGGGCTTGCCAAAGCGGAAGCGGGTGACGGAGAAAGTGGCGGCGAGAGCGGCGGCGGCGGAGAGCAGGGTGTTGATGGCGACGACAGCCAGCGCGGAGGGGGCGGCGTTAAGCCACAAGAGCGAGCCTGCCATATTCCACGCCAGCCAGCCTACCAGCGCCAGCAGACAGCCGAAGAGGACATAGACGGCATTGTGGCCGGGCATGGCGGTGGAAAGGCCTTCCTTGGGGAATTTACCTTTGCGCGAGCCGGCGATCCACACCACGGCGAGGGCGCTGAGACCGCCCAGAACGTGGACGGTAGCGGCTCCGCCGGCATCGAGGAAGCCGGCGCCGAGGGAGAAGTTGACGCCCAACTGAGCCAGCCAGCCGCCGCCCCAGATCCAATGGGCGAGGAGAGGAAAGACGAAGACGCCGAGGACGGCAGCCGAGACTGCACCCGCAGTGAGCCGCCAGCGGTCCGCACCCGAACCCCAGGGAATGAGTGCTGCGAAGGCGACGGCAAGGAATTCAAACAGTAAGGCGAGCTGCGCGCGGGCCGGGGAAGCGTCCAGACCACTCAGCAGCAGGGGGCCTGCGCCAGCCCAGTTCCAGGGCTTGGCGGAGAGCTGGAAGACGTGGGAGGCGGCACCGTCAGCGAAGGTGGCGCCGACCAGAGCGAAGGCAATGACGGCAACGGCCATCATGACGAGACTGCCCAGCAGCGATTGCGCCGCGGAGCGCGAGCGGCCCAGGCCGGTATTGATGAGCGCCACGCCGGCAATGGCAAGAGGCGCAAGGAGCAACAGCCCCAGGGTAAGGGCGAAAGAGGTTTCAGAAAATTGCAGCGGCACGGGCGAGGTCATGGGCGCTTTTCCTCTTTCACTCCGTGGACGAAGGACTGTTCTTGCGGGCGCAGACCCATGTGGCCACGTACGGCCACGACCAGGCCCATGGCTTCGACAGCCAGGCCGCAGAGGACGAAAGCGGCGCGCGGCGCGGGCGCGGGGAACAGGACGATTGCGGCGATGCAGAGCAAAAGACCGGCTGGCATGACCAGCAACCCGGCGTATTTCATGGCCCTACCTTTTAGAAACCAGTGAACAGTGAACAGTGAACAGTGGTCAGTGGTCAGTGGTCAGAGAGCAGAGACCAAAGACCGGTGAACAGAGACCCTGATTGCATGGAACTGTGGGCCGAACTTGGTACTCGATGTGATGGACAGCTGCGCTCCGGACCGAGGTCCGCAACTTAAGAATGAAATCTGTACCAGAGAGCTACCGGTTGGAACGCCTTTATAAATTCTAAAGCATTTGATGAGTGCGATTAATGGACGAAGAGCGTTTACGCAGGGCGGGCATGATGGAGCGAGCGGCACTTATCGAAGTGAAAGGGCGCAGCGGCGCTTATGAAATCCTTTGGAGCGGCGGTCAATAATGGCCTATGTATGATCGTCTGAATCGGACTCGCCGGGCTCTGCCGCTGGCGCTGGGTGCGGTCACTTTGGCGAGTGTGGTTGTGCTGTTGGTCTGGGATGCCGTTCCGGGTTTGTTTCCGGCGCGAGCGCATGACACTCTGGCCGCATTTCCGCTGGCGATGATTGCCTTTGCGTACCTGGTCTACCAAGTGGCACACAGGCCTGCACGCCTGGAGGTGGTGAAGGCGGTGTTGCTGGCAATTGCGTTCCTTTTCTGGGCCGCCAACCAGTTCTGGCCCGATCTTCACCAGGCTACGCTGTTCAACGATATTGCAATCGCGCTGTTTGTTCTGGACGTGTTTCTGGTCATGATCGGTTGGCCGGGTTCATCGCCGGACGAGTCTTTTGCGGAGACATATGCGGCGGGCGTGAAGGGGAGAAAAGAATGACCACAGGGATGAAAAAGGACCACAACGGGGTCAAAAGCCGCTGACAGGGAGAGGATCGAGCGTCTCGAATGGGTGCGAAAATCTGGTCGAGAAATACCATTTTCTGGGACGCGAGGCGGCAGGAGAGCGCGGGGGGGCGCCTTCTTTCAAGTTCATCACAACATATAGTCTTTTCAGTAGATTACAAAACCTTGGCAACATGAACATTTTTTGCAGTTTGAAAGGTGCGGGGCGATAAAGAGGGGCTCTGGGCTGCTATATTAAATTTTCGGGGTCGTACACCTCTCAGGTGTTGTTTATCCACAAACGGAAAATAACCTCAACCTGTGTGACCGCGAACACATCGCACCTCATCCGGTCTGCAAACGAAGAAGAAACAGGAACGCATTCATGGCGCAGATATTTGAACGCAGCTCCAATGCTTTGGCTCGTGCGAGCCTGGTGTTGACGGGGCTGTTGGTGATTGCCCTGGGGGTGACTCTGGATGAGTTGCAGCGCTCTCCGTGGGTCACGCGGCAGGGCCAGCGCGCCGACCAGCCGGTGCCCTTCAGCCACAAGCACCATGTGCAGGGACTGGGTCTGCAGTGCCAATACTGCCATGTGACGGTAGAGAAATCGAGCTACGCCGGTATTCCGCCGACCAAGACCTGCATGAACTGCCACGCGCAGATCTGGACGAATGCGCAATTGCTGGAGCCGGTTCGTACAAGCTGGGCGAGCGGGCAGTCGCTGGTTTGGACGAAGGTGCACGACCTGCCGGATTACGTCTACTTCAGCCACGAGATTCACGTGAACAAGGGGCTGGGCTGTTCGAGCTGCCACGGGCGGGTGGACCAGATGCCGCTGATGTATGCGCAGAACACGCTGCAGATGGAGTGGTGCCTGGACTGCCATCGCAACCCGGCGAAGAATCTGCGGCCTACAACCGAGATCTACAACATGGCGTGGGAAAAGCCGGCGGAAGACAGGCCGGTGTGGTGCGCGGTGGGCGATGAGAAGAGCGGCGTGCCGACGGCGGAGAGCGTGAGTTGCGTGACCAAGGATCCGAGTGGAACTGGGGCGGAGGTGGCTCTGCTGGAGTTGCCGGCGAGCGGCGCGCATGGGCCGGTGGCCGATGTGGCCGGGACCAAGCTGCCGGTGGCGCTTTCGTATAAGAAGTTCACCAGCCAGGAGGATTTGGGGCAGTTCCTGGTGCAGCACTACAAAATTCGCACTCCGAAGGATCTGACCAGCTGCGAGGTCTGCCACCGATGAGCGCGCCTTTGAATGAGAACACGAAGAAGACGGTGATGAAGCAAGTGGCTGACGAGCGACCCTCAGGGGCTAAAGCCCCCGATTATTCCGCGGCTGTTTCGGCACGGCTGAAGCCGTGTCCTGACACTTCGAGCCTTTCGGAGGCGGTTGTGCCGCAAGCTGCCGCTCAGCCGGTGCTTGCGCCGATGACACTGGTTCAGATTCGCCAGGAGTTGAAGGGCGTGAAAGGCAAAAAGTACTGGCGGTCGGTGGACGAGCTGGCCAATACGGCGGAGTTTCAGGCGGCGGTGGAGAAGGAGTTTCCGTCCGCGGCGCAGGAGTGGGTGGACCCGGTTTCACGGCGCGGCTTTATGAAGCTGATGGGCGCTTCGATGGCGCTGGCCGGCCTCGCGGGATGCACGAAGCAACCTGACGAGCCCATCTATCCATATGTAAAGGCTCCCGAAGACCTGGTGCTGGGCAAACCGAATTACTTTGCGACGGCGCATCCGTTTGTGACCGGAGCGGTGCCGCTGCTGGTGAAGAGCGACCAGTTCCGGCCGATCAAGATCGATGGCAACCCGGAGCATGCGTATAACCAGGGGGCGTCTGACCCGTTTACGCAGGGAACGCTGCTGGACCTCTACGATCCGGACCGTTCGCAGCATGTGACGTATCGCGGGGAGAACCGGGAGTGGGCGGAATTTGCGCAGGCGCTGCGGCTGAAGGTGGCAGAGAGTAAGGACGGGACGGGAATTTATTTCCTGAGCGCGACAATTACTTCGCCGACGCTGGCGCGGCAGTGGAAAGAATTGCATTCGGAGTACCCAAAAGCAAATCTTGTTCAATATGATGCGGCGATTGCAGGTACCTGGGCGGAGAGCGGCTTGGGAGCTCAGTACAGCCTGACAGGCGCGGATGTGATGGTTTCGCTGGATGCGGATTTTCTTTCTGGTGCCGGCTTCCCTGGATTTCACAAGCTGGTGCGGGAGTATGCGGAACGGCGGAAGTCTCCGGAGAAGCTGAACCGGCTGTATGCGATTGAGAGCACGCCGACAACGACGGGGCTGAAGGCCGAGCACAGGCTGGGACTGCGGGCGAGCGAGATTCCTGCGTTTGCGGCGGAGTTGGCGAAGGCTGTTGGAGTCGCGGGTGTGAATGCTCCGGCGTATGCGTGGAACGGGGAACAGCAGAAGTTCCTGGCCGCGCTGGCGAAAGATCTGAAAGCGAACGCGGGCAAGAGCGTGGTGATTCCGGGGCTTTATCAGGATCCGTCACTCGCCGCGCTGGCAATGGCCCTCAACGATGCGTTGGGCAATGTGGGCAAGACGGTGTTTGTGACGCCGGAGCCTTCGATTCCGCTGCCCAGCAATCAAGCTTCCGATTTGAAGGCGCTGGTTGCGGATTTGAATGCCGGTAAGGTGGATTGGCTGGTGATTCTGAATGCCAACCCGATCTACACGGCGCCCGCGGACCTGAATTTTGCGGCGGCTTTCGACAAGGCGAAAACGGTGGCGCACCTGGGCTCGCATGTGGACGAGACGGGACAGATTGCGCACTGGCACATTCCGGCGGCGCACTTTCTGGAGTCGTGGTCGGATGCGCGCGCCTACGACGGGACGGTGTCGATCGTGCAGCCGCTGATCGATCCACTGTATGGCGGGAAGACGGCGCTCGATGTGTTGCAGACGCTGCTGGATGAGCCGATGCTGAGCGCGTATGAGGCGGTGCGCACTACATGGAAGCCAGTGATCAAAGGCGATTTTGAAGCGGGTTGGCGGAAGGCGCTGCACGCGGGATGGATTGAGGGCACGGCGTTCGACAAGACGGGCGCGGCTGCGAAGGTGGAGATCCTCAAGGTCTCCGCGCCGACATCGAAGGACTCCATCGAAATCATTTTCAGGCCCGATCCGAATGTGTACGACGGGCGCTGGTCGAATGTGGGCTGGCTACAGGAGTTGCCCAAGCCGGTAACCAATTTGAGCTGGGACAATGCTGCGATTGTTTCAGGCGCGACGCTGAGCAAACTGGGGCTGGAAGAAGACGACATTGTCGAGTTGACGGTGGGTGCGGGCAAAGTGAAGGCGCCGGTGATCGTTGCGCCGGGACATCCCGACAATTCGGTGACGGTGCACCTGGGCTATGGACGGCAGACGGGACGCGTGGCCGGGGGCGCGGGATTTGACGCTTACCGGATCCGCAACACGTGGGCGCCTTTTTACGCAACGGGATCGATCAGGAAGGTGGAAGGCAAGTGGGGCACGGCGATCACAAAGAGCCACTTTCAGGATCACCGGGGCAAGAGATTCGGGCAGCAGGGGAACGGGAACAACTCACTGGAAGCCGATGAGGCGCTGGGCGAGCGGGGGATCATTCGCTACGCCACGCTGGAGGAGTACAAGGCCAACCCGAATTTTGCCAACGAGGGTGAGGGGCGCGAGAAGACAGAGATGGGGACTTCGCTCTTCCCCAACTGGACCTATCCGGACAATGCGTGGGGCATGTCGATCGACATGAACAGCTGCACGGGATGCAATGCGTGCATCGTGAGCTGTTATGCGGAAAACAACATCGCGGTGGTGGGCAAGCAGCAGGTACGCATTGGCCGCAACATGCAGTGGCTGCGCATCGACACCTATTTTGAGGGTGATTTGTCGGCCCCGCGAGCGCACTTTCAACCCATGGCCTGCCAACACTGCGAGAACGCACCCTGCGAACAGGTTTGCCCGGTGGGCGCTACGGTGCACACGCCGGAGGGGTTGAACAGCATGGTGTACAACCGCTGCGTGGGCACGCGCTACTGCTCGAACAACTGCCCCTACAAGGTGCGGCGGTTCAACTTCCTGCTGTATTCCGACTACGAGACCGAAAGCCTGAAGCTGCTGCGCAACCCGGACGTTTCAGTGCGGTCGCGCGGGGTGATGGAGAAGTGCAGCTACTGCGTGCAGCGCATTTCAGTGGCGAAGATCGAGGCCGATAAGGAGAACCGGGGGGTACGCGACGGAGAGATTGTGACCGCGTGCCAGCAGGCGTGCCCGGCATCGGCGATCACGTTTGGAAACATCAACGACAAGACAAGCCGGGTGGCGAAGCTGCGCGGAGATGAGCGGAGCTACCAGGTGCTGGGCGATCAGAATACCCGGCCGCGGACGACCTATGTGGCCGCGGTATTGAATCCGAATCCTGAATTGGAAGAAGCGCCGGTGGAACACGTACCGGCAAAGGGTTGAAGCCACGATGGCAACCAGCGAAGTGAAAACCAACGATCCGGGGATCGATCCCGCAACCGGTGAATACCGGGTAATCGGGCCGGGCCAGACCTTCAGGTCGGTGACCGAGAAGATCACGCGCATTGTGCTGACGCCGCATACGCCGCTGGGCTGGTTTGCGCTGTTCGGTGTGGGCGGAGCGGTGGCAACGATGCTCCTGGTGGCTTTGACCTGGCTGGTTCTGATCGGCACTGGTATCTGGGCCATCTCGCAGCCGGTGGCGTGGGGCTTTGCCATCATCAACTTTGTGTGGTGGATTGGCATTGGCCATGCGGGCACGCTAATCTCGGCCATTTTGCTGCTGTTCAAACAGGGGTGGCGCAACTCAATTAACCGGTTTGCCGAGGCGATGACGATTTTCGCCGTAGTCTGCGCGGGTTTATTCCCGCTGATTCACGTGGGGCGTCCGTGGCTGGGATACTGGCTGCTGCCTTATCCCAACACGATGGACGTGTGGCCGCAGTTCCGCTCGCCGCTGCTGTGGGACGTGTTCGCGGTTTCGACGTACGCGACGATTTCGGTGGTGTTCTGGTACATCGGCATGGTCCCAGATTTCGGCACCATGCGCGACCGGGCAGAGTCGAGGATTGCGCAATACTTCTACGGCCTGCTCTCGATGGGCTGGCGCGGCTCAGTGCGGCACTGGATGCGCTATGAGACGGCGTCGCTGCTGCTGGCCGGGTTGGCGACACCGCTGGTACTGAGCGTACACACGGTGATCAGCTTCGACTTTGCGGTGGCGGTGCTGCCGGGATGGCATACAACCATCTTCCCGCCCTACTTTGTGGCCGGCGCAATCTATTCGGGCTTTGCGATGGTGCTGACGCTGGCGATTCCGCTGCGCAAGTTCTATCACCTGGAAGCGCTGGTGACGGAGCGGCATATCGACAATATGGGCAAGGTGATGCTTGCCACGGGATTCATTGTGGCCTACGGGTACGGCATGGAAGTCTTCATGGCGTGGTACTCGGCGTCGCACTGGGAAGCTTTCATGATGTGGAACCGCATGTTCGGGCCGATGGGCTGGTCCTACTGGGTGCTGATCACGTGCAACCTGGCGATTCCGTTGACGACGCTGTGGTCGAGGAAACTGCGGACGTCGATTCCGTACATGTTTTTCATTTCCATCGTGGTCAACACGGGCATGTGGTTCGAGCGCTTCGTCATTGTGGTGACCAGCCTCTACCGCGATTTTCTGCCCTCGTCGTGGGGAACGTACCGCGCGACCAAGTGGGACTACATGACCTATGTGGGCACGTTGGGGCTGTTCACGGCGCTGTTCCTGCTGTTTGTACGCTTCCTGCCCATGATTCCGATGTCTGAGATACGCATGATGCTGCCCGGAGCCAAGATCGGTCCCAAGGTCAAGGCCAAGACGGTAACGGAGGCCGGCGACTAATGCCCCCACGCGAAGGAACCTACGGCCTGCTGGCCGAATTCGACACTCCCGGCGACCTGGTCCGCGCGGCGCGGCAGGCGCGGCAAGACGGCTGGCGGCGGATGGACTGCTATACGCCTTACCCACTTGAGGAGGCCGCGGAGGCCATCGGCTTCCACCGCAACAAGGTGCCGTTGCTGACGCTGGTGGGCGGACTGATGGGCCTGGCGGCGATGTTTCTGCTGGAGACGTGGATCTCGGTGGTGGCGTTTCCGCTGAATATCGGCGGTCGTCCGACGTACTCGTGGCCTGCGTTTATCGTGCCCGCGTACGAGTGGACGATTTTGTGGGCCGGGCTGTCGGCGGCCTTCGGGATGATGGCTCTGAACGGGCTGCCGGAGCTCTATCATCCGCTGTTCAACGCGCCCAACTTTCGCAGCGGAGCCACGACGGACAAGTTCTTCCTTTGCCTGGAGGCGCTCGATCCGAAGTTCGACCTGGTGGAAACGAAGGCATATCTGAAGAACTTTCAGCCGGTGTCGGTGGTGGAGGTGGAGTACTGATGGAAGGGAACCGCCTCAACTTGTTGGACTGGACTCCGATGAGGGGTCGAGGGCCGAGATTTCCCAGGTCTCAGAAGCGAGACCTGGGGCACCCAATTGCAGTGGTTGGGCTGGCGACGCTGCTGCTGATGGCGGGGTGCAGGCAGGACATGCAGGACCAGCCGAAGATCATTTCGCAGCGCGGCTCGGAGATGTTTGCCGATCATCGCGGAGCGCGGCCGCAGGTGGTGAACACGGTGGCGCGCGGGCAGTTGCACGAAGACAGCTACTTCTATACCGGGGTGGTGCAGGGCGCCAATGGCTATCGCGAAGAGAAGAACCTGATGCCGTTTCCAGTGACGATTGAGGTTCTCAAGCGGGGACAGGAGCGGTTCAACGTCTATTGCACACCGTGCCACTCGCGGGTGGGCAACGGGCTAGGCGAGATTGTGGAGCGGGGATACAAGCCGGCAGCCAATCTGCACGACCAGGTGCGGCTGGCGCAGCCACTTTCGCACTACTTTTACGTGATGACGCACGGGTACGGAGCGATGCCGGACTACTCAGCGCAACTGACGCCGGTGGACCGGTGGGCAGTGGCGGCATATATACGCGCATTGCAACTGAGCCAGGCGGCGACGGCGGCGGATGTGCCGGCGGGCGTGAACGTAAAGAGCCTGACGGAGGTAGCGGGCGAACACCATCTGCCCGCGGGCTATGCGCAGCCATGGGCACTGCCGTCGACGGCGATCCAGGCGTATCCGCACACAAACGAAGGCACACCGGCGATGGCTCCGGCCAATCCGGCGGACCCGCTGATCAAGGTTCCAACGGGTAATGTTCCAACCAGCAACCCGGCTCGCGCGGCCGCGAAGTAAGGATACGGACGGAATGGCACACGAAACACACGCGTCAACGAATCCCCCGGGGCTTCCCGCCGAATTGGGCGCGCCGGCCTTTGTGGATGGCTGGAAGTCGCGCGCATTGACGGTGGGCGTGGTGTTCACGGTGATCGCGGCCGGGCTGGCCGCGGCGGATCACTCGACCGAGCACGTGCTGCGTGCCTGGCTGCTGGGCACGGTGCTGAGCTTTGGATTTTCAGTGGGCGGACTGGCGCTGCTGATGGTGCAGTACTGCTCGGGAGGCAAGTGGGGACTGCTGCTGCGGCGGCCCCTGGAGGCGATGAGCCGCACGCTTCCGCTGGTGTTTGTGTATTGGCTGGTGGTGGCTTTCTCAATGAAGAGGCTCTACCTGTGGGCGCAGGTGGACGACGTGGCGGGGGCGCTGAAATCGGGCTTCATCAATGCGGCGCAGGCACACGCAATCGAATTCAAGCGGCCCATGCTGAATCCCACGGCGTTTGTGGTGACCAGCGTGGTGTGCTTTGCCATCTGGTGGTTCTACACGTGGCGGCTGACTTCGCTGGGACTGAAACGCGACGCCGACGTGGCGGGCAACACGCCCTATTGGATCAAGAAGCTGGAAAACATCAGCGGGCCGGGGATTGTGGTGTATGCGCTGACCATGACGGCGGCGGCTATCTACTGGGTGATGTCGCTCGATCCGACGTGGTACTCGTCAGTGTATGGGCTGCTATTCCTGGTGGGCCAGGGATACATGGTGCTGGCGTTCGGCATCATCGTGGCGATTTCGCTGTCGAAGGGCGAGCCGTTCAAAACGATTCTGCGGCAGACCGAGCAGCACGACCTGGGCAAGTTCACGTTTGCGTTTGTGATGCTGAACATCTACCTGGCCTTCGGACAGTTTCTGATCATCTGGTCAGGTAACCTGCCGGAAGAGATTCCCTGGTACCTGGACCGCATTCGCGGGCACTGGGGCATCATCATCACGCTGGACTTTCTATTTCACTGGCTGATTCCGTTCACCATGCTGCTGTCGCGGGACATCAAGCGGAACAAGAAGCGGCTGGTGCGGGTGTGCCAGTGGATGGTGTTCGCCAGGGCGTTCGACCTGTTCTGGCTGATTGAGCCGAACTTCAAGGACGCGGCGCGGAACCTGCACTTCAGTTGGGGGATTCTGGAGTACGCGGCGGTGCCGGTGGCGATGATTTCATTCTGGGTGGCATTCTTCTGCACGCGGCTGAAGACGCGGCCGCTGGTGCAGACCAACGATCCGCATGTGGCGGAGATTCTGGAGCCTGAGCATGTCCACGCATAATCCACACGACGAGGAAGAACACAAGCCGGAAGAGATCGACACGTCGCAGGGGTACGAGCAGTCCGACGTTCGGGTGACGGGGATCATTTGGTTTTTGGCCTCGCTGGCGATCTTTGTCACGGTGGCGGGCATCCTGGCGTATGGCATTGGTGCGGTGATCAATGCGCGGATGAACAAGGAAGACGGGCCGCCGAGCAAGTGGGCGGCGACGGTGGATATACGGCAGCTTGGCAATCTGCCTTCGAGCCCGGAGCTGCAGCACAAGGTGGCGGAGCTGACGCAGACCTTTCCCACGCCGCGGCTGCAGACGGACGATGGCAACCAGGATGTGGCGGAGCTGCACCAGCGCGAGGACCTGCTGCTGGACAACTACAGCTGGGCGGACCGCGGGCAAGGCAAGGTGCGGATTCCGATTGAGCGGGCTATGGAGTTGGTTGCCGAACGAGGATTACCGGTGGCTCCCGCGGTGACACACGAACCGCTGTTGACGGGGGACACGGAGCCGGCGGTGGCGACGCCGCTGACCAGCGGGTTTGCGCGGACTGGATATGAGCTGGATGCGGCGGCACAGCAGGCCGCGGAACAGAGGCGTCCTGAGGCGGGGAAGTAGAGCGCGGTTGAGGGTTGAGGTTTCCCACCCTTGCGACGAAAGGATGTCGCAAGGATGGGGCACCCGGTTCATTTGGCGGTGTGTAGAAGGCAAGGCTGAGGGCTGAGGTTTCCCAGGTCCCAGAAGCGGAACCTGGGGCACCCAGACAGAGGGAAAGAAGGAATCATGCAAGACGAAGGCACAATGCGGAAGAGCCGGCTAAGGGTGGCGATAGTCACGGCGGGCATGATTGTGCTGTGGGCGGGCGCGTTGGCTCCGGCGCTGGTGGCGCAGGTTTCAGGCTACGGCGACAAGCAGATGGGACCGACCAACGACAAACCTCCTTCGATATTGAATGGGGTGGGAATTGCGCAGCACCTGAACCAGCAATTGCCGCTGAACCTGAGCTTCACCGACGATGCGGGCAAGCAGGTGATGCTGAGCAGCTACTTCGGCAAGCGGCCGGCGATTCTGGCGCTGGTGTACTACCAATGCCCGATGCTGTGTTCAGAAGAACTGAACGGATTGACCGGGGCGCTGCAGATGGTGGACGAGATTCCGGGCCGGGACTTCAATGTAATCGTGGTGAGCATCGATCCCACGGAAGGAACGGACCTGGCGGCGGCCAAAAAGCGCAGCTACGTGAAGCGGTATGGACATCCCGAAACGGCTGCGGGCTGGCACTTCATGACCGGCACGCAGGCTAACATCGATGCGCTGACCAAGGCGGTGGGCTTTGGCTATGTGAAGATTCCGGGCCCGGACGGGAAGCTGACGCAATTTGCGCACGCCAGTTCGATCCAGATCGTGACGCCGGAAGGGAAGCTGGCGCAGTACTACATGGGGGTGGAGTATTCGCCCAAGGATTTGCGGCTGGGTCTGGCGGAGGCGTCGGCCAACCGCATCGGCTCGCCGGTGGACAACATACTCACGTACTGCTACCACTATGATCCCAAAACCAACACGCACTCGCTGATAGTGGCGCGGGTAGTGCAGATGGGTGGGTTTCTGACGGTGGTCCTGCTGGGTGGATTCATGCTGCTGATGTTCCGCCGGGACTACCGGCAGGCGCATCAGCCAGCCAGAGAAGCAAAGGTGAACGGATAACGGAATGTCCCACATCAGTCCAATAATCTGGCAATTTCTCGTCAAGTGGATGACGAACTTCGCGCTGTATCCGCCGGAGGCGTCGAAGATTGCGCCGCAGATGGACGCGCTCTTTTTCTTCATGGTGCTGGTGAGCCTGATCGGTTTGACGATCGTGATCCTGCTGGTGACGAGCTTCTCGCTTCTCTACAACAAGAAGCGTCATCCGGTGGCGGTGCAGATCGAAGGCTCGACGCTGCTGGAGGCCACGTGGACGATCATCCCGCTGGGGCTGTTTCTGGTGATGTTCGTGTGGGGCGCGCTGATTTATTTCAGGGTGTACACGCCGCCAGCCAACGCGATGAACATCTACGTGGTGGGCAAGCAATGGATGTGGAAGGTAGAGCATCCGGGCGGGCAACATGAGATCAATGCGCTGCACATACCGACGGGACAGCCGATCCAGTTGACGCTGATTTCGCAGGACGTGTTTCACAGCTTTTCGATTCCCGCATTCCGGGTGAAACGAGAGGCGATTCCGGGGCGCTACACGACGGTGTGGTTTGAAGCCACTACGCCGGGCACGTATCACCTGTTCTGCACCCAGTACTGCGGAACGGAGCACTCGCACATGACCGGCGATATTGTGGTGCTGACGCCGGAGGACTACAAGAAGTGGCTGGCCAGCTCGACCAGCGGGGCGTCGCTGGCGCAGAACGGGGAGCGGCTGTTTGCGAGCCTGAGCTGCGCGGCCTGCCATAACGCACGGCCGGACGCGCGGGGCCCGAGTCTGGCGAGCGTGTACGGTTCGAAGCTGCCGCTTTCAAGCGGCGGAACGGTGCTGGCCGACGATGCGTATCTGCGCGAGGCGATCCTGAATCCTTCGCAGCATATTACTCAGGGCTATGCGCCGATCATGCCTACCTACCAGGGACAGGTGAGCGAGGAAGGCGTGATTGCACTGGTGGAGTACATCAGGAATCTGGATTCCGACTACCGCGTGCAGCAGACAACAAATACTACTGTGCTGCTGCCGGAGAGCGAGGGCAAGGCGCCGGCGGGCCAGAAGCCCGCAGTACCAAATGCCGCAGGGCAGGGGATGGTGAAGCAATGAGCGACACAATCGTCAGTCTTCCCGACCAGAGGACGGCCAGGATTCCGAAGACCAACTACCTGAGCAAGGAGAATGGTCTGCTGAGCTGGCTGCTGACCGGAGACCACAAGCGGATCGCGATTCTCTACCTGATCTCGATTACCTGCTTCTTCTTTGTAGGCGGGGCGCTGGCTGGGCTGATCCGGCTGGAGTTGCTGACTCCGCAGTCGGACCTGATGGCCACCGATACCTATAACAAGGTGTTCACCATGCACGGCGTGGTGATGATCTTCCTGTTCCTGGTGCCGTCAGTGCCGGCGACGCTGGGCAATTTCTTCATCCCCATGATGATCGGGGCCAAGGATCTAGCGCTGCCGAAGGTCAACCTGCTGAGCTGGTACCTCTACATCGTGGGCGGCATCCTGGTGCTCTATACGATGATCAGCGGCGGCGTGGATACGGGCTGGACATTTACCACTCCGCTGTCAACGCACTATGTGAACACCAACGTGCTGAGCACGGGGCTGGCGGTATTCGTCGCCGGGTTCAGTTCGATTTTCACGGGGCTGAACTTTATCGTGACCATCCACAAGATGCGCGCACCGGGAATGACGTGGTTCCGGATGCCGCTGTTCGTGTGGGCACATTACGCGGCCAGCATCCTGATGGTGCTGGGCACGCCGGTGCTGGCCATCGCCATCGTGCTGGTGGCACTGGAACGGACTATCGGCATCGGAGTCTTCGATCCGACCAAGGGCGGCGACCCGCTGCTGTTCCAGCACCTGTTCTGGTTCTACTCGCACCCGGCGGTCTACATCATGATCCTGCCCGGCATGGGGGTGATCTCAGAGACGATTTCGACTTTCAGCCGCAAGCGGGTATTCGGCTACACGGCAGTGGCGTTTTCGTCGGTGGCGATTGCAGTGTTCGGCTTCTTTGTGTGGGCGCACCACATGTTCATCATGGGTATTTCAAACTACTCGGTGTTGATCTTCTCGTTGCTGACGATGCTGGTGGCGGTGCCGTCGGCGATCAAAATTTTCAACTGGACCTTCACGCTGTACAAGGGATCGATCACCTTCGAGACTCCGATGCTCTACACCTTCGGGTTCATGGGCCTGTTCACGATCGGCGGGCTGACGGGCGTGTTTCTGGGAACGTCGGGCACCGATATCCACCTGACAGAGACGTATTTCATCGTGGCCCACTTTCACTTTGTGATGGTGGGCGGAATGCTGATGGCGTTCCTGGCGGGGATTCACTTCTGGTGGCCCAAGATGACAGGGCGGATGTATCCGGAAAAGATTTCGCAACTGGCGGCGGTGGTGACGTTCATCGGGTTCAACCTTACATTCTTTCCGCAATTCATCCTGGGGACGCTGGGAATGCCACGGCGGTATGCGTCGTATCCTCCGGAGTTTCAGATTCTGAATGTGTTTTCGACCGCCGGAGCAACGGTGCTTGGCGTGGGCTACCTGCTGCCGGTGCTGTACCTGACGTGGTCGCTGAAGTATGGCGAAATTGCGGGCGACAATCCGTGGCAGGCGACGGGACTGGAGTGGCAGACGCAGTCGCCGCCGCTGACCGAGAACTTTGCCGAGCCACCCATCATGGACCACGAAGCCTATGACTACGATTGGCTGGAGGGCCAGAAAGAAAAAGAGGTAGCCAGTGTCGGATAGCCCCGCGATTGCCCATGGCGCGGCGGACTCGGCAGTTCACGAGCATCCGCCCTACCAGCGCCACCACTTTGAGACCATGGCGCAGCAGAACGACGCCACCAACTTTGCCATGTGGATTTTTCTGCTGACCGAAGTCATGTTCTTCGGCGGACTGTTTACCGCGTACCTGATCTACCGCAATTGGTACTACCCGGCGTTTGTGGCAGGGTCGCACCAATTGAGCATTCCGCTGGGCGGGCTGAACACACTGCTGCTGATTACATCAAGCTTCACTATGGCGATGGGGGTGTGGTGCGCGGAGACCAGGCGCAAGAGCGGACTGGTTCTGTGCCTGATCCTGACCTTCATTCTGGGGCTGGGGTTTCTGGGCATCAAGACGATCGAGTACTCAGAGAAGATTGAAAAGCACCACGTTCCGGGATTCCACTACAGCCTGCAATCGTTTTTGGATCCGGCGAGCGACGACGCGGCCAAGGCCGCGGGCGACAAGCCGATGGCCCTGGACATGGCGCGGCATACGGAAGTGTACTTTTCGCTCTACTTTGCGATGACCGGCATGCACGCGCTGCACATGATTATCGGGATCAGCATTCTGGGGTACATGATTTTCAGGGCGCGCGCGGGAGCGTACACCGCGGGGCACGTGGCGTTTGTGGAGAACTTCGGGCTGTACTGGCACTTTGTGGACATCATCTGGATATTCCTGTTTCCGCTGCTTTACCTCATCAGCAGACATCAATAAGGGACACATGGTATGAGCGAACATCAAGAGCACGAGCATCACATCGTAAGCCCCAAGGTTTACGCGATCATCCTGCTGGCGCTGCTGACGGGGACGGCGCTGACGGTCTGGGCATCGTACATCGACCTGGGCATCCTGAACCCTATCATTGCGCTGGGGATTGCCTGCACAAAGGCCACGCTGGTGGTGTTGTTCTTCATGCATGTGAAGTACAGTTCGAAGCTAACCAAGCTGACTGTGGGGGCGGGGGTGTTCACGTTCCTGATCCTGGTGGGAATGACGCTGGCGGATTACTTCACACGGGCGTGGGGAAGATGGTGAAGGGCAGCTCCTGGCTTTTGGAACGAGGGTCGCCTTGGGGCGGCCCTTTTTGGTTTTGGATGTTTCGGATTGAGGGGCTTACTATCGCGGATCTCAAGAGTGAAACCTGGGGCCGCCGGGCGATGAATTTCAAGTGGATCGCATGACGGATGGCCGCGAAATTCCGGAAGAGTTGATGCGGCTGGGGGAGCAGGCGCGTGTGGTGGTGCGGCGTGGAGGAGCACCGCGAAAAGGCGGGAAGTGCGTCGTCTACTGGATGCAGCGGGCGATACGAATCGTCGACAATCCGGCACTGGATGTGGCGATTGAGGCGGGGAACCTGCTGGGACTTCCGGTGGTGGTGTTCTTCGCGGTGATTCCCAATTACCCGAATGCCAACCTGCGGCACTACCACTTCATGGCCCAGGGATTGCGGGATGTGGCGGAGGACGCGGCAGAGCGCGGGGTGGGGTTTGTGGTGCGCAGGCATCCGGACCATTCGCTGGAAGCATTTCTGGAGGAAGTTGAAGCGGCGCTCGTGGTGGGTGACGAGAACCCCTGCCGAGAGCCGGAACGCTGGCGCAAGGTGCTGGCCAAGCGGTTGCGTCTACCTTTCTGGACGGTGGACGCCGATGTGGTGGTGCCCTCGCGAGTGTTTGGGAGGAGCTACTTTTTGCTGCACCACTTCCGGCCGCACCTGAAGGTGGAACTGCCGAAATACCTGGCGGCGGGAAGGAAGATCGCGCCGCAATACCCGTGGAGAGCTGCAGGCCCGCCGGGCGTTTCGCTTTCGGAGGAGATTACTAATGGGTTTAGAGGGCTCGACCGCACGGTGAGACCGGTGGACAGCTTTACCGGGGGGACGCATTCCGCGCTGAAGCGCCTGAGGCAGTTTGTCAGCCACGAGTTGGCGGGATACGAAGAGACGCGGAACCACCCGGAGCTGAAGGGGACGAGCCGGTTATCGCCCTACCTGCACTTTGGCAACATCGGGCCGGCTACGATTGCGTTGGCGGTTCAGAAGGCCGTGCGCCAGGGAAAGGCTTCGGCTGGTGCGGGGGACAGGTTTCTGGAGCAGTTGATTGGCTGGCGGGAGTTGGCGGTGCTGTTTGTGCGCCACAACCCGAACTACGACAACTGGGAATGCGCCGAGCCGTGGGCGCGCAAGACGCTGGTTGAACATGCCGGGGACGCGCGTCCGCATCGCTACAGCCTGGAGCAATTGGAGCGCGGCGAGACCGGCGACGAGTTGTGGAATGCGGCCCAGCGGGAGATGGTGGAGACGGGCTGGATGCACAACTATATGCGCATGTACTGGGCGAAGAAGATTCTGGAATGGGCTCCGGACCCGGCGCGGGCGTTCGAGTGGGCGGTGACGCTGAACGACCGGTACGAGTTGGATGGGCGCGATCCGAATGGCTATGCGGGGATTGCGTGGGCGATCGTAGGCAAGCACGACCGACCGTGGTTCGATCGGCCCGTATTCGGGCTGGTGCGGTCGATGACCAGCGCGTCGACGGCAAAGAAATTCGATGCGAAATCCTATATAGAGCAACAGATCGGCGCGGGCTGCAAGCTGAAGTTTTGACTGGATTTGCCCAAGGCCAAGAGGTGTACTGGCAGTCACATCGATGGGGCAAATGGACGGTTCTATAATGGGCCACAATTCCAAACCCGGAAACTGCATGTTTCGCGTTACGTAATCCATTGGATACCGCTCAAGTCCCCCTCGGATGATGGGAGAGGGGAGGCGGGAACCGGATCCCGGACGCGTGTGACGACGTGGGCCATTGAAAACGAGCACAACAGGACTGCCATGACGGGCGGCGCGAGTCAGTGTATGCCCCCGGCACGATGGAGCGGGGCGGCGTCCTGGAAAGCGGTCTCAGTGGTGGGGCTGGCGCTTGTTTTGCCGGTAGCATTCTCCCCCTCGGCGGGGTTGGCACAAGGCGCAGACCAGCCGCGGGCGGTGCGGGTGCAGAAGGTGCCTCCGCGCGTGATGGAGGCGCAGCGGTTTCTGGCCCGGCGCGGGTGGACGGCGCGGCAGAAGACGACAGCGCAAGCGGGAACAATTCAGACAGGCGCGGCTCCCGTACGGGTGCGCGCGGCGATGGTGCGGCCTCGACCGGAGACGACGGCAACCGCCAGCTGGCAACCCCTGGGACCGGCAGCGGTGGCAACTGCAAACTATGGCCTGGTGACGGGGCGGGTGTCGTCGATGGCGCTGGACCCGGCGGACACGACGGGTAACCGGGTCTACCTGGGGACTACCGGTGGCGGAGTGTGGCTGTCGCAGAATGCGGACACCGCGTTGGCGGCCAACGTGCTGTTTACGCCACTGACGGATACGCTGGCGGCGCTGAGCGGCGCGGTGGACGCCTCAATCAGCATCGGGGCGATTACCGTGCAGCCGGGCGGCACCGGAGTGATTCTGGCCGGCACGGGCGATCCCAACGATGCGCTCGATTCCTACTACGGCGCGGGGATACTACGCTCGTTCGACGGGGGCAACTCCTGGAACCTGATTCAAGCCACGACGGACGTGGAGCAGGGGCTGGGGATTCAGGACTACGCGTTTGCCGGGGAGGGATTTGCCGGTTTTGCGTGGAGCACGGTGAATACGCAACTGGTGGTGGCGGCGGTGTCACAAACCTATGAGGGCGTGGTGGCGAATGCGACGCAGCCCAACGCAAGCTATGAGGGGTTGTACTACTCCACCGACAGCGGCGCGAGCTGGCATTTGGCGACCATCACCGACACGAACGGGCAGGACGTTCAGGGGCCCGTCGATGCGTTCACGCCTCCGGATGGCAACGCGGCGACGGCGGTGGTGTGGAACCCAGTGCGGCGGGTGTTTATGGCAGCGGTGCGGTTCCACGGCTATTACCAATCAGCGGACGGGGCGCACTGGACACGGCTGACTGCGCAACCCGGTGCAGGACTGACGGTGAAGCTTTGCCCGACCAATCCCACGTCATTGGGTTCCGTGGACTGCCCCATGTTTCGCGGAGCGCTGGCAGTAAACCCGGTCACCGGTGACACGTTCGCGTGGACCGTGGATATTGACAACCAGGACCAGGGCATCTGGCAGGACCAGTGCGGGCTGAGCGGCGGGGCGTGCAGCAACCAGAGCATGACCTTTACGAAGCGGTGGAGTACAGCGGCGCTGGAGACGAACACGGGACAGGGAGCGGTCACAATTGAGAACGGCGACTACAACCTGGCATTGGCGGCGGTTCCGTCAGGCCAGGACACGCTGCTGCTAGCCGGAGCCAACGACCTGTGGAGATGCAGCCTGGCGGCGAGCTGTGTGTGGCGGAACACCACCAATGCGTCGGTGGGCATGTGCGCGCAGGTAGGCGGCTACCAGCATGCGCTGGCCTGGAACCCGGCCAATCCGCTGGAGATTTTTGTGGGCAACGACAGCGGCCTATGGCGCTCGACAGACGCCATCGCCGAGACCGGGACGGTGTGCACGGCGAGCGACGCTACGCACTTTCAGAACTTGAACGGGGGGCTGGGCTCGCTGGCCGAAGTGGAGAGCATGTCGCCGGTGACGGTGTCGCCCTACACCATGATGACGGGCCTGGGGGCCAACGGGACCGCGGGGGTGAAGAGCACGACAGAGGCCACCGCGGACTGGCCGCAGATTCTGAGCGGAGAAGGCGGACCGGTGGCGGTGGACCCCATCAACGGCTCGAACTGGTATGTGAACAACCAGGCGGGGGTGTCGATCCACCTGTGTGCACAGACGGGAGACTGCACGCCGGCGGCATTCGACGCCAACCCGGTGGTGAACGACGCGGATGTGAACGGGGATGGTTCTACGATGACCACGCCGGCGCCGTTCCTGGTGGACCCGCTGGACGTGACGCAACTGCTGATTGGAACATGCAGGGTGTGGCGCGGGCCGGCGAACGGCAGCGGCTGGAGCGGCGCCATTGCCTTGAGCCCCTTTCTGGATGGCGTGACGGGCAACAGCTATTGCAGCGGCGATGCGCTGATCCGGAGCATGGCGGCGATGGCCCTGGGCAGTGGCGGCGAAGCGGTGTATGTGGGCATGTACGGCGCGGCCGACGGAGGAGCGACCAAAGCAGGCCATGTGCTGAGGGCGACGTTCACCCCCGGCAACGGCATGCCAGCCTGGCAGGACCTGACGCTGAACCCGGTGGGCAACGACGCGCGGGGGATGAACGCCTACGGACTGGACATTTCAAGCATTTATATCGACCCCCACGATACGACCGGGAACACGGTCTACGTGACGGTGGACGGAATTCCGGATCCGGTGTACGCGGTGCGCGTGGTTTACCGCTCTACGGATGGCGGAGCGCACTGGGCGGTGATCACGTCGAACCTGCCCTGGACGGCGGCCAACAGCCTGGTGGTGGACCCGCAGGACGCAAATACGGTTTACCTGGCCACGGACGCGGGGGTTTTCTCGACGCGACAGATCGCGACCTGCGCGAGCGCGGCTTCAAGCTGCTGGTCTGCATATGGAACGGGACTGCCGGAAGCGCCAGTGGTGACGCTGAGCGCCGCTCCGGCGACAGCCTCGATGAATGTGCTGACGGCGGGAACCTACGGGCGCGGAGTGTGGCAAATTCCGCTATGGACCGGGAGCGCGCAACTGGCCACCGCCGCGGCGAATCCTACGGCACTGACGTTCGCGGCCCAGGCGGAAGGGACGTCAAGCAGTGCGCAGGATGTGACGCTCGAAAACACGGGCAGTGTGGCCCTGACACCGACGGCAGTGGGAATAAGCGGAGATTTCAGCGAGAGCGACAATTGCGCGAACGCCACGGTGAATGCAAACGCAAGCTGCGTGATCCACGTGACCTTTGCGCCCACGCAGACGGGGACGCGGACCGGGCAGTTGACCGTCAGCGCCAACATTGCGGGCGGGCAACTGACGGCGGGGCTGAGCGGGACGGGAGCCACGGCCGGTGCGATTCAACTGGCGCCGACGACGGTGAGCTTTGGCCAGATACAGGTGAAGACCACATCCGCGGCGCTCCAGGTGACGGTGGAGAATAGCGGCGGAGTGGCGGTGGCGATCAGCAGTGCGAATGTGAGTGGCCCCTTTGTGTTGGCGAGCAACGGGTGCGGAAGCTCGCTGGCGGCCAACAGCCAATGCCAGGTGACAGTGGAATTCGCGCCCACACAGACGGGAACGGCGAGTGGGACGCTCACCGTTGTCGACAGCGCGGGGACGCAGGCGGTGGCGCTGAACGGGACCGGCGGGGCGGCGCCGACGGATGCGCTTTCTCCCATGTCGCTGGCGTTTCCGGCGACGGTGACGGGGCAGCTTTCGCCGGCGCAGACCGTGGCGCTGGCCAATAATGGCGATTTTCCGCTGACCGGGATTGCAGTCTCGTCGAGTGCGGGATTTCAGACCTCGAACAACTGTGGCACGACGCTTGCGGCCCGCTCCAGTTGCGCCATCAGCGTAATCTTTTCGCCCACGCAGACGGGCAGCCAGAGCGGGACACTGACCGTTTCCGACGGAATGGATACGCAGACGTTGACGCTGACGGGAATGGGGCTGCAGCCGGCGGCGATTGGGGTGAGCCCTTCGCAACTGAGCTTTGCAACGCAGCAACTGGGAGCAGCCGGCACGTCGCAGTGGCTGACGGTGAGCAATAGCGGTGGATCGCCGATGGCGAATGTGGGCTTCCAAATTACCGGCGCGCAGGCGAGCAGCTTTTCGATCGGCACGTCGAACTGCGGGGCGACGCTGACCAACGGGGCCAGTTGCACGGTGCAAGTGATGTTTGCGCCTGTCTCGGTGGGCGGGAACGCGGCGGTGCTGACGGTTACCACCGCGACGCTGGGGGTGAAGGCAGTTTCAGTGGCGTTGAGCGGAACGGGTACGAGCGCGTCGGGATTGAACGTGAGTCCTGGGCAGATGACCTTTACCGAGGCGACCCTGGGACAGGCGAGCGCGGCGCAGACGGCGACCATCAGCAATACCAGCAATGTGAGTGCCAGCGGGCTTACGCTGACGGTAACGGCTCCCTTCAGTCTGACGCAGACGAGCTGCGGCACGAGCCTGGCGGCCGGGGCAAGCTGCTCGGCGGCGGTGGTGTTTACGCCTACGGCCAACGGGGCAGTTACGGGTTCATTGACGGCGAGTGCGCCCGCATTTTCAAATCCGGCCACTGTGACGCTGAACGGGGTGGGCGGCGCGGCGGGCTCAGTTGGGTTGCAGCCGGCGCTGCTGAGCTTTCCAGCAACGGGAGTGGGAGCAAGAAGCAGCGCGCAGACGGTGACGGTGACCAACTCCAGCGGCGCGGTGACGCTGACGGATGTGATGGTGTCGGTTTCGGCGGGGTTCCAATTGACCGCGAACACCTGCGCCGCGACCCTGGGGCCGGGGTCGAGTTGCACGGTGGGAGTGGAGTTTGTGCCCACGAGCGCTGGGCAGCAGACAGGAAGCCTGACCGTCGCCAGCAGCATGTTGCCGGCCAGCGCAGTGGCGCCGCTTTCGGGCATGGGGTTTGATTTTACGAGCACGGTGAACGGCGGAACGAGCCAGTCGGTGACGAGCGGCCAGACGGCCAGCTTTGCGTTGACGCTGACGCCGCTGAGTGGGTCGAATGGGACCTTTACGTTCCAGTGCGGAGAGCTGCCCGCGAATGCAGCTTGCAGGTTCAATCCAACCAGTGTGACGGTAGCCGCCAATACCACCGGCAGCGTGACGGTGCTGGTGGCCACGGGGCAGTCGCAATCGGCTGCGATGACCCCTGAAGTAAGGGGTTGGCGCGCTCTCCAGGCAGTTTGCGGCCTGCTGCTGTTGCCTCTGGCATGGAAGAGACGGCGGTCTATCTTGCTAGTTCTGGCTGGACTGATCCTGACCGGGAGCCTGTCTAGCTGTGCCGGGTCGGGTGGAGGCGGTGGGGGGACGACAGGGGCGGGTGGACTGGGCAATACCAATACACCGGCCGGGACGTATTCCATACCGGTGACGGTAACGGCGAGCGGCGTATCGCACCAGGTGACACTGTCGCTGACGGTGGAGTAGTCGCGGGGTGGGTGATGACGCCAGCAAATCCGCAAAGCGTCGAGCTATATACTCTAACTTCGGCGAAGCACCCGTGTTGGAACGCTGCGGCAAGATCGGGTGATTGAGAAAGCCGAAGATGGGGATGACCGGGGCATGACCGCCAAAGTAACCATAAAAGATGTGGAACGGGTGGCCGAACTGGCGCACCTGGAGCTGGCGCCTGAAGAGACCGGGCACATGCTCAATGACCTGAACGCCATCCTGGACTACGTGGCGCAGTTGAACGAGCTGGACACAGCCGGTGTGGCCCCGCTGGCACAGGTGAGCGAGTTGGAAGGCGCGGGGGGAGCAGGAGCGCCGCGGGCGGACGTGGTGCTGCCCTCGCTGGATCGCTGCGCCGTAATGTCCCAGGCGCCGGAGACCGACGAGGTCTTCTTCAAGGTGCCGAAGGTGATTGAGCGCTAAGGGCGCGGCAGAAAAGGCTCGGAAAGTTGTGCCGAGGACTAAGCAAGTCTGAAAGAAATTGAGCAAGCTTGAACAAGGCAGAAGCAGCCATTGGAGGCCCGCGTAGAGGCCCGAGGAAGGAAAGTTCCATTGCCCAGCGAAACGAAAGCAGCGGAGACCTTTGTAGAGAAGCCGAAGACTCTGGCGGAGTTGCGGGGAGACCTGGCCGCGGGCCGGGTGAAGGCGACCGATCTGGCTGCCCGCTATTATGAGCGCATCGCGGAGGTGAACCCGCGGCTGAATGTGTATTTGAGCTTGACCAAAGAGCGGGCGCTGGAGCAGGCGGCGCGGGTGGATGCGGCGGCGGCGAAGGGCGATCCGCTGGGGGGACTGGCCGGAATTCCGGTAGGCATCAAGGACGTGCTGGTGATGAAAGGCGCGCCGGCAACGGCCGGGTCAAAGATTCTAGAGGGCTATCGGCCTCCGTATGACGCCACAGTGGTGAGCAAGCTGGAGGCGGCGGGCGCGGTACTGCTGGGAAAGCTGAACTGCGATGAGTTTGCGATGGGCTCGTCGAACGAAAACTCGGCGTATGGACCGGTGCGTAATCCGGTGGACACGGAGCGGGTGCCGGGAGGCTCGAGCGGCGGTTCGGCAGCGGCTGTGGCGGCGAACATGGCGGTGGCCACGCTGGGATCGGATACCGGCGGGTCGATTCGCCAGCCGGCCAGTTTTTGCGGGGTGGTGGGAGTGCTGCCCACGTATGGGCGTGTGTCGCGCTACGGACTTATCGCATTTGCGTCATCGCTGGACCGTGTGGGGCCGTTCGCAGCCAACGTGCGCGACGCGGCTACGATGCTGGGGGTTATCGCCGGGCAGGACCCGAGGGACGCCACCAGTTCGCCGGCGCCGGTGCCGGATTATGCGGCAGAGAGCGACAAGGGCGCCGAAGGGCTGCGCATCGGTGTGCCCGCCGAGTACTTTGCCGAAGGGCTGGACCCGGAGGTTCGTGCGGCAATTGAAAAGGGAATTGATTCACTGAAAGCGGCTGGGTGCGCGGTGAAGCCGGTGCGGCTGCCGCACACGCGGTACGCCATTCCGACGTACTACCTTGTGGCGACGGCGGAGGCAAGCGCGAACCTGGCGCGGTTTGACGGGGTGCGGTATGGCTATCGCTCGCCGGCGTCCGATACGCTGTCGGCGATGTATAGCCACTCGCGCGACGAGGGATTTGGCGCTGAGGTGAAGCGCCGCATTCTGCTGGGGACCTACGCGCTGAGCGCCGGGTACTACGATGCGTATTACCTGAAAGCACAGAAGGTGCGGCGGCTGCTAGCCGAGGAATATCTGCGCGCCTTTACGGAGGTGGATGCGATTGTGACGCCGACCGCACCGATGGCGGCCTTCAAACTGGGCGAGAAGACGGGCGATCCGCTGGCCATGTACCTGGCCGACATCTACACGGTAACGGCAAGCCTGGCGGGAATTTGCGGGGTGACGGTGCCGTGCGGAGCGACTCGGGCGGGCCTGCCGGTGGGGATGCAAGTGCTGGCTGCGCATTTGAACGAGGGCACGGCCTTCCGCGTGGCACGGGCGGTGGAGACGGCACAAAGTTAGGAGCAAACGGGATGGGCAAGAGCGCCTGGTTTGCGGTTGTGATGATGGCAATGCTGGTGGTCATCTCGCCAGAGCTGTGGGCGGTGCCGCGCAAGGCGCATGCCGTGGGTCTGGGTGCGATCCGGCGGGTGAGCTACTCAAAAGTTGGGGACCCGGCAGGCGCGGCGGCGGGTGAGGATGCGCTGAAGATTCGCCCGCTGGTGGTGGACGGCCAGGTGAAAGAGTGGACCACAGGCGATGCCCACGACGTAACCGAGCGCAGTTTCGTGGTGCGGCGCGCGTTGCGGCTGAACGATGTCCTGCCCGGCGAAAAGCAGGAGGCGGGAGCGAAACAGAGCCGCTGGGTATGGCAGCGCGGGCCATGGCTGCTGGTTGACCGCACATCCGGGCACATTGTGGCACTGAAGCTGCCGGACTACGACCCCGGGGTGAGCCAGGTGAGCTGGTTTCGCGACTATGGGGCGTATTGCGGCGTAACGGCCAGCGGCAAGAGCCTGTATGCGGTTGTGGCGCAGTTAGCGGCTCGCAAGCCCGTGTTGGCGAAGAAGCTGGAAGCGTTGGACGCGCAGGGGCGTCTGGATCTGGCCTGCGGACCGGTGGAGTGGCAGCGAGAACCGCTGAGGGTGACCTTTCACCCGGCGGGCAAGGATGCGGTGAGCTTCGATATCGTGCCGGGGTCGGCGGTTCTGGTGGAAGACGCGGGCGATGAGCCGGAGACGGAGCAGCCGGGGAAGTCAAACTAGCCGGTTTGAAAATCCAGACCCCGGGTACCCGGTGGGTCGGCGAAAAGGGTGCGGCGTGAGGATGTTGGGACGCGCTGACACGATTCTTCTGTTCAATATTTGCCTTTGGTGGTTACCATGGACACCAGTTTCCCATCTCTCCATCCCCGGGAGGGTTCCCCATGGGTATGCTTCTCGTTGCAGCCACGCTGCTTTCTTTGTCTCCGCTTGTCGTCACGTTCCTGCATGTACTTGTCGGCCTTCGATGGCGGGCGAACTCGTTGCTGGGACGCCTGGATACCGTGCTCGAACTGAGCATTCGGGATAAGAAGAATCTGCGCACGCGAAAGAACCTGGAGAATCAGCTCATCGAGCTGCATTACCAGGTGCGCGGCTTCGCCTCGGCGAGCAAGATACAGGAGATGGCCGAGATCCACAGAAAGATGCCGGGAGCACCGGAGTCTTCGGTCTTCGGGGTGATTTACGGAGACAACGGCGAGGACGGCATCGAGAAGAGTCACAAAGGCGGAAGATCGCTGAAGGGCTGGCGGAAAACTTCGAGCTGGAACGACCTCCGCTACCACCTTCCGGCTGGGTTTCTATGCATCATCTATTTCATTGGGTTCCTGATGGTGCTGGTTTGGTACTCGACCATCGCGACCCCGAAGAAGGCCGAGACGCCGGCACAACCAGCTGCGATGGTGCAGACGCAAACTGTGCAGACGCAGGCTGCCCCACCACCCGACAAAGCGAATGACAGCGGCGCCAACCTGTCGTTGAAGAGAAGCGGGCATCCTCCATCGGATACCGGTGAAGCAGCGCAAGGGACTTCCGAGGGGGCTGCTCAAGGGACGCCTGGGGCGAAAACGGGGTCGAGTGGCGGGGCGGCAGGCGGCGAAGCGAGCCAGAGCGCCGCACCTGCGACAACTGCGAGTGCACCACCTCCCACCAAAGACGCGATTTTGGCGGCGCAGCGTACGCCGGCTGCAGGCAGCGACACAAAGCTGAATTGCAGCCGATGGGTGGCATGCTGGATCGAGCGATTACGAGCGTTCTGCAAGAGCGAAGGGCGCGCTCCCCCGAGCTTCCTGATTTATGCCTTCCTGGGCAGTTTTGTCTTCAACACTGGCATTATGGTGCGGCGCATTTTTGTCTGGGATATCAGCGGACAGATGTTCTGGTGGGCGGCCTATCGTGTGATCCTCTCGCTGGGATTGGCTGGGGTGTTGCGGTTCACCACGCCCGGGCTCGACCCGCACTTTTATTTTCTGCTGGCCACGGCCAGCGTCGCCGTATTCGATAACATGGTGCGCGGCTTGCGGGCCAAATTGTTCCAGTCGGAGACCGCGCCGAAGCGCAATGAGTTGAGCCTGCAACTGGTGCAAGGGATCGACTACTGGAAAGAGCAGCGGCTGCTGGAAGAGGGCATCGAGAGCGTGCAACATTTGGCCACATCGGATTTTGTGCTGCTGGCGCTCTATACTCGCACGCCGCTGTATACGATTGTGGACTGGGTGGACCAGGCGATCTTTATCCAGCGCTTTCCGGGCAAAGCGGACAGGATGGCCGATGCAGGGCTGCCGGTGAGCGCAGTCGAATTGACGTGGGGATGGGATCCGGCGAACCGGGAGGGTTTTGAAAACAGGCGACCGAGAGATGGAGAGCTCCAACCTGCGAATGATGCGACGAAGAGTTCGTATACGGAGTATCTGGGCCTGCTGGCGGATGCGGCGGGCACAAAACCCGGCGTGGTGGCGCGCACCTTCGATGCCTGGAGCAACGACAATCAGGTGCAACTGCTGACTCTTTTTTGGAAGGCCGATCTGGGTGGGGAGTAGAGCGGGGACCGGGCGCGCCGGCGGATCAGCGGAAAAGACGAGATGATGGAGTCCTTTGACGAGCTTTTGCGGAGGGCGGAGTCGGCGCACGGGCACATGTGCCCGGGACAGGTCCTGGGTGTGCGCATGGCAGTGCTGGGGTTGAGCCGACTGCGCGATGAGTTGGGACTGATGGATCCGGAGAGCGCGGACCGCAAGCGGCTGATTACGTTTGTGGAGATCGATCGCTGCGCCACCGACGCCATTGGTCTGGTGACCGGCTGCAGGCTGGGCAAGCGGACGCTGAAGTTTCGTGACTGGGGCAAGATGGCGGCCACGTTTGTCGATCTCGCGTCTGGAAAAGGCGTGCGGGTGGTTGCACTGGAGGAATCGCGGGAACTGGCTCGGGCGCTCTACGGGCATATTGAAAGCAAGAGCGCGCAGCAGATGGCGGCCTATCGCGAACTGGCTGACGCGCAGCTTTTTCGCGAGGAGTGGGTAAGAGTGGACGTGGATCCAGCGGAACTGCCCGGTCACAGAGCGGAGCGAATTTTGTGCCCGCGGTGCGGGGAGGGTGTGAACTTTGGGCGTTTCAGCGAGGTCGAGGGCCAGCGGCTCTGCCTGAGCTGCGCACGGTCGGAGTTGCGCTATTGGAGACCGGGCGGAGCGGAAACGTAGCTAGAGGGCGGTGCCTATCGGCCTTTCCTGATTTGCTTTTCGAGGGCCCAGATGACCCAAAGCATGAAGGATATCGCCAATCCCACAGGTATTAGAAAAAGGATGTCGGCGTCATTGGCGTGTGTCATGGTAATTCCCTCCGGCGAATTCGGGCGTGCAGGAAAGGCACGTCAAAAAGAGCGTCAGGCAGCTGTACCCAGAAGAAATGGCCGCCCGTAAGAATGGAGAAGACAATCTGTAAAGGCTTTGTAAGGAGCGACAGGGTGGATGCCGGGGCGATCACAGGGGAGGCACGGAGCGCAACGGCAGGGCCAGACCGTGCGCAGCAGCCTTGACACACGTACGGTTGCACGTTTCTTATCTCTGTAGGCACTCTTTCGGGATCTTTCAGGGTTAGACGCAGGGTAGCGGGATAGCATTCTCTCCTTGAGCTTCGAAGGAAGGCCGTGTCGAACAGGAAGCAGACGGCAGCTGGGTCATAGGTTTCAAGCGGGTGCGGGACGGAAGTCAAGTCTCGGCACGTGGCGATCTGGCCCTCCTTCCAGAGCCTGAGCCGGAACTACATGGAAGCCAGGACCGTTCCCGGAGACAAACCTATTTTTCAGGCGCCCGGCAGATGTCCGGGTATGCCTGTGCCCTGAGTGGCAGCCGGAGTTTGCGGCCGGGGCGAGCAAAGGATGAGCGTGGCAGCGAGCTTGGCATGGTTGGCGGGAACACCCGCCGGGGGAGCCGGGAGTAGTATCCCGATGCTTCTGCCCCTACTATTGATTCCGGTCCTGTACCTGGTAATGATCCGTCCGCAGCAAAAGCGCCAGAAACAGTGGCAGCAGATGCTGGGGAGTATCAAGGCCGGGGACCGGGTGACGACCGCCGGAGGCATCCGCGGAATTATTCTCTCAATCAAGGACGACGTGATCGTGATCCGCGTGGCTCCGGACGGCGTGAAGCTGGAAGTGGCCAAAAGTGCGATTGCCTCGGTGAGCACCCAGGAAAGCTCTTCGGCCTCTTAACTTGCCCTTTGGGCTTTTACTTTTTGTACTAGAGACTTGGAAGCATGAAAAAGAATCTTAGCGGCAGAATTGCTCTTATCATCGGCCTCCTAGCGATTTGCATTTACGGCATTATCGGGGTGCCTGCGGGAGTAAACGGCAAGGCCCTGATGGCGGCCATTACCCAGCGCATTCACCTGGGACTGGACTTGCGCGGCGGCGCCCACCTGATCTTGCAGGTGCAAGTGCTGGAGGCGGTGAACGCTGAGACCGACAACACCGTGGAGCGCATCCAGCAGGATCTGAAGAAGGCCGGCCTGACTTTTTCACAGGTTTACAAGCCCTATCCCCTGACCGGGACGAACGATTCGGCGGCCAAGCCGGAAGTGATCAAGGTGGAAGGGATCGCTCCGGGCAAGGCCAGCGACGTGCGTTCAACGTTGGAGGGCAAGTATTCGAATGAGTACGACGTAACCGGCGGCGGCGCGGACAACAGCTTCACGGTGACAATGAAACAGCCCGTGGAACTGGCGCTGGAGAAAAAAACTGTCGAGACAGCAATCGAGACCATTCGCGACCGCGTGGATACGCTGGGCGTAAGCGAGCCAGTGATTCAGGAATACAACCTGGGCGCCAACCAAATTTTGGTGGAGCTGCCGGGCATTGACGATCTGGACCGGGTGAAGAGCCTCATTCAATCGACGGCACGGCTGGAGATTCACGCCGTGGTGGGCGGCCCGTACCAGGATGAACAGGCGGCGATGGCCAGTGTGGGCGGCGCAGTTCCGCCGGATGAAGCCCTGGTGCATGGCTCAGGGGCTATGGCGACAGGCTCGGATGCGGACAGCGTGTATGTGCTGCAGCGTATTGCGATTGTGGCCGGCACCGACTTCCGCTCCGCCGATCCGGGCACCGATTCAAACACAGGGCAACGGACTGTTCACTTTACGCTGACGAACGAGGCAGGCGACAAGTTCTACGAGTACACCAGCGCAAACGTGGGCCACAGCATGGCGGTGGTTCTGGGCGGGCGGGTGAAGGAAGTAGCCAACATCGAGAGCGCCATCCGCGACTCAGGGGAAATTCGGGGCAGCTTCTCAGCGGATGAAGTGGAGATTCTGTCAAAGATGCTGCGCACTGGTGCGCTACCGGCGTCGCTGATCTATCTTGAGGACCGCACGGTGGGCGCATCGCTGGGAGCCGACTCGGTGAAGGAAGGCGTAACAGCGGCGATCGTGGGCGTGCTGGTGGTGATGATCTTTATGCTCATCTACTACCGGGGGTCTGGCATTAACGCAGATCTGGCGTTGATTTTGAACCTGGTGATTTTGCTGGGGTTTATGGGCTATACAAGTTCCACGCTGACACTGCCGGGCATCGCCGGAGTGATTCTGACCATAGGCATGGGCGTGGACTCGAATGTGCTGATCTTTGAACGTATCCGCGAAGAGGTGCGGGCCGGCAAGGCGCCCTCGGCGGCAGTAGACCAAGGCTTTGCCCATGCCTGGGTGACCATCGTGGATACGCACGTAACGACTATCGTTTCGGCTGCCATCCTGTTCCTGTTTGGAACCGGGCCAGTGAAGGGCTTCGCAGTTACGCTGACCTTTGGTCTAGCAGCCAACCTGTTTACGGCGGTATATGTCTCGCGTGTGATTTTTGAAGCTCACCTGAACAAGTTGAAGCCGGGAGAACTGGTGTCGATTTAAGTCCGCGTTGGAAAGCAGCACGAGCGGCAGAGGAAACGTTGAACGCCGGGGCCTACTGGGTCCGGTCTACAGGAAGGCAGAGAACCAGTGGAACTGTTTCACAGCGTAAATGTGGATTGGCTAGGGAAGAAGTGGTACTTCCTGGGCTTTTCGTTGATCTTCAGCGTGGCCGGGATCATCGCGATGGGCTTGAACTGGTCGCATACTGGTGTACCGGTCCCGCTAGGCGTGGATTTCCGCGGCGGCACGCAGGTGCAGGTTCAGTTTGCGCAGGCACCGGATATTGACCAGATCCGCCGGGCGACCGAGGCAGCTGGCATCAGGAACGCGAGCGTGGTGACCTACGATGTGGCCGCGAACCACGAAGTGCTTATCGGCCTGCCAGAACAGAACAACGAGAGTTCGCTGGACGCGGGCCGGGAGCAGATTGTGGATGCGCTGCGCGCGCACTACAACAACCCCTTCACAGTGCGCAATGTACAGGTGGTGGGACCCACGGTGGGCAAGCAACTGGAAAAACAGGCCGGAATGGCTACGCTCTACTCGATGTTGGGCATGCTGATCTACCTATGGTTCCGCTTCCAATTGATTTATGGCGTGGCGGCGGTGGTGGCGTGCTTTCACGACACGCTGATTACGGTGGGCGCCTTCGCTTTGCTGGGCCTGTTTGGCGTCACCGGCATGGAAATCAGCCTGACGGTGATCGCGGCGGTTCTCACCCTGGTGGGTTATTCGATGAACGACACCATTGTGGTATTCGACCGCATCCGCGAAAACCTGCGCCTGAGCCGTCGCGAGGCGCTACCGGACGTAGTGAATCGAAGCATTAACCAAACGCTGAGCCGGACAGTGCTTACGTCGGGCCTCACGTTCCTTACGGTGCTGTCGCTCTACATTTTTGGCGGGCAGGTTTTGAGGGGTTTTTCCTTTGCGCTAGTGGTGGGTATCCTGATCGGCACATACTCCTCAATCGCGGTCGCGGCGCCGATGCTGGTTGCGTGGCAGGAGTGGCGCGCGAATCGCGGCGGTGGCGCAGGCAAGGCGGCGGTCTTACCCGCGGCCAAGCGCGCAAGAGTATAGTGATGTGGACGCGATTTTGCGCAATTTTTTGCGGCAATTTTGCAAGTGAAGCGCGGTTCTGATATAGGTGAAGCACGCTTTTGTGGTACCGATTTAGAGTCCGGGAACATTTCGGGAATCCCCGGTGTCTAAATAGAAGTAACCAACACCCGATTCGAGGCTGGCCATGTTTGAAGATTCCACGTTTGAATCCGCGGGCAGGATCAAGAGCAAGAGCAAATATTGGATGATGGTGACTTTCATCACTAACGGGTCCATTTTGCTTCTGCTGATCCTGATTCCGCTGATCTACCCCGAGGCGCTGCCCAAGGCCGCCATGTTGACGGAACTGACGGTTCCGCCGCCACCTCCGCCACCTCCGCCACCACCGCCGCCACCTGAGGCAGTGCATGTGGTCCATGTGCAGTCGGAGATGATGAACAACCAGCTGACTGCTCCCACGCGTATTCCGCACAGTATTCAAATGGTGACCGAGAAGGAAGCACCAACTGCATCCTTTGGCGTAGCCGGCGCGGAAGGCCTGGGTGGAAGCTCGGCTGGTGGTGTGTTCGGTAGCGTGTTCGGCAGCGGCAATGCGCCCAAGGTGCAAGCTGCAGCTCCTAAGAAGGTAAACATTTCAGCCGGTGTGGCCGTGGGCATGCTGATCCAGAAGACCACGCCGAGTTATCCCCCGATTGCCAAGGCCGCGCGTGTATCCGGCACAGTGGTGCTGCAGGCCACCATCTCTAAAGGGGGAACCATCGAAAATTTGCGTGTCGTCTCGGGTCCGGCCATGTTGCAGCAGGCAGCGATGGACGCGGTGAAGACATGGCGCTATAGGCCCTACCTGCTCAACAACGAGCCGGTCGAAGTGGAGACTACGGTCAACGTGATCTTCACTCTGGGCGGATGAGATACCTTCTTGGCCCCTTCACTGTTTTATGAGAAGGGGCTTTGCTTTTGACCTGAATGCGAATCCGGAAAGAGCCGCATTCCTAGCAACGGCCCGCTGCGGCGGGCTACCGCAGCGCATAAGAAACTCCTTAGGAGGAACGATTCAGTGATTCTCGCTCAGCTCGCACATTTCGCTTCGCATACGGTCAACAGTCTGGCTTTTCTTCAAGAAGAGCAGGCAGTCAGCTTCAGCCCCATGGGGTTGTGGCAACACATGGGATGGCCGGCACGTTGCATCGCCATCATCCTGTTCATCGAGTCGATCTGGTCGCTGGCCGTGATGATCGACCGCTACCTGTATTTCTCTGCCGCCCGCAAACAGTCGCGCGAATTCGCGCCCAAGGTTGCCGGCGCCCTGAAGGACAGCAAGCTGGAAGAAGCGATCAAGATTGCCGATCGCAATAAGAAGTCCCATCTGGCAGAGGTTGTGACCGCTGGCCTGCAGGAGTTCCGCGCTTCGGGTGGAGCGGCGACAGAGAGCAACATCGAGAGCTCGGGCCGCGCACTGGACAGGGCAGAAGCCATTGTTCACGCCAAGCTGAAGAGGGGCCTTGCAGTGCTGGCCACCATCGGCTCGACGGCTCCGTTCGTCGGCCTGCTCGGCACCGTCATCGGCATTTTGAACGCCTTCCAACAGATCGCAACCCAGAAGACATCGGGTATCGGCGCGGTCGCCGGCGGTATTTCAGAAGCCCTGGTAACCACGGCGTTCGGCCTGCTGGTGGCCATTCCCGCGGTGATGGCGTTCAACTATTTTACGGGGCGTGTCGAAGCATTCGACGTGGAGATGGATAACTCCTCGAGCGAGTTGATCGACTACTTCATCAAGCAGAGCAACAAGCGCTAAACGGCGCGGCAGTCGGCTCGAGCGGGAAACGATTGAGGGCAGGAGGGCCGCAACTTCCTCCTGTCCCCGGTTTTCAGCGGCGCGCCAGCCAAATGGCAAGGCGGCAACGCCGGAAGCCATGGGGAATTAAGAAACCACAGGCATGGAGCCCAGACAATGTCAATTGCGGTTCGTAACGAAGGCACTAAGGTCAATTCCAACATCAACGTGACCCCCATGGTGGACGTGATGCTGGTGTTGTTGATCATCTTCATGGTCATTACTCCCATGCTCCAAAACAAAGTGGCCGTGGATATGGCCAAGGTAGACAATCCCACTCCAATGCCGGACGCCGACAAGGAAGACGCAATTGTGGTGGCGATTACGCGGGATGGGGGCCTTTACCTGGGGCAGAACAAGGTTGCACTCAGCGAGCTTGGCAATAACGTCCGCGAGAAACTGGCGGATACGCCGGGCAAGCAGATTTTCATCCGCGCAGATGCGCGGGCGCAGTTCCTGGCAGTGGAAGACGCGATCGACGCCGTGCGCACAACGGGCGTGGATGAAGTCGGTCTGCTGACGCAGAAGAAGGAAGGCAATCTCGGGGGCGGCGAGTAATCGCTTTTCAGCCTTGCGCGGTGACCCTAACGATTACTAGTAGACGAGGAGTTTTGAAGCCATGTCAATGACAACTGGAGGGGGCGGGAGTTACTCGTCGGACATCAATGTTACGCCGATGATTGATATTTTGCTGGTGCTGTTGATCATCTTTATGGTCATTGTGCCGGTAACGCCCAAGGGTCTGGACGCACTGGTTCCGCAGCCGCCAAAGAACCCGCAGCAAAACCAGCAACAAAACGACCGCACGATTGTGGTGCAAGTTATGTACCATCCAGGCGCGGCTCCGACGTACAAGATCAACGAGACAGATGTGCTGAAGGGCGAGTTGTTGCCGAAGCTGACTGATATTTATTCGAACCGCGCAGAGCGGGTGATGTTTGTCAGAGGCGACGATAATCTGAACTTCGCGTACATTGCCGAAGTGATCGACATTGCGAAGGCTGCCAACGTGGATCACATAGGTTTGATGACGCCAAAGATTCTGGCCGGGCAATAGATCGGTCGTATGGGGCGGGCTCTCGAAGAGGGAGCCTCAGCCAGAGTATCCGGCGCCGGCCAATACGGCAGGTGCGAAAGTATCTGCCCGCTGAGGCCCGGAGTTCTAAAGCTGGACGGCGAGACACTGGGGCGGTCATCACGGCGAGTCGGTCTGTACTGGGGTTGCCTGCCTCGCACGGAAGGGGTAAATCCGTGTGGAGTGCAGGAGTACAATTTTTTCATCCTGGCATCGGCAGCACCCGCCCGCGGCCAGAAGTTTGAGATTCCAGGCGCGCAGGGGATAGGCACGACCTGAAGGAGAAGGATACGAACATGAATGGACCCGCACGAATTACGGCGCTTGCGGTAGCACTGGCCGGCATGGTGATTTCCATGAGCGGGTGCGACAAGCTTGCCGCTCGCGACCAGTTGAACAAGGGAGTGGATGCTTACAAGAGCGCCCGGTATGAAGAGGCGATCGGACACTTCCAGAAGGCGACGGAACTCGATCCGAGCCTGCCTATGGCCAAGAGCTATCTGGCCACCGCACTGGCGCAGAACGTGGTTCCAGGGCTGAATACGGAAGAGAATATGAAGACCGCGCAGCAGGCGATCAGTATCTTCCAGGAAGTTCTGGCCAAGGATCCCTCGGATATAAACAGCTTGAAGCAGATTGCGGGTATTTACTTCAGCGTGAAGAAGTTCGACGATGCCAAGGAGTGGCAGAAGAAGGTTCTGGCCGTCGACGCAAAGGATCCTGAGGCGGCCTACACCGTGGGTGTCATCGACTGGACTTTGGTCCACGAGAACAAGCTGAAGGCTCTTGCAGCGGCTGGCGTGAACGATGACGGCGAAGGCAACGTCAAGGCTCCCAAGAAGGTAATGGAAGACCTTAAGAAGGTGAATGGGCCACTGGTGGATGAAGGCTTGCAGTATCTGAATCAGGCAATGGCGAACCGGCAAAATTACGATGAAGCCATGTCCTACTTAAACCTGATCTATAGAAACAAGGCCGATATGGACTACGGCAATGCAGAGGCCGTGAGAAGCGACATAGCCACTGCGAAGGATTGGAGTGCAAAGGCCATGGGGACGCGCAAGGCAAACGAAGAGAAGAAGGATAAGAGCCCGGGCGGCATCACCATGGATTCGAGCGGCAACCTGAAGTAAGCCGCCTCAATGCGACGTAAGCAGCGAAACGGCCTCCGCGACGAGCGGGGGCCGTTTTCTTTGCTCCAGACCATGCAGCAACCAGAGAGGTGTATTTTGAACGAACGGGGAGCCGCGTTCGCAGCGGCAAAGCATGGAACGGCGTATGCCCTATTCCTGATTGCGGTGACAGGCGGGGCAATTGGTCAATCAGTGACCGGCGAAGTCCCACATCCTACCGTAATGCGGGCAATGCAGTCGGCGGGCGGCCTAACCGCGCGAAATGACCGCGAAAATCTTGAAGTAACGGTGTGCGGCGATTCGCTGGTGCATGTTGTTGCCAGACCGGCAAATACTCCTGTTTCGGCGGCTTCAAGGCCATGGATGCTTGACCCTGCGGCGGTATGTCCCGGCGCGGCCTTCCAATTCAGCCAATCAGGTGATGAGACCAGGCTTGGAACTGCGCGCCTGACGATTACATTGTCGGGCGGAGATGGCAGCCTGCAGTTCAAGACGGCCCAGGGGGAAACGCTACTGCGGGAGGACGCCAATCTCCCGCGCACCTACGACGAAGGGCCAGCTCCGCGGGGACTTTATCAGGTTAGTGACCGGTTTTCTCCTGACCCGGTGGAGGCCTTCTATGGTCTCGGCCAGCACCAGAGCGGAGTTCTGAATTATCGCGGCAGCACGGTGGAACTAGGCCAGAACAATACCGACGTCGCAATTCCACTGCTCGTCTCCAGCAAGGGCTATGCAATTCTGTGGAACACAGCATCCTTCACGTACGTGGACAACCGCTTTCCTCTGGAATTGTCGTTTGCGTCGATGGCTGCCGACGGCGTGGACTACTACGTGCTTTATGGGCCGGAGATGGACCGGATCCTGCACGAATATCGATCGATGACCGGACACGCACCGCTCTTTCCGCAGTGGGCCTACGGGCTGTTTCAGTCAAAGGACCGCTATACCACGCAGGCTGAGGTGCTGAGCGTGGCGAACGAATACCGCGCACGCCACATTCCCCTCGACGCGATCGTACAGGACTGGTACTGGTGGAAGCCGGGCGGGGAAGGCGATCCGGTGTTCAACGGCGGCTACACGGATATCCCAGGCGAACTGAAGACCCTACATGACGAACACCTTCACGCCATGGTCTCAGTGTGGGGACTGATGGACACAAGCTCAAGGAACTACCAGGAGATCAAGCGGCAGGGCTTCGAAATTCCCGGAACGCACGTGTACGATCCGACAAATCCCGCGGCCCGCGACTTCTTCTGGAATCAGCTTGTGGGTAAGCTCTTTGCCCAAGGATGGGACGCGTTCTGGCTGGACAGCGCGGAGCCGGAGGAATACTGGCCTCATGTCGGCGATGCCATCCTGCGCTACAAACAGTTGCACATTGGGAGCGGCCTGGAGTACACCAATTTATTCCCGTTGGAGCACACAGGGGGCGTTCAGGAGCATTGGAAACAGACTAACCCCGGGAAGCGCGTCTTCCTGTTGACGCGGTCGGCATTCCTGGGCCAACAGCGCAATGGAGCTACCGTTTGGTCGGGCGACGTGTACAGCACCTGGTGGGGTTTTCGGCACCAGATCACCGCAGGGTTGAACTTTGCGCTTTCTGGCTATCCGTATTGGACCACCGACATTGGTGGCTATCATCAGCCCTACGATGGCGCCGCCAACGAGCCGGCGTATCAGGAGCTGTATGCGCGCTGGTTTGAGTACGGAACGTTCTGCCCTATTTTTCGTACTCACGGCCACCGGGATCACAACGAGCTATGGACGTACGACCGGGTGTATCCGACGCTGATGGCCTTCGACCGCCTGCGCTACAGGCTGTTGCCTTATGTCTACTCGATGGCCTGGAAGGTGACGAGTGAGGATTACACGATCCAACGGCCGCTGGTGATGGACTTCAGGAAGGACCCTGCCACTTGGGAGATTGGCGACGAATTCCTATTCGGTCCGGCTGTCCTGGTGAGCCCGGTGACCAAGGAGCATGCTACGGAGCGTAGCGTCTATTTGCCCGCAGGAGCAGACTGGTATGACTTCTGGACCGGGGAACGGAGAACCGGCGGACGCGAGGTGACGGAGTCCGCGCCCTTGTCCAGAATTCCGCTGGATGTGCGCGCGGGCTCTATTGTCCCGATGGGCCCGAGCATTGAATATGCGGGACAGTCGGCTGATCCCATAGAGCTGCGCGTGTATCCGGGCGCGGACGGCGACTTCAGCATCTATGAAGACGAGGGCGACGGATACGGCTACGAGCAGGGAGCGCACGCTCTTATCCCCATCCACTGGGATGACACTAGGAGGACGCTGACCATTGGAGATCGCGAGGGGAGCTACGCGGGCATGGCTGCCGGGCACACTTTTCACGTGGTGGTGGTTACAACAGGACACGGCACTGGCGGAGAAACTACCGACAGACCCGACAAAGTGATCGAGTACACCGGCGCAAGATTAGCCGTGAAATTCTAAGCGAGGGACGCTATTTCGCGCCCTCCTTCAGGATCTGCTCGGCAAAGTAATTGCGAATACTGGCTTGGTCGTGGAGCATTTCGAAGTATGCATTCTTGAGCAGTTGGGCGTGGTTTTCGTGCAGCAACTGATGGATGGCCTGCTGCACACGTGGGTCGCTCAGTTCGCGCTGTCCGGCAGGCTCGCGGGCGATTAACTTATAAACGACGTAGGCGCCAACGCGCCGGCCGGGGCCGGTGCCGTCATATATGGTCTGGATGTCAGTGATCTCGCCCGGCTTAAGCTTGGATATAGCATTGTAGGCTTCAGGATCACCGCGCAATGACGACTCGTAGATAAATCCCATGTCGCCGCCATTGGAGGCGTTGTTGGCATTGTCTGAGAACTGAATGGCCACCGCGCCGAAATCCTCGCCACTGCGCAAACGGTTATAGAGCGCCTGAATCTTCTTTTTGGCATCGGCCTCATTGGGGGCCTTGGACTGGACGCTGCCGGGTTGCGCCACGGGTTCGGCGGAGGCCACGACCTGCGCCAGGTGGTACTGAGGCTCGATAAAGTTGAAGTCAGCCTTGTGGGCCTTGTAGTAGCTGTTAATGTCGCCGTCAGTGATATTGATCTTGGACTCGATCTCCTTGTTGAGCAGCTTGTTCTGCGTCAAAGAGTGACGAATTTCGCGCTTGAGGTCGTCGAGGGTGATGCCACGCTGCTGCAATTGCTTGTCGAACTGCTCCTGCGTGTAGGGCGTCTTCATCTCAGTAAGCTTTGCGTTGACGTCCTCGTCAGTCGCAGTCAGGTTGAGCTTGGCGGCGCGTTGCTGGATGATCTCGTCATCGATCAGATTGCGCAGCACGCCCAGGCGCACTATATTAGCCTGCTCTGGGCTAGGCTCCTGGGGGTTGTCGCCGAGGTTGGCTTTGTAATATTTCTCCATCTCCGAGCGCGAAATCTCTTTGCCATTCACCGTCGCCATTACGTCGGGCGAAGGAGGGCGATGACAGCCAACCACAGCGGCGAACAAAAGGCCGCTTGAGAGAATAGAGACGGCAAAACGGCGGCACAGCAGGCAGATAGATTCGACTTGCAACCTGATATCTCCTATGGAGCTGTGAAGACTCCCGGCACTCTAGGATAAATCCCCGGGCCGGGACCGCGATATGCTAACTTCACATTCCGCGTTGCTGGCAGAGCGCCTGCGTCCGCGAAGGAGACGCGACGTACGACACAATGCAGCAATCGCTTATCTGCCGTTGGGCGCCGGCTGGGCCGGTGCGGACGGAGTTGGCGCCGCCGGAAGCGGGGCTGGGGGCGGTTCCTCTCCGGCGGCGCGCAGGGCGCGGTCGATGACCAGCCAAACCTGATCCTCGGGGAGAGCGCCGTTGATGCGTTCGCCTTCAATAAACAGGGCTGGGGTTCCATCAATTCCGAGTGCATCCGCTTCCTTGGCCGAGGCGCGGACCTGCGTTTCGTCCTGCTTTGTGAGGCATGCATTCAGTTTGGCATCGTCAAGTTTGGCCACGGTGCCTTCCTGGCGGGCGATACGGTCCAGCGCGGCAAAGCTCTTGGTCAGGTTGCGGTCTTCGCCGGTGATCTCCTGGCCGTGGGAGTGGAGGTAATCCACATAGGCCCAGTAGACGTCGCCGCTTTGCGCAGCGAGGCAGTTGGCGTCGACGGCGGCATGCATCGCCCAAGGGTGCAGTTCAGCGAGCGGGTCATCCTTGTAGATGAAGCGCACCTTGTCCTTGTAGCGCTCCATGGTGGAGGGAAAGAGCGACTGGTGCATGCGGGAGCAATAAGGGCATTCCAGGTCATCGAAGTTGATGACCGTGACCTTGGCTGCGGGGTTGCCGCGGATGGGACGCCCCGCGGTATCGATGGCCATACCAGGGATCTTGGCTAGGTCGAAGGTCTCCAAGCGAGCCAGGGTCTTGCTGTCGGTAGAAATGAGGAAGTCAATGACCTTTTGCGTTGCGCCGCGCGAGACGGTGACGGGCAAAGTGTCATAGCCGGTGACCTGGCTGGGCTTGCGCGCGCCGAGCACGATGTTGAACTCCGCCGGCACGTTGTACTGGGTGCGGACCATCACCTCAATGCGCCGGTCGAGGGCGGGATCTAGGGCACTTTGCGAGGCTGGTTGAGCCTTGCAGCCGACGGCCAGACTGAGCGCCAGCAGGCCAAACAGGAAATGTATGCGCGACAAGAGATATTCCTCTTAGAAAAGGATACCCCAGCAGGCCGAATAGAGGCCGATGGATAGCCTGCCTGGAAACCTCGGTCGGCAGGGGCCGGTTGTCTAACACCTTGCTTCGAGTTGACAAGGCGTGGCATGACGATCCGACCACGCGATTCAACTTACCCGTTGCATCGCGAAGGCTTTTCCCGGGTCGCAGATCTGGCACTCTACAATATTCGCTGCCGCTGTCCGTCTACAGGAATGGATGGAAAAGGCGCTGAGCATCCCCTTGATGACCGAACAAGACCGACGAATCTCCGACGTCATCGCGGAACAGAGGCCACGGTTGCGGAACTTCATCCGCAAGCGGGTGGCAAACGATGCCGACGTGGAAGATCTTTTGCAGGAGGTTTTCTGCGAACTGGTGGAAGCTCATCGCCTGCTGACACCGATTGACTACGTGACCGGCTGGCTTTTCACTGTGGCGCGCAATCGCATTACGGACCTGTTCCGAAAGAAGAAGCCAGAGAACTTTACCGATGCAGCAATGGAAGACGAAGAAGGCGAGTTGTTGCAGATCGAGGATCTGTTGCCTTCTCTCGATGACGGCCCAGATGCGCTCTACGTCCGAAGTCTGCTTCTAGATGAACTGGAACTGGCGCTGGCTGAACTGCCCACCGAGCAGCGGGAGGTATTTGTGGCACACGAGTTGGAGGGGCGCAGCTTTAAGGAGTTGTCGGCAGAAAGCGGCCTCAACGTCAACACGCTTCTGTCGCGCAAACGCTACGCGGTGCTTCATCTGCGTCAGCGATTGCAGAGTATTCACGATGAGTTCATGAAGAAATGAGGATTCGAACATGAGAAGGAAATGGATTTTCTTTGCGGCCCCGCCAGCACTGTTGATTCTGATTGCGATTTGCGGCGAAGTGGTGATGCATTTGTGGAACTGGCTGTTGCCGGCGTTGTTCGGATGGCGGCAAGTGACCTTCTGGCAGGCTCTGGGACTACTGCTTCTGTGCCGGATTCTGTTCGGAGGCTTTGGCGGCCATAGGCCGGATCGCACCGGACCGCGGCAGCGGCTGCGCGAACATTGGGAACGACGGCGGCTGGGTGAGCGCTGGGAGGAGATGACGCCGGAAGAGCGCGAGAAGTTTCGTCAGAATTTACGCACACGCTGCGGCGATCCCAGAAGGCCTGCCAGTGAAACCAAGGAGCCGGCTTGACCGCACCGGGACTGCACCGCTGCTTGGAGACAAGAAGGCGCAGAGCATTCGTTGCAGAAAGGCAAGAATGGGAATTTCAATTCTTACAACAAACGAGAAGGGACCTTGGGATGAATAACACTGCACAACTGAAGAACTACTGGGACACGGCCTATGAGAGTGTGACCACTCCATTCGATATTGACGCGCCTGACGAATGGATTATGGCGCTGGAAGCGAGTGGAAAAATTCACGGTGATGTGCTCGATTCAGGTTGTGGACCGGGGCGGACCTCATTTTACCTGGCCGATTTGGGGTATTTCGTGATCGGCATGGACATCTCGATCAACGCGGTTGAGCGCGCAAGGCGTAAAGCTACAGAGAGAGGGAGCAAAGCTCTATTCCAGCAAGCGAATATGTGCGAAATTTCCGGCTACGATGAATGCTTCGATACAGTCGTCGATATTGGATGCTTCCACTCTCTCTACAATGACGGCGATCGCGCCGCCTATGCCACTACTCTCCATCGGATGTGCCGCCCAGGGGCAGTTGTTTATCTGCGCGCATTCAGCGAGACCAATTTGACCAAGGCGAATTATCTCGTTGGTGAGGGGTTGCCTGCTTTAAAAGAAGAGCAGATTCGCACTGCGTTCTCGTTGAGCGGGTGGGTTGTGAAAGACCTGGCGGAACGAGAGATTGACCTATACATATCTGAAGATGAGAAGCCGAGGACATATTGCTGGTTCGCTGAGATGCACATGCGTGAGGAGTTATACGGAACCGACATCATTTTCTGACTGCGTGGATTCGTGCATTCCCGCCCTTGCGGCAAAAAGCAAATGCGCGGCAAGGGCGGGACGACCAACTTCATATTTTCACAACCTTATAGTCTCTGTGATGGCTGGCGTGGGTTGTTTATGCCGCGCTTGCCCTTGACTCGCCCGAAACGCAGAAGAGCGGACATTCCTGCGCCAGCAGACCATTCCTGCAGCAGAGCGGAATGGTTTTAAACTCTCGATGGCATCCAATTTCACTGCGGACATAAAGAGCTGAAGGGCTCGCAGAGCCTGATGCTTTTTAACTAAATTTTCGGTTTGGGTTGACATTCGACCCAAACAAGTGAATACTTGGGTCGAATGGCTACCCAAGAGATTAACGACGACCGCATCGCCTTGTTGCAGGGAACGCTGGATCTGCTGATTTTGAAAACGCTTGTGCTGGGACCGTGCCATGGGCAGGGTGTAGCGCGATTGATCCAGCGTCAATCAGAAGACGTTTTTCTTGTCGATCACGGATCGCTCTATGTGGCTCTGCAGCGACTGGAAGACAAGGAGTGGATTCGCGCCAAATGGGGTGTGAGCGATAACAACCGCAAGGCGCGCTTCTATTCGCTGACGCCCAGAGGCCGCGAGCAGCTTGTGGAGAAGACCAGCGAGTGGCGGCGGCTGACTCGTGCGATGGGCTTGATTCTGGACACTGGCGTCGAGCCGCAAGGCGAGGAGGCATAGCGATGTTCCGGCGCAGGCGCAGTGCACAGGATTTTGCGGAAGAAATCAAGGCGCATCTTGAACTCGAAGCCGACGATCTCGAGAGTGAGGGCT